>NZ_JAMYSN010000008.1:0-234784 GCF_040321955.1 Mesorhizobium sp. M0217 | reverse complement strand
GACATGCAGGCTCGAACCACTCCAAAACCCCTTCGGGCCAAAAGTGTTACCCATGTCTCCGATATAAACCGTAACCTATGTGTCCGGAATGGACCTGTTTTTTCTGGTCGGAGTGGCAGGATTTGAACCTGCGACCCCCTCGTCCCGAACGACAGGGTCGGCCAAGAAAAGCCCGGATTTCCGGCATTCCCCATCACGACTGGCCACCTTTGTTCATGTTTGTTTCTGACATATCTGTGGGGTTTCTGTGGGGAGCTGTGGGGGAGTTCATCTTCCGTGCTTTCGGCATGGGGACAACATTTGTCGGCAGGTTCCTGGTCCGCGACTTGGACACGATCGCCTGGGCCGCATCCGCTTGGAAATCCGGATGATGATGGCCGTAGGTCTGGATCAGCATCTCAACCGTCATACCGAGGAAGCCGGCAGCGGCCCACGGGTCAGATCCTTGTTGCATCAGCCAGGTTGCAGCGGTGTGGCGAAAAATGTGCGGGGTAATGTCGGTGCGGAACACGGACCTGATTGTGCCGTCCGGCGCTGTCACCTCGTCGTACCAGCCGAGGCCCGCTGCCTCGACCACAGAACGGAAGGCCTTCTTGATCGATTGTACCGGCTTGCCATTCCACTCAACAACATAATCTTGGGCGATCATTCGGCCAATGTTCTCACTTTTGCCTCGACGCCTGGTCTTAAGTTCAAGAGGCGTGATCGCCCACCGCCGAACATGAGCAAGAAGGCGACTGGGCAGGCGCACCGGCGGCTGGCGTTTTTTCGTCTCAAGACGGCCAGCTGCGCGACGATAGAACACGCCGCGCTCAAGGTCGACGTGGCCCGCACCCTCCGTGGGGCGGACAGCAGCGCCGCAGATCGCCGCCGAACGTGTTCCGGTGTAGAGAGCGACTAGGATAAAGCGGGCAACGTGTCTTCCAGTCCGACGGTCACTAGGCTCTCCCTTCCAGGACTGGCGCATCCGCCACGCCGAGCGGACTAACGCGGCAGCCTCATCGCGGGTCAGCCAGCGATCACGTGGCGCAGACTTCGCCGGCAACACGATCGCCGGTGTCGAGGTTACATAGCCTTCCTTGTGATAGTGATTTAGTGCCGCTCGCAAGTCTTCGAGCTGCCGGCGAGCGGCCGCACCGCCGCCATGCGCCTTGGCATAGTCCCGGCAGATTTTGCCGTCGATGTCGCCAATCATCCGGTTGCCAAACCATTTTAGGATGGCCACCAGTCGGCCGGCCGTTTCCTTCGGTTTGGCGTGATTGGGCGCGACGTCAGTCAGGTAGATGGTAACGGCGTCAGCTATCGCAACGGTAGCGGGATCACGACCGCGCTCTCGGACCGGCTCATACTTTTCGGTGATGTAGCTGGCGAGCCGTTTTTCAGCGCGTTTGCGGTCGCCAGTGCCGCCGCAAGCGCTGATGAAGGTCGCGCCGTCGCGGATGAACCAACCGGCGCGGCTGCGGAGTGATCCGTCCTGCTTCCTGCTTTCATCGCGCCAGACAAGGCGTGTCCCTTTCGAAGTCCTCGACATCTGATCCTCATCTCGCCGATCGCGGCCAACGTGACGTATTCTTTGCCAGCGATCATTTCGGTGACAAGTCGTCCCGCGTCCCGTTCCTTGCGCAGCCCGGCTGCGCCCATCGTTCCATCGGGGAACGCGATGCGGGCTGCTATATCCAACCGGAGCGGCGCAGTTTCGTCCGGCTGATTGCCCTTCTCAATAATGGAGGTGTTCATAGATCAGCAGACGTCCTGGCTTTCGATACACGGAGCGTGCTTGATCTAGTTTGGTCGATGCCGGAGTTCTACGGCTCCAATAGGCGGTACTATAGGAAGAGCGATTTTTTTAGCGCAGAGACCCGTAAGGCCGCCGAGTGCTATTACTCGAAAAAGCGAAATTTTTTTAAGGGCATGAGTGGACCTATTCCCGCCGCCACCCGGCCCCGTCGCCCGAAAAAAGGTCTACCCCTTCCACCGCCGGCCCAGATGCGCGGGTGATCGATAAATCCGGCCGCCGAGCCAATTCGAAAATGGCCCCGCCAAAGGCGAAGTTGCAGAACGGAAACGTCTGTCGAAATTCGCCCAGCCACGCCGCTGCTTCTCGCGCCTGTGGTTGGACAGCTTTGCCGGGTCGCCCGCGAGATGCCGCTGGGCAAGCCCAAAGCAGGGCCAAACAACGATGCAGGGGCTGGGCGAACTTGGGCGGCGAGGGGGACCAGCGAATGACTTGAAGAAGGGGAGAGACGGTAGAGCGTGGAGGATCATTCAGGATCCTCGGGATCAAACTTACCCATACGCTCGACGGCCTCCCGAAGCATCGCCCCGGTCCGCTGGCCGCGCTCCCGGATCATCTCCTGCAGGAGGTCAGTGGGAATGGTTGGAACGAAATCAGCGGCCGTTAACTGGCCTTCTTGATAGGTGAAGTTGAGCGCCACAGATCCGACCAATGTTACGTGCCGAGCCAGGAAGGACGACAGTTCGTTAAGGCGGGCGGCATGAGCATACAAAAGAGCGGCAGCTGCTGAGGATTTGCGGATGGTGACGTTGCTGACGAGCAACTCGTATCCCCTCCACCACATCAGCTCCCCAAGGCCCCGCCACGGGACCGAGTCATAGGACCGGGCCGAGGCCACATATCTGGCGAGAAAGTCTTCATCGTAAAGGATGTTGCGGTCACCTCTCGCCCAGTTGATCTCCGCGTTGCCCTTCTGGTTCACCCGAGCGTCAAGAAAAACCCGAGGCCGCCTGTTCTCGTCGCGCACGGCGGCGCTCCAGTTTAGCGGCTCGAGCAGGATGGCAACGTGCTTCTTGTCGAGGCCGCAATCGTAGGCGTCGTAGTCAAGCATCCATGCCAGTTCCTCGATCAGTTTGGATGATCCGGCCAGGTGGCGCTTACGCGCCAGGGCCAGGTAGTGGGAGCTCGACATGGATGGATCGAAATTTTCAATCATACTCGAACGTTCCTGTGGAAGGGGTTGGTTGGGCGCCGTGGAATTTTGCTGTCGGACCGCTATCTTAGGAGCGAGTCGAGCGTTCGAAGCGGCGCATGACATGGTGGTAGACTTCAGGGGTCTTAAGGCCCGCGTCCGTCATCAGGGTAGCGGCCTCTCGCAACGTTTCGATCGTTGGCTCAAGGGCGTGGAACTCGTCATCTTCGTGATGAAGGTCCAGTTCGGAGGAGAGTTCGCGCAGAAGGTTGGTCAGCACTTTTGCCGTTGCCTGGTCGATGATCATGTAGTGGGTTTCCTTTCTAGGATAAGCAATCGATAATATATCTTATTCAGTATAAAACTGAGGGTTTGAGATAGATAAATATGAAAAGATGCCGCGCAATAGGTCGAGCAATATTTTTTTCGCGGAGAACGTCCCTATGACCGAGACCGAATGGCAGCGGCTGCTCGGTGGGCTCGTGAAGGCTGAGCTGAAATTGCGGGGGCTCAGCTACGCCGATCTGGTCAAAAAGCTGGCCGACATAGGCGTTCACGAAAAGGAAGTGAACATCGCCAACAAGCTTTCACGAGGAACCTTCACAGCCGTATTCTTTGCGCAATGCCTCACCGCGATCGGCTCGCAGAGGCTGAAGCTCGACTGACATTGTGGGGGCGCTGGCGCCTGGTCCACGCAGTGATGTAGACGCAGCTAACGCAGCTGGTTGAGCAGTCGGCCCTTGGACCTGGCTCAGGTTTTGGCGCAGGCGGGATTTGCCCACTCGGAGACGATCTCGACGAAGTTCTCTTCCCGTAGAGTATCGCGAATTACGCGCCTAGCGGAGCGAGGTTGGCGGGACCACATGGGTCGGGCAAATCCATTGAAAGGAAACCAATGTCCAACAAATATTTGACAGTCTCAGAAGTTGCCGACGTGCTTGGTGTGCTCAAAGAAAATGTTTTGCGAATGGCTGAACACGGGGCGCTCCCACCTCCGGTCACGACAAACGGTGAACCACACTTTCCTGAGGAGCCTATCTTGCGTCGACGCGAGGAGGAGGACGACGCTATCCCCTCTGCCGGCGTCTACCTCTCGACGGGCGAAGATTATTTCTACTATAGGGTGGTGAAGGCCAGCCACATGCTTATCCACAAAAACTGGCCATTCGCAGTTTTCAGTCTCTGGGACAAAAGCCTCCACATTCGCCCATGGCTCACACACTTGGTCGATGATCTTCCCGATCACGAGACCATCTTGCTTTCCTGTGAGGACGCAAATGTCCCAGAGGTCAGTTTGGAGGGTCTTCCAAATCCCACTTCAATCGCTTGGGGATATAGCTGGGCCGGGCAGTATGATTTGGATGTGACGGTCGAAGCTCCAAACGTGAGCCACTAATCCCAGCAAAAAAATAGTACCGCGTCATGGACGCCGGGTTTCAAATGCTCGGCGTCCAAAAGGCTGCACTTGTGTGGTTCGCGGCATGCGCACATCACGCGCCTCGCCGTGAGATCTGGCTGCAGCACGACGCAGCACACTTCGGTTGTTCCCCTCTTCGGTAGTCACAATCTGATCGGCACTGGCAGCGGCCAGGCAGTTCAGAAGGAAGAACCACGTGAACGAACAATACCCGATCGATCTCTACCCATACTTGGCTAAGCAAGAAGGAGCTCTAATGGTTGATACCAAGGTCGCTCTCAAACTTCACATCCCGCGAGATGCTCTCGTCGAACTCGCTAAGGCAGGGCTTGGCCCAAGGCCGCATCCCGCTTTCGCGTCAGACCACTACTGGTTTTTGAAGGAGGCTGTTTCGTTCTGGAAATCTTGGGCAGCTCGCGGAGCAAGTGACGAAGATATCAGGCAAGCGGCCGATATCATCCTGAAGGACGATCGTACTCGACGTATTCGTGAGTTCGAGCACTATGACAATGCAGACCCGCGGAGGTTTCTGACTACCCTGTTTTCGCGGAAGGCATGGTAAGTGCGCATGCCGTCTGACAGGAAGCAGATCAAGGACTACATCGAGAGGATGTTCGGGCTAGAGAGCCGGGGCAACCTCGTTGTGTTCGAACGCGATCAATCGAACACACGGCGGAGGCATGCGGTTTTCCCGTACAGCAATCGGGAAGTTGCCTTCGACTTTTTGGCAGCACAGCCCGAAGGCATTCATCGGTACCTCGCGGTAGCGCTTCACGATCACCACGCCGTTGACGACCAGACGCGACGACAGGACACCGCCTGTGCCGTTGCCTTCCTGGCGCTCGACATCGATCTCGCCACTGGGGTGCACTCTGCCAAAAACCTCCCGGACAACGAGGAGCAGGCATTCAAGTTGCTGGAGGAGGCGGGCTTGCCCGAGCCCACCCTGACCATCCATTCAGGTGGAGGGCTCTACCCGATATGGCAGTTCGAGCAACCCTTGCTCCTGAAGACGCAGGAAGATCAAAGCCGCGTTGAGCGGCTCTGGTCCGCCTGGAACGAGCAGGCTGGGCTGGTGTGGGAACGACACGGGCTCAAGCTGGACAGGATCGCAGAGCTCGCACGTGTCCTCCGGGTGCCAGGAACATTCAACCCGAAGACCAAACCGGCTAGGCCCGTCCACATCTTGGACGGAGCAAGTGGTCGGACCTGGACTCTCGAACAACTGGAAGCCGTCGTCGCGGCACGCATGGCCGCAAGTTCCAACAGTTCGCCCCACTCCGGCCAGCATCCCTTGGCGGACGCACTTCGAGACGAAATGATGTCGGGCAACGAAGATGCAGTAAAGGATGCTGCTGGCGCCCTTGCCATGATCACGGCCTGCAGTTTCCTTCGTTCATGCGATGAGAGCAGCGAGCGCCTGACGGAGCCCCAGTGGAAGGACGCCGCGGACATTCTCGCGCACATCCCGCAAGGGCGGCGGTATTTCCACATGATGTCCTCCCGCGATGACCGCTACTCGTATCAGCAGGCGGAGGACAAGCTGGATCACGCCAGCAAGTATCGCCCCAAGCTCTGCGAGACGATCGCCAAAACAAGCTCCGAGTGTGTGGGCTGCCTCTTCCGGGAAGGTAAGGTCATTCGCACCCCGGTCGCTCTGGCAAAGACCGATCCCGGACTTGCGCCGCTGCAGGGGAAGTACGTGCTCGACACTAAATCGGGTTTGTTCTTCGACGTCTTGAACGGGCGAGACAAGACGAGGGAGGATTTCGATCGCTCCTACACTCGGGACATCCAGAAAAACCGAACGGCAAGCATCGCTTTCCGAAATTCGCGGGTGTCGTGCTTGGCCGACGAGCATGACTTCCTCGTTGGAAATGAAGAGCTAATTGTGGAGGAGAACGGCATCCGCAAGTTGAACACTTGGAAGGATGGGGGTGTGGCTGCCGTGGCAGGCGACGCCTCTCTTTGGCTTGACCATCTGCGCTATCTTCTACCGGGCGATGGTGAGAGGCGTTGGCTGCTTCAATACCTTGCCCACATCGTTCAGCGGCCGGCCGACAAGATCAAGTCGGCGATCTTGCTCCAATCCAAGCAGGGCGTCGGCAAGAACATCCTAGTGCGCGCCATCAAGCGGATGTTTCATGAGAACGATGTCCGGGAGGTGTACGGTGGCATTCTCGGGGAGCGTTGGCAGGCGGAGCTGGGAAACGTTCGCCTGCTGGCTCTCGACGAACTGCAGATCGATGAGCTGAAGACCGCCTACAACCGGCTAAAGCGATGGGCCACTGAGGAGACCCAGTCGGTCGAGCGCAAGGGGGTTGATGCGTTCAACGTGAGGACGCCTCGCGGCATCATCATCATGACCAACAGCGATAAGCCGATGGCCATCGAGCATGACGACCGTCGGCTCTTCGTGTGCAAGGTGGAGGCACCGAAGCGGGAAGACGCCTACTACCGCCATCTCAGGAAGGTAGGCCACTCGGACGAGAGCGTCGCCGCCTTCAAACACTATCTTCTGAACTTCGACCTCTCCGACTTCGATGCAAATGCCGAGCCACCGCTAACCGGTGCGAAGGAAGAGTTGATCCGGGCCAGCGCGCCCGTGCTGGAACAGGTCATCGTTGACCTGCGAGAAACCGGCTCTGCCCCGTTCAATCGTCCCGTGTACCTCGCCGAGGACGTGGCCGAGGCGGTTGAGGCGCGAATGAGGAAGACAATTACGGTGCAGCAGGTCACCCCGATCCTTAAGAGGCTTGGCGACCGTAAGCGGAGCACTAAGACGTCCGTTCCGCGCCTCGGACGGTCGCCGCGTGGCTATGTCTGGGCGTGGCAGGAGATCGAAAACTGGATGAACTCTTCAAACGATGAGGTCCGAGCCGCCCTGATGGGGAGAGACCCGGATGCTGTGTCATCCGGCCTGGTTCCCGCTATCGCGGCCGCTGTCCAGCTGGCCAACTAACCAGGCGCGCGGAGCAAGGACCATGCAGACTTCTATCTTTTCTAACTATTACCTTGAAGAAAAAGAGGTTGGACAGTTGGACAGTTGGACACCAGAAGGGATCGCTAAGCACGTCGACATAAAGCACTTCTACTCGATCGCCATGACCACAAGCCTCCCTCCATGGCGCCCGATACCGTCCCGCCTTGCAGCACGGTTTCTGGGCACCTCCCTCCAGTCCCTCGCGAACTGGCGGATGCGGGACCTAGGCCCCGCAACCGAACCGATGCGGCGGGGGCAGGGCAACCGCATATATTACCGCCCGGACAGGATCGCCGAGTGGCTGTCGGGTGGGAAGTGTTCTGATTGGCAGTTCTCGGCGCTCTGGCTCCAGGGGATGGGCATGCCGTTAGATGTGATCAGCGAGAATGCCGTACGCGATCGTATCACCCAGTTAGAGGGCGTGAACAATCTGTTCCCCGCGGTGAACCGGTTGTGGCGGAATTTCCGTGAGGTAGAGCGGTCTAGCCTGGTGAAATAATTGTTGGAAGCGCGCTGAGCCAAAGATTAGTCGCCCATCAGCACTAGACCCTCAGCCATGGGAACCGACAAGCTCAGAACCTCACATAAGGTGGACTGACTTTAACAGGCTCTTGGCCCCCGGCCGTAGCCACGGCACTTATCTCGTTCGATTGACTGTCAGAGGTGTCGGGTAATGTCGTGAGGCTGGCGCATCCTCTCCGTGTGGTTTTTGGGATGGCGGTGCGCGAGCCCTAACTGCGGGCTGATCATTTTTGACGGTACTCTAGGAAGAGCCAAATCTACCCATCGAAATGCGTGGCAGACCCCCCCATTTTCGTTGCCAGGCCGACGCGGTAGGCGCGACGGCGCAACTAGGGAAGAAATTTAATGATTAAGCAAAAAGACTCCATCGGAACAAAAGGAAAGTTTGGAGCTACTGAGAAGCCGGATCTGTCGTTTATCCTTAAGATGACTGACTGCGAGGTTGAAAATTACCTTAATAAGTTCGCAGACCTAATGTCCAACGTGGCTAAGCAGGAAAAAATGAGTGTCAAATTGTCCATTAACGTCGGGGATATCATTTCAAACATGAACAGAGCTGCCATAAAAGTTTTCGTTGAACATGCGTACTCGATTATATTTTATTATACTAAATTGTGTAGTAAAAGACACAATGATATCAAGCAAATATGATAAGTTCTTGCAGGTATGTGAAAACTATGAAAGAATCATCGATAAATATGATAATATGATAGAAGAATATATTGGCGGGGAAAACCCGATCCGACCGCAAACTCCATCTTACCTGCATTGAGTTGACACCTGGTCTCGGTCGCTGGTCCTGCTTACTCTTGTCGCCTGCCATGCTCTTTAACCTTGGTCAGAGAGAACAGCGGTCGCGGGGATTGCTCCACGGCCGAGAACCAGTCGCTCGTCGAACGCAGCTATTTCACGCGACCGGCGAGCATGTTCACACGATCCGCTCCCGGCGCTTGGTGTAGGTCCGATGGAAGAAGCTGATCGTGTGGCTAGAAACGAAAACCTACACCTTGTGCTTGGGCGGCTTCGCGGCGCTACGCGTGAGCAAGGCCAGCATCCAAGCGGCGACCGCGGGCAGGCTAGTGTAAGGCATCGGGGCCGGAGACTGCCCCAGTAGTGCGCCAATCGCAGTCAAAGAAAACCGACCCAGTGGCTCTCGGCCACGATCGAGATGGGCAATCCCTGGTCGCGCCAATCGGTCGCCTTGACGATCTTGTCTCCAAATGACGAGTGCTTCCACGATTCGGTGGCGTAGGCACCAATCACCAAAACCTCCGTTTTTTGGCTAAGGCCTCCGGAGAAGCCACCGCGATCTGCAATAGCCTGTTCGCAGTGTTTTCGCTGACCAAAATTGAACGTACCTGTGAAGCAGTATAGCCGGTCGGCGAACGTCAAGGTCGGGGCCGGATTGCAGAGAGGCAAGGTCGTCGGCTTCAGCACTTCACCCAGCTCGAAATCACGGTTCGAAAAGCTGTTCAGCGTATCGAGAAGTTCGGCGTGTTCACCGGCATCGAGCACGCCGTCCTCAAGAATCTCATTTACGCGCCGGTACAAGGTTCGGATGATCGGTTGATTGCTGATTTCCGCGTTCGCCGCCAACCACTTTTGAAGGAACTCGACTTCGGCCGTGTTGATCGTTCCGTCCGCGGCCAGGCCACGCGCGAGTCCAATGAGTTCGTCGATTTGGCGTGACGAGATACGGTCGCCGCCGACGCGATTGTAGAACTTCTCGTCCATCGACAGATCCCTCACCCTTGCATTAACACAACGTCTCACACGCGACGCCGTCTTTATCGCGATCGAGCTTTCCGCCCCACGAGCAGTTCTGCAGATACCATTGCGCTTCGTCGCAGGAACCGATCTGAGAGCAAGTGCGCCGCGGCTCGCACGAATAGCCGCTCTGAGCGACCAGCTTGCGGGTGACGAGGCCAAGCGGGTGGCTCGACGGCTTCGCGCCGTCTGCGTGCGACACGCGCCAATCCCAGGGCGCCTGAAACGATCCTACCCACAGCCCGACCTTCGCGGCCTCCGCTTTCGCCTGCTGCTCTGCATAGGCGCCGTGACTGAAGCGCGGCCAATCCAACGCCTGGCCGTGCTCCACCATCCAGGCGGCCACGCCGGTGCCGTCGGCGCGCCTGCAATCGCCTACAAAGCGGTGATAGCGGTCCCAAGTCACGAATGTACAGCCGACCGGTCTCGAAGCCGCCAAGAATGTGTCCAGCGCTTCAGCGGCCCTGCGGCCGCAGGGATATTCGAAGCCCTTGGCGTCGTCGCAATACTGCTTGCTCTCCGGAGCGTCGATCCCGTTGAAGCGGATGCGCTGGCCATGGATTTCAATAGTGTCACCGTCGATGACTGAGGCAACGCCGGCAATCGGCGCCGGCTTCGGACCGAACCAGTTCGATGCATCGATCTCTGACAAACTTTGGCTGTGCTGGATGGCGGTCTGCGCGACCAGAGCGCCAGCCGCGGCCACCGTCACAAAGATCAGGCGTAGCGGCACGCTCGCCCATCGGTGCGCACGGCTATGCTTGGCACCGGTTCGCTTTCGCCAGCGATCAGAACGATTGTCGTATCGGTATTTGTCCACGCCCCTCTTCCCCGGACAGAGGATGCGACTGTTTCAATAAAGAGTCCAGAAGACGAGCGTAGCCATGCGCAGGCGTGGTGAATTTCAACGCCTAATGCCGGCAGCTGATCAACGCGATAGGTCGTAAGGACTAGTTGCCCATAATGTGAGCGTCAGCTAATTTAGCCTTGCGACGAGAATTCAAACCCCTCGTCAGCAAGGCATTATTACGCCCGCTGGCTCACGCCGGCGGGCTTTTTTCGCGCCTGACGACGTGCTTTTCCTGTCATTGATCATTCAGTTCGTTGAAACCGCATGCTTTGCAGCGGTACGCCTGGTTCGGCTCCTCTTCGAGCCGGAACATCCTGATAGTGCCGCGTTCCACCCAACAGATTGGGCAAGAGAAATTGCCTCCATAGTGCGGGCGGTACATTTTCAGGCGCCCGTCCGCAAGATCTGCGGCCTTGAGCCGTTCGGACATCTCAGCCAGGTTTTTGTAGGCTTCGGCGATTTGGTTCCGCAGGGTTTCCCGCTCGTTCGCTTGTGCGAGCGCTTGTTCCTTCGCGCGAAGAGTGAGTTTTTTGGCAAGCCGGTCCATCGGCTCGGCGCCGTGTCGCTTGACCGGGATGGGCGGGCCGGGGTCAGATAGCTTCGTCATCGCTATCGAATAATTTCCAGTCGATTAAAATGTTCCGGAACTATATCAGCGCATGCTAATTGAATCGCCGGTGGGTGTGTTCATGCGTCTGAAGTTCGTCGAGCCCTTGTTGCCGACCCTTGTCGAGAAGCCTCCCGAAGGCGACGGCTGGATTCACGAGGTCAAGTTCGACGGCTATCGATCTCAGATGATCATCGACGAGGACGGCACGCGCATCTTCACCCGCCGCGGCCTGGATTGGACATCGAAATACCGCGACCTTGCCAAGGCTGCCGAAGGGCTCAAGGTCTATAGCGCCATTCTCGATGGGGAGACCATCGTCACCAATGAGGCCGGCCTCTCTGATTTCAGGGCACTGCGCAGCGCGATCACGCGGCGCCAGCATGCTCTCGATTTCGTGGCCTTCGATCTTCTGCACCTAAACGGTCACGATCTGCGCGACATGCCCCTTCAGGATCGGCGTGACATTCTGGAAGCCATGATCCCGGCCGGCGGCAGAATCCAGTTTAGCGAAGCGCTTCCCGGTGACGCCAAAGCCATCTTTAAGTTGGTCGATGATGCCGGCTTGGAAGGCATGGTCTCAAAGCGAAAGGACAGCGTTTATCGCTCCGGCGCTTCAACGGCATGGCTCAAGATAAAGGCCTATGCGGTTGATGAATACGATATCATCGGCGTGGAACGCGAACCTGGTAAGCCCGCCTTTGCCCTGATGGCGGAGCGCGGGAGCGGGCACTACGTCGGCTCGGCCTTCATCAACTCGCGCGGCGCAATCCGAGACCGGTTGTGGAAGCGCGTCCAGGAGCACGCCGGACCGGCGCCGAAGGGGACGAAGCGGCCGGCGTCACAATGGGTCAAGCCGGGCCTGATCGGCCGTGTGAAGCATCTGCGCGGCGAGGCAGACCTTCGCCACGCTTCCCTGCAAGACTTCCGAGAGGACGACACCGATGGCCGTGGCTAAGAAAGATCAGAGGAGCGCGCCAACTACTCATGGATGTAAGGCGTACAGGCCATGAAGGATGGCAAGGAGCGTGCAGTGCCACCTTACTGGGAGAACACACCGAAGCGTGGCTTCATGGATATGACGGTGTCCCCCTGGTCGGCATAGGCAAGGCCAAGGCTGTCAGCGACGAGATGGAAGCCGAGGTCGACGACGCGGCCATCGGGGACCCGCTGGAACCTAACCGCTGGATCGAGCTTACCGCGATAATCCAGATCACTAAAGGTTCATTAAAGACGGCTAATATGCTCTCTGGGGAGCATTTATCATTGGCTGACGAAGATAATCCGGGGCGCCCTGACGCCTATCGGCTTGAGCGCATCGATGACGATGGGATTGTCGTAACCCTTGCGGTTTTCCATTCGGTCGCTGAGGCAAGAACGCTCATCAATCATCTGGGCCAGCGGTATCGGCTGATGTTCGGGGACAAGCAGTTTTTGCCTGATGAACCATCATCCGGCTGTCATGATGACGATGCAAGGTAGCGCTACCGAATAGCCATTCCACTTTCGGTGTTCCAAAAGTTACCTCCCGAGCCCGGTTTGAACCCGGGCTTTCTTTTAGGTCTGAGGGGCCAGCTTCGAGCGGATTTGATCGACAGCGTTTGCAATGGCGACTACGGTGCCGCGATCAAGGGCCACCTCGTCGACCGTCCGACAGGTGTGGCGGCTGGTCCTGCCTTACACAGAAAGCGATAGGACCACGGCGCCAGGCGTAACCAGCAATAGCGGTGACGACAGCCACCAACCGGACCGGTTGGCCGGTGTCGAAAGTATGTTTTTCAGCATATCAGTGGCAGTGATATTCGCCGGTCTTGTGGTTGGTGTGGCAGCCATTGGCATCTGTGCCGCCGCCGTGGGCATATGCTCCTGCCGCGAACGCCATTAGTGCAACCACAAAAGCAGTAAAAAATGTTGTTTTCATAATATTCCCCTCCCAAGTATTTTTCCTAAAAAGCATTATTGCGGCGCTGGCACAAGCGCATTCAAGAGAGGCTTTTAGTGATCATTCCATATCTGGAACTTCGCCACTGACAAAGAGGGTGGTAGGCGGACCATAGTCACCCAGCGCCGGATCGGCGTCGCGGCTCCACGCGATGACGCCTGCGTGCTTGCCAGCCAATGCCTTGGCAGCTCGTGTGGCGCGTTCCTCGCTCTGCTGGTCGACAGGGCCGAAAGCGGTGAAGAGTTCGCCGTCGTCGGCGCGGTCAAAGGCAACGACGACGATTAGCTTTGGCTTGCTCGTCATGGGTAAAACGTTGTCGGACATCGTGTCTCCTATAGGAATCGCTCACCGTCGCCGCGATGCTGGAAACAGAACCAATGCGGCGCCTGCTTTGGCTTAGCGAAGCCCCAGCCCGCATCTTTGGCGCAGCCTGCATGCTCGCAGCAGTGATGCTGAATTCTCGGCGCCGTGACGTGCTCCTGCCGCGGGAGTCTGATTTCGTCACTCATAGCAGCTTGATTGGTTCGATGAGCCCTGCATGATCGTTCGGCTGCTTGTTGACGGCGGCCGCATTGACCTCTCGGCCGACCCGATAAAACTGCAGTTGCCCGTCGATGTCGTGGCTGAGGACATTTTTCAGGTCGCTGGCGGGCGTTTTGGGGTCAAGCCAGGCGTCATAGTAGGCGGGATCAAGAATGAGCGGCTGCCGGTCGTGAACCTGGCTGATGGGCGCCGCTGACGGTTCGGTGATGATCGTACAACTCGTGACGTCCAGATTTGAATTGTAGGCCCATAGCCCAGCGAATGAGAATGGCGCGTGTCCGGGCTGGAAGATGAACCAGGGGTCTTTCTTGCCGTCTGCCGGTGAAATCGTCCATTCATAATAGCCGTCGGCAGGGATGAGACAGCGTCTCGACTTGAAAGCATCTCGAAAAGCCGGGGTCGTGTCGACGCCTTCAATCCTGGCGTTGAACATTGCCGCTTTAGGCATTTCCTTTGCCCAGAACGGCACCAGCCACCAGCGGCCGGCCCGAAGCTTGTGGTTGCCGTCGTCGCCAAGGGTGATGAACGGTACCTCGTCGGTAGGCGCTATGTTGTAGCGTGGAGCGTCATTCCGGCCGACCTCAGCCGGTGCCGTCAGCCGGTAGAGGCGGTGGATTTCCGACCATGACAGATATCGGGTGTAGCGACCGCACATGTCTTACCCCTAGTTGCCCGCAGAAATCTCGATCAGTGGCGAACGCCGGCCTTTGTGATTTCCCGGAGATAGATGTCGGCCTGATGGCGGATTGCCTCCGAAAGAGATAACGCAAGATCGGGGTCTTCAGGATAGTTCGCCAAGGCCCAGGTTGCGGTAAGTTGGGCAATAGCCACTTTCTGACTAACATCGGACAGGCCACGCATCTGCTTGGCCATCTTGTTGACCGCCCTGTTAATCGCTGGACGCTCGCGCTTTACCAGGGCGTACAGCTCGGGCTGTTCGGATTCGGTGGCGATGATCGGTTTCATGGCTGTGTCTCCGTTTTGCCAACAGTGAACAAAATAAGAACATCGGAGTCAATCCCTCTTGACTGAACAGGAATATGTTCCTTTGTTTGTTCCCCATGGCGCACGATCCGATCGACACGCTGGGCAAGGCGACCCGGCACAACATGCTTGTGAAAGCCGAATGCAGTTGCGGCAATGTCCGCTACTGCCGGTCGGCCGATCTCATGATGGTCTATGGCGGCGGCGTGGATCCGCAGAAGCTGAAATTCGACTGCAACCGCTGCAAGCCTCAGGTCAAGATCACGTTAATGGAGGTTCATCCTGAGCATCTGCCGAAGCGCTTGATAATCCACAAGCCCATGAAGGTAGGCGGCAAAATTGTCTGGCACACGGAGAGGTTTAGGGGGTAGCGAATGGCAAGGACGAAACCATCCGACATAGACCGAGAACGAACGCCCCGGAAGCGGCTGTAGGCATTGTCGAACCACTGAAATCGCCAGATGCGAACACAACCAAGCGCACCAGGCCTTTTCCCCCGGTGTGACTTTCAGGCTCCTTCGAGATAGAAGTCTTTCTTAAGATCGATGCGCTGCGGTCCTTCTGGTCATAGTAAGGCCAAGAGCCACGAGCGCTATCGTTGGCATATGACTTAAGACAATCGTCTTCTCAACAATTGGCCGGAGAGTCATGACAACGCGGTTGCCCTTTGGTTCTACTGTGCATAGAAGCCATTTTGTGTTGGGGCCTGATGCAGGAAAATTTGGGTGCGGGGCGTGCAGTGGGATCAAAATTCGAAAAACTAAATAAATTGCGAGAGTCTCTGCTGGACGCAAATCACGATTTCCGCGCTAGTACCCAATTGTTCAATAGCCTGGATATCGCGAAAATTGATCGCGAAATGGATCTCGCAGGTCGTGGAACGCAGCGGGGAGAGGCGAATCAACCTCCGAAGGCGGCCAAGACTTTCGACGATGTTGAGCACATGGTGATCGAGAGGGTCGAGGACGAAAAGAAGGCTGCACACCACACCCTCGAGGACAGCCTACAGCTTCTGTCCGGACGACTGGCTGGCCTCGACTTTGAAGAGCAGTTTGGTCTGATCCGTCAGGCGAACGCCGCCAGTGTTTCCGACTTCAAGGCCTCGATCGCAGTGGGCCTGGACGAACTTCACGGCTTGCGCAAATCGCTCAACGATGCGGAGAAGGAACACGATTGGTTCAAACAGAAGCACGGGCTTGTCCGCGCCGTGAGGGTTCAGCACGGAGCGGCCCATGTTTTCCGAGTCTCCCTGCTAATCTTCCTGTTCCTCATCGAAACGGCGATGAACGGAAATTTCCTTGCGAAAGGAAATGAACAGGGATTCTTTGGCGGGCTCCTCGAAGCCGCCGCGTTCTCGTTTTTGAACATCGGCGCCGCTCTGCTTTTCGCAATATTCTGTGCACGCCTGGTGACCCACAGATCGTTTTTCGTGAAGCTGATCGGCGCGCTGTCGATAGTGGCCTATATCGGCTTGGCATTGACCATAAACTTGGCGCTTGCGCATTACCGCGAGGTCAGCGGATCCTTTGTAGATGGAGCCGGGGTCGAGGTCGTGCGCAGCATGCTCGCCAATCCGGCTGGCCTTATGGACGTGAAATCCTGGCTCCTGTTCGCGATCGGCCTCATGTTTTCGATCTTTGCATTTATCGACGGTTGGTTCGTGCTCGACCCGTACCCGGGCTATGCGGGTGTTGAAAACAGATTGGTCGCCAGGCGGGAAGACTACATCGAGCGCAAGAGCGAGCTGATCGAGGCTCTGCAAGAGGTGCGTGATGAGCACAACGAGAAGGTGGAGGATATCGTTAAGCGGCTGGGGAGCAGACGCAGGGAGCATCGGGCGATCGTCGACCATCGGTCGAGGCTGCTAACGCTCTTTGCGCAGCATCAAGACCAGCTGGAGCGAGCCTGCAACCAGCTTCTCGCAAAGTACAGGGAGGCCAATATCCAGGCCCGCACAGAGCCAGCGCCAAAACATTTTGCCACATCCTATAAACTCGAGCGCATAAAACCCCTGATATCGTCCGACGATGAATGGAGCGAGAAGGACCTGGGCGCCTCAATTCGTGACGCGCAGGAAGAACTAAACGCTCAGGTGCGGCTCATCGGGCTGGAATGCGAGCGCGGGATCGAACAGTACCGAGATCTCGACAAGCTTCATCCGGACAGCGTGAATGGCTAGGCGGGGTCGCAGAAGAAAGAAAGGCAGTGGCGGCACAATTGTGGCAGCAACCGGATTGGCCGTGCTGTCGACTGTGATGCTGGCTGGTTTTGTTTGGATGTGGTCGAGATCCGGGAAGGACCAAATCGACACCAGCACGAATTGCCCACTGGACGGACCTGTAAGCCTAACAGCGGTCTTGATCGACGCCACCGACCCGATTTCGCCGATAACCATGGCGGATCTGAAGAATGAATTCCGCAAGACCATTGGGCGCGTCGAGCCTGGCGGCTATCTGAAGATATTGACGCTGGGCGCGACGCCCGGCGACCTGACTGTGATGTTTGATGGATGCAATCCGGGCGATGGCTCGACGGTCGACAGCTGGACGAACAATCCGTCTCGGCGGCAGAAGAAATGGGAAGATGCATTCGAGGATCCTCTGACGAAGCTTCCCGACCAGATTCCCAATGGAGAATCGGCGAGCCAATCTCCGATCATGGCCGGAATTCAGAAAATCAAACTGTCGCTATTCGATAGCGGTTTGGCGAAAGACAAGACCGCAAAACGAATAATAGTCGCGTCAGATATGATTGAACATACGGCGCTGTACTCACAATATCGTTCGGGTCTCGATTATCAGAAGTACCTTGATAGCGCGGCTGACAGGACTTACGGGACTTCGCTTGACGGCGTTGGGGTCACGATACTCTACGTCGATAGGGCGAAGAAGCCATTTGGGTCTTTCGAACATGCAGAGTTCTGGACCCGGTGGGTTCAAAGCCATCATGGTGATTTTGAGAAGCTGGTAGGGTTGGAGGGGTTAAACTGATGACCAAGAAGCGAGGGGAGTCTTTCTTAGGACATCCGAGCCTGCCCCTTGTCGTCTTTGCGACGCTAACCCTGGGTGGCTGCGTGTTCATCGCAATAGCGAAGCTGTCGGGCGTAGACCCGATAATGGCGGCGAGCGCACCGGTGTGCCTGATGCTCGTCTATCTTGCCGCGTCCGTCTTCACCGGCAAGCTGCGGCTCCACGATGAGCAAACTGGCGACAATCTCTACTACATGGGTTTCCTGTTTACGTTGACGAGTCTCGGCGTATCGCTGTTTCAGTTTGGGTCCGAAGGATCCACTGACACAATCGTGAGGAACTTTGGCATCGCGGTGACGTCGACGATCACCGGCATTGCTCTGCGGATCTTTTACAATCAGATGCGCCGCGATCCTGCCGACATCGAACGGACGGCCAGGCACGAACTCGCGGATATGACGCGGCGTGTAAGGGCCGAGATGGAAAGTGTGACCAGGGAATTTGCTGACTTTCGCCGCGTCAGCAATCAGATGTTGGAGGAAGGTTTTGCCGAAATTGCCGTTCAAGCGGAGCGGAACGGAGAGCACATAAGATCGGCGCTGGATAAAATCGCAATGGAATCGATCAAACCGGTTCAAGAGGCCTCGGGAAAGCTCAGCAACGCTTTGAGCGACAATTTTGGGCAGATCGAAAGTCAGTTCTCGTCGATCGCACAGCGCGTCGAGGCGGCAGCCGATCTGCTCGACAAAGCCAACAGCTCAATGTCCTCTTCAGTTGGCAGACTGGGTGAACAGGCCGACAGCGTAGCCACCAAGTTGGAGAAGGTTGTCGTCCCTGATGAGGTCCTTAAGAACGATCTGGCGCCGATGGTGAAGCTCCTTGGCAGCGCGGTCGCTCAGTATGCTGTCAAAACAGAGACGGCTTCGCAGGAACAGCAAGCCCGCATGGCGGGCATCGTTGATGCTGTGGATAAAGTGGCCGCAGGTGTGGAAAGGGCTGTGGCAGCCGCAGAGCAAACAGCGGAGAGCGTCCATGCGCAACAGCGCTTGACCCAGGCGCTTGCTGCAGTGGTGCAAAAGCAAAGCAAGGATACCGGAGACCTTGTCGCAACCTTGGCAGGAAGAACCCTCCACGCGCCGAGGCCTGCTCCCCCTCTCAACGCACCTATCGCGATCGAACAGCCGCGGGCAGATATGGCCGCAAATGACATCGTCGAGAGCGCACCGATTAGGGTCGAGCCTGAGCCCCAACCAGACGCTTTCCAATCTCTGGGAAGCGAGCCTCCCGCAGAACGAACGGAACCGCCTAAGCGAACCAGTTGGTGGGGCAGGTGAGTGACGCTGGCGGGACTTCGGTCGCCTTCGAGCGCAAGGGTTACGGCCGCGGTTTGATACTGGGCCTGACCATGGCCGAGACGATGCTGCTTTTGGTGTTCTGCTTGCTGCTAGCAGCCGGTGCTATCATCACGAAAAAGCAGAAAGAAACCGATGAGGCACTGCGAGCCGCTCAATCAAACAAGGAAAACGTGCAGCGGCTCGAATCCGAAAACAAGCGGCTTCTGGCTCAGATAAAAGCGGTGTTTCAGCCCGCGAGCGGGGGAACCGTTCCCGACGAAGAATGGCGCGAGCTGGTCCTGGCCAAGGATGCTGTTAAGTCGGTCAAGGAAGCAGGTATTTCCCTGGAGGAGGTCGTGCGAAATGCCCCTGTCGCGAAGGTCCTTGCGGACAACGACATAAGCGTTGATCAGGCCAAGGCCATGATAGATGCGGCGAAGGTCTTGAAAGAATTTGGTTACATCGGCACCGACAAAGGGCTGCAGGATCTGACGGATGCGCTCAAGAAGGCTGCAGAGCCGACGCAAGCAGCAAAACCTCACGATTGGCCGCCGATCATTAGTCTTAGCGAACTGGATGGCTATAATTTCGATACCGGAAGCGCAGAGCTTTCGGATCCATTCAAAACAAAGTTGCGCGATCTTGCGAAGACAATCGCCGGCACTGCAACCTCGTACGGTGTCGACGTGATTGAGGTGATTGGACACACGGACGAACAGGCAATGGCGGGCGAATCCTCCAACATGGACAAGGGGCTCCAACCGGTCTTGTCAGGGAAAGTGGAAATCGGCTCACTCCATCCCGCCGACAATGCTGGCCTTGGGCTGGCGCGCGCGATTTCAGTTACGAGTGTGCTCAGTGACATGCCTGCATTAAAGGGGTTTACGATTTTGCCGATGTCAGGTGGTCAGCTCATCCTGCCCGGCGATCATCTCACCGACGGAGCGCAGATGGGCGATGTGAGGGCTCGAAGACGCATTGAGATAAGGGTGAGGCAGCGATCAAAATTGGCGCCGGTTGGCGGCGCCAAACCATGAATGGCGACGAAACACTGGCGCCTTAGCCGGTACGGCAGTTGAGTTGGGGGGATTGGGCTATGGGGTTTTACGTTCGAAAATCGATCAGTGCGGGACCATTCCGCTTTAACTTTTCGTCCGGTGGGGTTGGCGCTTCCGTTGGCGTGAAGGGCCTCCGCATCGGCACTGGGCCACGAGGTCACTACATCCACGCCGGCGTCGGTGGGCTCTATTATCGTGGCACTTTAGGCAAGGCCAGCGCGAAGAAGGTAGTGCAGCTCTCTCAAACCCCATTTGCGCCGCAACCCCGTCCACAATCCTCGCCCCCGGAATACGTCTCTGACGGCGTCGTGATGAGAGAAATCGAGTCCCGCGATGTGGTGGAGATGCGTGACGAGACATTCGCCAATGTGCTCGATGAAATCAATGCTAGGCAATCGCAGACGCGGCTGTCCGTAGCACTCGCGGTTCTGTTCGGGATTGCAGGTTTCCTTGTGGGGACCAAGCTCGGAGGTGCCGCACCGGTGCTGGGCATCGGTGCCTTTGTGCCGGGTATGCTCATTGGCAAATGGTTTGACAGCTACCGCCGGGTAAGCGTGCTCTATTACGATCTGGAAAAAGACGCGGAGGCCGCCTACGGGCGACTTGTCGGCGCGTTCGAAACTCTCACCGGCTGCGGAGGGAGATGGCATGTCGCTGCCGGCGGCAAGATAGAGGATCTGACGGCTTGGAAGCGAAATGCCGGGGCCAGCATGCTGGTCGACAAAAAGCCCACGACACTTGAAAGCTCCTTGCCGAAGGTTGTGCGCAGCAACGTTACTCCGCCTTCAATCCATGTGGGTCGGCAGGTGCTCTTCTTCATGCCTGACCTAGTGCTGGTGAAGGACGGAAACCGATACGGCGCAGTCGGATATGCCGATCTGCAGACCCAATTCGCCCCGAGTAATTTTATCGAGACCGGCAAAGTTCCATCTGATGCGGAGATCGTGAGCTACACCTGGGCTCACCCAAACAAAAACGGCGGGCCCGACAAGCGCTTCAAAGACAATCGGCAGATCCCTGTCTGCCGCTACGAAGCGTTGCGGTTTTCTAGCCCGTCCGGACTTAACGAGCTGGTGGAATTTTCCAAGACAAACGTCAGTCAGCCCTTTTGCCAGGCTCTGTCGGAGCTCGCTCAATTGCATCGAAGCTCCGACCGCCAATCCATAACGCTAAATGCGCACTCTAGGGAGTGACGGTCGGGGATGGGCTCAAAGCACGAGCCCAGGTCAGCAAACGCCTTCGCACGGAATCCCATCGCTATCTCGATCCAACTTGCTCCCCCATGAGCAGTTGGCGAGATACCAACGCGCTTCTTCGCAAGTTGAAATCTGCGTGCAAAAGCGGCGAGGTTGGCATGAGTAGCTCTGTGCTACCTGGCGACGGCTGATGAGCCCAAGTGGGCTTTTGGTTGGGTTCGTAGCTTCGGAATGTTGTTCGCGCCAATCCCAAGGTTTGTCAAAAGTTCCAATCCAGATTCCGACCCTAGCGGTTTCAGCATTAGTTTGCTGTTGCGCATAGGCTCCGTGGCTGTAGCGGGGCCAGTCCAAGGCTCGACCATGTTCAACCATCCAGGACGCGACGCTGACACCGTCCGCGCGACGGCAATCACCGACGAAGCGACGGTACCGGTCCCATGAAACAAATGTGCATTGGACAGGCCGCGAAGCCGCAAGGAAATTCGCCAGTGCTTCGGCCGCCTGGCGCCCGCAGGGGTATTGATGTCCGCTCGCGTAAGTGCAGTATTGGCGGCTTTCGGGTGCATCGATGCCGTTGAAGCGGACGCGCTGCCCGTGGATTTCTATCGTGTCTCCATCAACCACCGATGCTATGCCGACAATCGGCGCCGGTCTCGACCCGGTCGAGTTTGCTATATCCAGACCACCTAACTGGTCGCCCGGCCCTGTAAAATAGTGGGTGGCGTAAGCAGCCAAGGCCACCACGATCACTAGGATCAGAGGCAAGGGCACATCTGGAAAGAAACGTCTGCGGGCGATTGGTTCCGCGACGCGCCTTGGTCGCGCGCGGCGACGATGAGAATAGCGATTGCTATTCAATTTCCGATCCGTCGCGAAGGGCAGGCCGCATGATTTCTAACGTGCCTTCGCCCGCTTCGTGGGCCCCTTTTTCGCCGGCGCTGGTTTGCGACCGAGGCCCATTGACTTTGCCAAGTTAGAGCGACTAGCCGAATAGTTCGGCGCCACCATTGGGTAGTCGTTCGGCAGGCCCCATTTCTGACGATAGGCATCGGGTGTGAGGCCAAAACCCGTATTCAGATGCCTCTTAAGAGACTTGAATCTTTTGCCGTCCTCGAGGCAGATGATGTAGTCTGGAGTAATTGAGCGCTTGGGGTTCACCGCTGGAATTTGGGTCGGCTTCTCTGGTTCAGCGATCTGACCGACGCGCGCCAAGGATGAATTTATGCTCGCAATGAGGTCGGGCAGGGAAGAGACAGGCACTGGATTTTTGCTTACATAGGCCGCGACGATATCGGCGGTGAGCTCGATCAGTGCGCCAGCGGTATTTTCGATTCCGTCAGCCAATTCATCACTCCACAATTTGGCAATATAACACCCATCTATTACTTCTCCGTTGGAAAAACCAGCCGCCTCCAACGGATGAACGCGTTCGCATCTCGTGCATCGAACATGGTCGCCCCGTCAATATGTCTGGGCTAGTGGGGGGAAAAGTAGGAAACGGCATCTAGCCTTCGCGAAGCGAAGTGGCGTTCCGCCGTTTATGCTCGCGCGCTATCGCAGCAGAGCCTATTTTCCGGGATCGTAAAGCCAATGGGGCAGCAATGGGCAACGATTTTTAGTCGCGACCTTTTAGCGAGCGCCCAAGCGCCATTGCCTTCGGAAACCCGTGGCGACCTTTGCCTAATATTTGAAAGGCGTTTTCTTTGTATGACCGAGAAAGCGGCTTGAGAGTAGCCGATGGATGGATTTACAGTCGCAGAGAGTGAGGATCGTATCTATGACATTTTCGAAAGATCCCCAAAGGTAAGGCCAAAGGGTGGTGTTGCTGACGAGAAGGGTAACGAATCGGACCGAGCCCCGAGTGCGAGGGCTATCCGATACCGCAACCGATTCTCCACGTCGGATCAAGACATACTCGACGCTGCTGCATATGGGAGTCGGGAGAAGACATCCTCGTCAGATGGTGATTAGGTAGGAGGTCTGGGCCAAAGCATAATATCTTTCGCCCGTATCTGATGTCACAATACTAATCGTTTTGCAGGGTTGACCGCAGTCGTTTGAAGTTGAGAACGGCTGTTTTTCTTGCGCGAACCCTTACGCAGGCTCTAGGTGGTCCGCCTTGTACGGGGGGGTAAGTGTTGGACGTAAAACAGTCAGTCTTCCAAAGCAATCTGCCTCTGAAGGAGAAACTCGAGCGCGCCAGGATGGAGTTGCTCGATCTTTCCGCCCGCAATCGACTTTTGAATGTGCCGCGGTTTTCCAAGAGCGCGAAGACGATCGATATCGTCGACGAGAAGTCGTCCGAAATCTATCGGTTGCTGGTAACCGAAGGAAAGGCTTTTACCTTCCTGGCCGGCAAGCCCGATAGGCCGAAAGCGGGCCAGGATGGAAGCAACCCTACAGACGAGGAAATCGACTATTCCCCCGTCGCTCTCGCTCAGCCTGAGGACGAGGAAGTCGACGATAGAGGGATATCCGCGCGACACTCAGACACCAAGCTGCAGACGCGTATGACCCCAACCGGACTGCAGCGACGGCTCCTTGATCTCTACCATGATGCCCGCACACTCGAGGAAGAGCAGGGCGTCAATATCCTCTTTCTGGCCCTTGGAATGCTGAAGTGGATTGACCCGAACAACAAAGAAAACATCCGTCAGGCTCCTCTCATTTTGGTGCCGGTGCGGCTTGAGCGAGGGGCCGCTGGAGAAAAGTTTCGGCTGCGAGCTCGTCCGGAAGATCTTACCGCAAACCTCTCCTTGGAACTCTATCTCGACCGCATCCACAAGCTCGCCCTGCCGCGTTTTGAAGTAGGAGACGACTTCGACGTCTCGGCCTACCTCGATGCCGTTGCCGAAGCAGTGTCGACCAAAGAGGGTTGGCAGGTGCCTGCCGATGATATGGTGCTCGGCTTCTTTTCGTTCGCTAAGTTCTTGATGTACCGTGACCTGGATCCGGATCTCTGGCCGGATGGCGCAAAGATTATCGAACAACCGAAGATCCGCTCGCTTCTTTCAGATGGTTTCGAAACACGCGAACCGCTGATGTCGGACGACATTGCGATTGATCCGCATATTGCGCCTGCCGAAATGTTGCATATCGTCGACAGCGACAGTTCTCAGACGCTGGCGATCCATGATGCAAGAAGGGGTCGCGACCTCGTTATCCAAGGTCCGCCCGGGACAGGAAAATCGCAGACGATCGCAAACATTATCGGGTCGGCCGTTGCCGACGGAAAGACTGTGCTTTTCGTGGCCGAAAAGATGGCCGCGCTGGAGGTCGTCAAGCGACGGCTTGACACTGCTGGGGTGGGGGACGCCTGCCTTGAGCTGCATAGTAACAAGGCGAACAAGCGCATGATGCTAGAGGAGCTGCGGCGAACCTGGCAACTCGGATCGCCCAGGGGACAGCTTCCTTCTTCCCTGACTGAACGCCTGCTGGAGGCCCGGGACAAACTCAATGCACATGCTACGAGGATGCATGTTCCATATGGAGCCTCCGAACTCACCGCCTATCAGGTTCTAGGTCAGCTGACCCGCCTAAGGCAGGCCGGTCAGAAACCCGTGGACATCGAACTTGCGGCTGCCACAAGCTGGACAAATGACGGTGTTTCGCAACGTCGCAAGATACTCGATGAGGTCTCTCAGCGGATCAACGAAATCGGTTTGCCGATCCACCATCCTTGGCGGGGAGTGAGCCTGGATGTCGTTCTTCCAACGACCATTGAGAGGCTCGTCCCACGCATTGCGTCGTTGCTGGATCAAGCCAAGGCTCTGCACGCCAAACTGGTCGGTATCGCCGAGCGGATCGAAGCCGAGCCTCCGAAAATTCTCAGCGACAGCGGCGAGATAGAAGATCGCGCCGAGCTTCTCGCGTCCGCACCTGGACTTCCTGCCGAGGCGCTCGTCTCCCCGGTATGGGATGAGCGTCCGAAAGACATTTCATCGCTTCTCTGGTCAGGAACGGATTTCGCCCGCAAGTCGGAGGAACTTTCGGAGCAGTTGGCGACGACGGCTATCGACGCGCCAATTGAAGGTCTCGAGACAGAGCTTGCAAAGCTTCCCTCGGAATTTCCGAAAGATGGTTTCCATCGTGCGCGACAGCTGACCGTGCTGCTCCCACGCTTGAGGGAAGAAGCTGAGCGCCTCAATCAGGAACTCGGATCGGCGATATTGCCTGACACGTTGGCAGGCTTGCTCAGGCTGGTCGTGACCGGCGAGCGAGTAGCGGCAGCACCTGACGCAAGTCCGGAGGCTTTTGCAGCCACCGTTTGGGACTCCGGACTCGAGCAAGCAGGCGATCTGGCAGAGAGCATCGCGACGCTTGAAGCTACTCGGGCAGAACTCCAGGCGAAAGTCGTTGACGCCGCGTGGAACACCGAGGTGGCCTCGGCGCGGCAAGCGCTCGCCACACACACCGGGATATTGAAAGCATTGAACGGCGACTACCGTCGCGCCACTGCACTTGTGCGGACTATTGTGGTCGACCCCAGCGCGCCTGCGACGCAGATAGTTGGTCTCCTCGACCTTTTGATGAAGGGTCAGGCTGCCGCAGCAAGAGTCCGCGAAGGCGACGCTTTTGGCCGTTCCGCCTTCGGGGCAGATTGGCGTGGGGAGCGATCGCCATCTGCGCCACTGCTGGCGCTAGTGGAATGGATGCGCACTTTACGAGGGCTGGGCTCCGAACCTCGGATTATCGCCGGCCGGATGGCGGAACGCTCCGAGGCCGGTGCGCGTGCAGCGCGAGTTCGTAAGGTTATCGAAATCGGTCGGCCGATTATTGAAGGTTTCTGGAACGATCTCGGCCATCTCGCGTCATCCGTGCTAGGTGATGTGGCTTCCGCCGAGCGGGCCTCACTGCAACTGATGGAAGCGAAGGCGAGCACTGTAGCTCAAGCCGATGATGCGTCACGACAGGTTCTGACTGACGTTCCGGATCTGATCGCTGAGCGGGTGGAGCTACTGCGCCGACTAGGCAGACTACAAGCGCTTGCTCAAGAGATCGATGCGGGAGAGAGCCTAGGCAAGTTCGCATTCGGCTCGTCGTGGCACGGTCGAGGATCCGATTGGGCCGCTCTCACGCAAGCCGAGCTCTGGCTGAAAGAAAATGGCTCGATTCGACATCTGGCTGCGCGGTTGCCTGAAAGAATCGAGATCGCAAACTCGGCTCGTTCAGCACGTGAAGCGGCCCAAGCGGCAGCGCGGGAATTGAAGGCGCTTACAGGGGATTTGAAAGCCGATGCTCCCTCCTTGTTTGGAGTAGACGATTTTCCGGACGTCGCGATAGGCGAGGTCGTTTCTCGGCTGCAGGGTTGGCTCAATCATCAGGAGCAGCTCTCGAAATGGGTTGCCTATGAAGAGCGATCCGAAACGGCCCGAAAGGCTGGACTGGGACAGTTGATAGACGGCCTGGCCAACGGCCAGATTACAACAGGATCGGCACGATCAGTTTTTGATATGGCCTACTACGAACGAATGTTTCTGGCGATGGCGACCGATGAGCCGGAGCTGGCAAGGTTCGACGGGGAACTGCATTCCCGGGCTGTACGTGACTTCGCAGATCTGGACCGCCAGCGCATCAAGGCCGGCGCAATCGAAGTTGTAACGGCCCATCACCGGAAAATTCCTTCAAGAGACGGCGGAGCTGGACCTGTCGGGCTGCTTCGTTCTGAGATGGCGCGCAGACGGGGCCACATGCCCATCCGGCAATTGATGCAGAAGGCAGGCCCTGCCATCCAGGCGCTGAAGCCAGTGTTCATGATGAGCCCGCTTTCGGTGGCGCAATTCCTGTCGCCCGGCCGGATGTCCTTCGATCTGCTCGTGATGGACGAGGCGTCTCAGATACAACCCGTGGACGCGCTTGGCTCGATCGCCAGAGCCAATCAGGTGGTCGTTGTTGGCGACGAACGCCAACTGCCACCCACGACATTCTTCGCGAAGATGACAGGCTCGCAGTCTGACGATGACGAGGGTGAGGGCGCGCAGGTCGCCGACATTGAAAGCATCCTCGGCCTGTTCACGGCCCGCGGCTTGCCGCAGCGTATGCTCCGCTGGCACTACCGTAGCCGTCACCAATCTCTAATCGCAGTGTCGAACAGCCAGTTCTACGAGAACCGGCTTTTCATCGTGCCAAGCCCTTATACCCAAGAGGCAGGTATGGGGTTGCGGTTTCATCATGTGCCGGAGGGGGTCTTCGATTCCGGCGGCACAGGAACCAATCCGGTAGAGGCGAGAGCAGTAGCGGAGGCGATCATCCGTCATGCAAAGGTGAACCCGAAAGAGACTCTAGGCGTTGCAACATTTTCGGTTAGCCAACGCCGCGCGATCCAGGATGAACTCGAAGCGCTGCGGCGACTAAATCCCGACACCGAAGAATTCTTTCACGCGCATCCCAGCGAGCCATTCTTCGTCAAGAACCTCGAAAATGTTCAAGGCGATGAGCGTGACGTTATCATGATCTCGGTGGGGTACGCCAAGAATGCGCAGGGATACATGGCCATGCGTTTTGGCCCTCTTGGTGCGGAAGGCGGCGAGCGTCGGCTCAACGTCCTCATAAGCCGTGCCAAGCGCAGCTGCGAAGTATTCGCGTCCATCACAGACGAGGACATCGACCTGGAGCGCGGCAAAGGGAAAGGCATCTTCGCCTTCAAGCTCTTCTTGCACTACGCGAGAACAGGGCGAATTTCGCTTGCCCAGGCCACGGTTCGAGAAATGGATTCAATCTTTGAAGAACAGGTAGCCAACGCGCTGATCGAAAAGGGTTATCAGGTTCATGCTCAGGTGGGCATTGCCGGCTTCTTCA
The DNA here is from genome assembly GCF_040321955.1 of Mesorhizobium sp. M0217. Classification (NCBI taxonomy): domain Bacteria; kingdom Pseudomonadati; phylum Pseudomonadota; class Alphaproteobacteria; order Hyphomicrobiales; family Phyllobacteriaceae; genus Mesorhizobium; species Mesorhizobium sp. M0217. Next base: position 206,887 of record NZ_JAMYSN010000008.1, on the reverse strand, counting down.
TCGACCTCGCGGTTGCGGATCCAGAAAGGCCAGGCCGCTATATTCTCGGCATCGAATGCGATGGCGCAGAATATCATTCATCTCGCTCTGCCAGGGATCGAGACCGGCTTCGGCAGTCTGTTCTGGAAGACCATGGTTGGATTATTCATCGGATCTGGAGCGCTGACTGGTTCCAACGACCTCGTGAGCAGCTGGAGCGAACCATACTAGCGATTGAGGCTGCCAGAAACGAACTCGATGAGCGGGCCGAATTGGGGGTCCAGAGAAATCGTGCTGTAGCTGTGCAGGTTGTTACGGTCGACCGAGGGAATGTGACGGAAATCGGTCTCGAGAGCACAAACGGATCCGAGACTCCCAATCGAACCTACGAGGAGACTCAACTAAAGCGACCGGGACCGTTCGAACTCCACGAGACGCCCAGCGGAATCATGGCCGGGCTGGTCGAGCAGGTCGTGGCTACAGAAACGCCAATCCATGTCGACGAAATAGTTTCGCGTATTCGGGATGCGTGGGGTCTGCAGCGGGCCGGTGGCAGGATTCAGGATGCAATCGAGCGAGGGGTGGGTATAGCACAGAGAGGTGGTGCAGTAGCCCGTCGAGGCAACTTCTGCTTCAAGCCAGGTGCTCCTGTTCGTCTCAGGGATCGCAGTGGGGTCGTGTCCCCTGGATTGCGTAGGCCCGAAATGATTGCGCAGGACGAAGTTGCCCAAGGCGCCATGGAAGTCGTGAAATCCAACCTCGGTGCGACAGAGGAAGAAATCGCCACAGGCGTTGCGAGGATGCTGGGCTTCAAAGCCACAAGCGCACAATTGAGGCAGCTGATTTCAGCTGGGGTCGCCGACTTAGTTGCCAAGGGATTGTTACGGCCCCAAGACGGCTTGTTGGTGGCCGGCGAATCCGCGAGCGAGAAATTAGCCGAAGTGTAACGGGGCGCTGCAGCGCTCTCGTTGCAATTCTGTCGAAGCTCGGAACACCTCTTTCCCCGGCGGAGGCCGAATGGCATTTCGATTCGTACACACGGCCGATATTCATCTCGACTCGCCGCTTCGTTCGCTGGCGATGCGAAATCCCGATCTTGCCGGGCTGGTGGGCGACGCCAGCCGCCAGGCATTCGTTTCGATAGTGGATCTCTGCCTTGAGGAACGTGTGGACGCGTTGGTCATAGCCGGCGACCTCTACGATGGCGATCAGACTTCGATGAAGACTGCGCGGTTCTTGGGCGCGCAGATAATGCGCTTGCATCAGGCCGGCATCAGGGTTCTCAAGATCCGCGGCAATCACGACGCCCTGTCGCGGATTTCCAAACAATTGGTTTTTCCCAACACCGTTACAATCTTTGGTGGTCGTGCTCAGTCGGTATTGCAGACAGCCGGCGGTCTGGACGTCGTTTTCCATGGTTTGAGCTTTGCGAACCCTAAGGCGCCGGACAGCCTGCTGACCAAATATCCGGCTGCTCGTGAAGGGGCCGTCAACGTAGGCATCATGCATACCAGTCTGGCGGGATCGCCCGGTCACGATGTTTACGCGCCCTGCAGCATCGCTGACTTGCACGCCCACGGTTTCGACTATTGGGGGCTTGGCCACATTCACGTTCGCCAAGTCTATTCCGGGGCAAGCACGGTTGTGATGCCGGGAATACCGCAGGGGAGGGACATCAATGAGGCCGGCGAGAAATCAGTCACCTTGGTGACGGTGCGCGACGACCGTTCGATTGAGATCGAGGAAAGGCTGACCAGCGTTGCGCAGTTCGAACGGGTCAGCGTCGACCTTACCGGAGCAGTAGAGTGGCCCGAGGCAGTCGCGCGTGTTCGATACGCACTCGAAGAGATGCGGGTCGCCGTCCGGTCGCGTCATGCTGTGGCCCGCATTGGCCTGACAGGAACGTCACCACTGATGTGGGCGCTGATCCGCGACAAGGACCTCCTTCTTGCCGAAGCCGAACAGGCTGCGGAACAGCTAGACCATACATGGGTGGAAAAGCTCGAGCTTGACCTCGCACCACCTCGGGCGGAGACGGCCGAGGATATTGCTGATCCGGTTTTTGAACTCGAGCAATCCATGCGTGCCGATGCCAAGTCGGAGGCCTTCCGCGCCGAGGCGAGGGCGTTCGTGCAAAAGATGGTCACCGACCTTCCGGCCGACGGACGCGATTTTGCTGGGAAGGACGAAGCCGCGCTGGAACGGTTCCTCGATCAGGTGCTTTCCAGGGGCGCGGACTTGGTGACTGCCCGCCTTAAGTTCGGTGGATCGTCATGAGGTTGCGGCGCCTCGACCTCATTCGTTATGGAAAGTTCACCGATGGTTCGATCGACTTCGGACCCAAACCGGAATCCGGACCTGACCTACATATCGTGTTCGGCCTGAATGAGGCCGGCAAATCGACCGCGCTTTCCGCCTATCTAGACTTGCTGTTCGGCATCGAGGAACGGAGCCGCTACAACTTCCTGCACGAGTACAGCGCCATGCGCATCGGCGGCGTGCTGGAACTGGCCGGCTCCGAGCACACGTTCACGCGTACGAAACAGCGTACTAATTCGCTATTGAACGCGATGGGCCAACCGGTGAGCGAGGTGGCTATCACGGCGCATCTCGCCGGACTGTCGCGTGAGGCTTACACGACGATGTTCTCACTCGATGACGAGACGCTGGAAGCGGGCGGGAAGTCGATCCTGGAGTCGCGGGGCGACCTCGGCAAGCTCCTCTTCACGGCCAGCGCCGGTCTTGGGAACGCAAGTGATACGTTGAACGCCCTCGAGGCCGAAGCAGACGCTCTGTATCGGAAGCAGGCGCATGGGACCGAACTGGCGCTGCTGAAGAAGCGCCTTGTTGACGTGAAGTCGCGCAGGGATGCGATCGACACACTTGCATCGACCTATGAGGGCCTGGAGGCCGAACGTCTCGATGCAGCGCAGCAATACGACCGGACCATCAGCGACCGAGCGGTGCTGGTGGCCAGGCTGGATACCATTGCTCGTTACGTGCGTGCTGCGCCGATGCTGGCGGATATCCGGCGCAAGATTGCCCGGCTGAATGAGCTGCCGGACATCGCCTCCCCAGCTCGCACGTGGACGGGTAGTGTCACCGAGCTGATCGATGACGATGCCAGCCTCAGAACACGGCTGTCCGCAAACATCGACGAGGTCGAGCGCTTGGCGGCAAAAGTCACTGCGGTCGACGAGGATGAATCGGTCCTGTCGATTTCGGAACGCATTCGCGGGCTGGCGGAGAGCAAGGTGCGCCATACCGCGGCTGGCTTTGACTTGCCCACTCGTAGGATGGGGCTGCAAATCCTCAACAACACCGTGGCAAGCTGCCTTGCCGCCTTGGGCCGATCTTCCGAGCCGGATCCTGCCGCGCTGCTTCTGCCTGCCGTCACCGTTGGCGTCGTTCGCGCTATGGTCGAGCAGAGGTCCGGGATTGCTACCGGGGTGCGCGCCGCTCGCGACGAAGCCGCGGCAGCACTCGATGCGCTGCAGGCGGCAAGGCAGCGGGTCGGCGAGGAAAGGGCGGTGCCCGAACCTGCCAGGGCAAGGCTGGGCTCGGCTTTGTCGAAAGCGCGAGCAAGCGGACACCAGGCAGACATCAGGACGGCTCGCGAGGCGGAAGATGCGGGAACAATTCGATGGGAGGCGGCGCTCGCGCGCTTGCATCCATGGAGCGGAGATGCCCTTGCTCTCGCCAACGTCGCGGTTCCGAGCGCCGGGCACATTGCCGCCTGGAAGACTGTAGCGTCAGAACTGGCAAGGAACACCGCCGTGCTTGCCGAACGCCTCGCCGAATACGAGGGCAGCCATGCCATACTCGCGGCACGATTGGATGCCCTTCGTGCCTCGGTCGACGTTGTCGACAATGAAGCGGCTGCCGCGATCCGCCGTGTCCGCGAGGATGCGTGGGCAATGCACCGCGCAGTGTTGACCGGTGACACCGCTGACGATTTCGCCGTGGCATTGGCGCGCGATGACATTGCCAGCGCAGGCCGGCTGGCCGGCGCGGCGGACCTGGCCGAGATCCGGGCAACAACCCGCGACCTGGCCGAGGCCGCGGCCGACCTGTCACGCAATGCCATCCTACGCGCACAGCTCGGCAAGGATGTGGATACCCAATTGTTGGAAATCCGCGCGGCCGCCAGAGATCTGCTCGGAGACGCCGTGGAACATTCGTCTGAGCGCCTGATCGAAAGGATCGAGGATCAGATCGGGGCGCGCAGCGATGCGCTGGCTGCCTGGGAGCAGATCGAACTTACGCGCAGGAAGGCGGAGCGAGCCGCTGACGCCGGCGAGCAGATACGCTTGGAAATGAGAGCAGCGCTGGAAAGCGTCGGCATAGTATCTGAGCCCGGCGACACCCTCGAAGCAATCATGGTCATCGCTGAGCTGTTTCTGGATCGGCAGCGCAAGGTGGACGCAGAGTATGCCGAGGCGCTCAGAATGGTGAGCTCCAAAGAAGAGGATCTAGCGTCCCGACGGGTTGCCGAAGGCGTGGCGGAGCGTCGTGAGGAGGAATGGCTGGCCGGCATTACCGAAGCACTCGAGGGAACTTGGCTCGAAAGCGGGCTCTCAGCATCCGGCGTCGGCACTGTGCTCGATCGTTTAGCCGAACTGTCAAGAAGCCTGCAGGAACGGGACGATCTGCAGCTGCGTATCGACAAGATGGAGGCCGACAGGGCCAATTTTCTGGTCGAGGTCATCGTCGTTGCGGTTGAAGCCGACGAGCCGACGAAGGATAGCGAGCCGGAGCAGTTGGCCATCCGCCTTGCCGAGCGCCTAGAGCGTGCCGAGCGGACACGCGAAACGAAAGCAAGCCTCGGCAATGACCTGAAGCGCCTCAAGGAGGCGCGCGACATCCTCGACACTGAGATTTTGGCACACGAACGCCGCAAGAACGAGGTGCTGGGCGTCTTTGGTGTCGCCACTCTGCCCGAGGTAGTCGAACGCGATGAACTGTTGCGTGAGCGCGATAGCTTGCGCGCCACCGTCGCCGAACTTGAGGAACGGATAGTGGCGGAGCTCGCGGCCGACGGATTCGAGCAGGCCCGCTCGATCCTGGACGCGATCGATTTCGACGGCCTCGCGGTCGAGAAGGCTGAGGGTGAGCAGCGGCTTCGCCAGTTCGATGAAATCATCCAGCAGCAGCTGATCCGGCAGACGCGCGCGGCCGACAAGCTGGACGCCATCGGCGGCGATAGCGAGGTTGCTCGCTTGGATGCCGAACGGCGGACAACTCTGCTGGAAATCGAGGAGAAGGCCACCCGCTACATAGAGCTAAAGCTTGGCATCCTGTCGGCTGGAAATGCTTTGCGAATCTACCGTGAGAGCCACCGCTCGGGGATGATGGCGCGTGCATCAGACGCGTTCAAGCTAATGACACGTGGCCAGTATTCAGGGCTTACAACCCAGCCCGCAAAAGGCGGCGAGGTGCTCATCGCTGTGCAGGGTGACGGGCAATCCAAGGTCACCGACGCGCTTTCAAAGGGCGCGCGCTTTCAGCTCTACCTGGCACTAAGGCTCGCCGGCTACTACGAGTTCGCGCAATTCCGGCCCTCGGTGCCCTTCATCGCCGACGACATCATGGAGACCTTCGACCATATTCGGTCGGAGGAGGTTTTCAGATTGTTTGGGGAGATGGCGAACACAGGTCAGGTCATCTATCTCACGCACCACAAGCACTTATCTGAAATCGCTGAGGCCGTCGTGCCGGGAACGAGGATCCATCAACTCGCATAGATGTCGTCTGGCCCATGAGTTTTGAAAGAGCGCAGCAGGTGGACAACCGCTCTTAGCCCGACGGCAAACGGCTGCTTTGCGCCTAATGTCAGACCTTCATTTGAAGTTTCGTGTTACCGAAAGCGGACATGCGGACTAGGTGCCGCGCAGTTCGGTTTCGAGCTGAGCCGGCAGTATTAAGAAGGAAAAATGTTCAACGCGGTCGCGCCGGTGATGACGCCGAAAGAGCCATCCAGCGGCTTAGAGAACTTGCCGAAGCGATCTGGTCGGCCAGCGTAGTCGAATTCGATCAAGTAAAGGGCAGTGCTTTCAGGAGGCTGGATACACTATAGAGGGCAGTTTCCCGGTTGGATGTCGTCCGTCGCAGAAACTAGTAATTCTGCTATTTTCACTATCATTTTTTCAAGTGAACAATAAACTGATAATACAATACTGTACGGAAAAAATTTCCTATGGTTTGCAATCAATAAGATATAGCTTACAATTGTTCCCATCACAGTAGCCAACCAGTCGCCTATTTTGGTAGCAAGTGTTAGCATATCTGCAAAAATCGTCGTTCGATCTATGCGGATCATTGCATGGACGCGCCTTTGCGAACGGCTCTATGTGGCTGAATTCGGTGGTGAGCTTATCAAGATAGTCCGTATACTTCTTTATCTGCTCATCGGTGGCGACCTCGGCATTGAAATTATCAATGGCATCCTGAAGGCTTTCCGGAACGGAATTCTGGTTCATGGCCTAGCTCCCTTCACTGATCGCGTATCGCAGACGCGATCAGGTTCGCGTTATAGATCGCTTGGATTTCCTTGGAGTCGCTGGGACCCATCGTGATGGTTACGGTCTGCGTGCGTTTGCGGCTGGCGTTAAACAGCGGGCTATTCCCAACGTTGGCGCTTACGTGAACCAGTTTCCATACCGGATTCACGTTGCCAGACACGGTGACGATGAACTGAACCTCGTCACTGAACACCGTGAACGGCGAGACTTTGCCGTTGTTGGGTATTGGATCGCCTCCCGCGGCAAGACCGGCCTTAGCGATGATAAAGTCATCGATTTTGAGCGTCCCTAGGATCGGAACGCGACCGTAGCCGACGCAGTCCTCACCGGAATACTGTCCCACAGCTTCTTTGCCACCTCGGTTTTCCTTGACATGGGCCATGAGGTCGCCGAGCAGATAAGTGAACGCGATTGTCTCGGTTCGTGTCGCTTGGGTTGAAGTTTGCAAGCCTAAGCCGAGCGTGAAATTCTGCGAGCTGGTGACGTTGCCGCCCGTAGGAAATGTGGAGATCACGTTTCTCATCGGATCAATGATCGACACACCTGGATTGAAGTTCCCCGTGTCGTCAACGACGAGCTTAAGGTTCACCTTGGCCTGCCAAGTCTTAAGCCAATCCACGGGAACGTTTTGATCGGCCCACATAGCTATTGCCTTCTCGGCTCCGGTCGCGATCTCGCACTGGACGTGCTTGATAATATCGTTCTCGGTTATGGTATCGTCTTGGGCATACCCGCTGGGCGCCATGTCCGGGACCCGCGTCCCGCATCCCGACAAAAGGCCGAATGCCATTAGTATAACGGGCAACTTGCGTCGCATGCAAACCTCCAGAAAAGGGCTTTGTCGGGCGCACGCATGAACTATCGAAGCGGTCCGCGTCCCCGTGGCCGTATTCCCCACACTCAACTATAAGCGCCTACGCGAGTCGAAGATCGCCCGCAATTTATTGACCCGGATATCCACCGTTATACTTGCACCGAAGCAGCCATTAATGGGCAATTGTAGCCGGCCGTTTTCGACTCCAAAGCAGTGGGCCGGCAACGCGCCCTATATCCATCGTTCAGGATCACGTAGCCACCGGCTGAAAGCGGACGTCATTGACGGCGGAATTAAGTTCGAGGGCGCTAGGGCGGACACTCGGTTTCAGCTAGTCAAGTCTACTACCAGTTTTGCAGACATTCGTGGCGGTCTTTGCCTAGCCAAAGGTCAAAAAAAGCTCGACGCCGGGAGAGAAGAACTGGATTTGAACGTACAAGCTTGGATCACCCCTGATTGTCTGACAAGTTGGTAGAGTCGCCGATGCCGTAGCGCGATCTCTCGTTATCCAGCCCGGGAAGGTCGGGATCGGCGCCGACGAACCCGCCAACCAGGATCATCAATGGATGGCTCCAGATTGAGAGGCTTCTTCCCAATCTGAAGTGCCATGGCCTGACTAGTTGCCCTCTACGCGCAGAGCCGCGCGCCCGCCGCAAGTCAGATCATATGGTTGCCATGTCAGTCGCCACGACGCTCTTCACACCACTCCATTGCGCAGTGAGATCGCCTACTCTAACAGGCACTTGATCCCACAACCGAATGGTGCTGCCCTCATCAAAGTTCTCAGCATCCGAACTCGCATGAAAATGCTCTTTCAGAAAATCCCCGAATGTCTTTTCTTGCCAGAGGTTTCTCGCATAATCTGGATCGCCTATTTCGACGTTGCCGGCTATGACGTTGCTTCGCACAAGCACGTCGTAGAATGAGGCGATCTGGAGAAGCGTAAGTCGCCTTTCGGCGAGTTCCGCTTTTCGCCTCGCAACGATTGCCTGATTGTCGGCACTCGCTGACAGCTTTAGAAGGATATCGTCAACAATGATTTCGAGCCGCATGCGACCTGTCGCGAGATTCGCATCTTGCCACGCATCTCGGATAGCAATCAGTTTTTCCTGATATTCCGGCGCGACTTTGTTCAAGGTAGCGGCGAAAATCACTGACGGAAATGGCAGCTGAGAAAGCACCGTAAATTGCAGCAAATGTCCGTTTGGTTCGTTTGGCCAATCTCCGTCGAAATGGAAGCTATTGATGGGTACTGGAACGACGTTCTTGTTGGGCGCTTGCGATGTTAGGTTAGAAAGTTCAGCCGCAGTCAAACCCAACTTGATCTCACCTCTGAGCAAAAGTTTCGATCCAAGGTCGCTCTCCGACAAATTGCCATATAAGAAGCGCGGGACATAGAATATTTCCGACCGCCATTTGTCTTCATAGAGCGTTATCAACCCAAGTGTTGTTTTGTATTGCTTAGCCGGCCTCATGGAGTTACCTCGCTTATCGTTCTTTTCAACGCTTTGTCGACTTCACCAACGGCTTGCCCAAATGCAGGCTGTGCGTGTCAGCGATGTCAAGGTCGACGATGAATGACTTGGCTTTGTCGAAATTGACGAAGTAGCTTTCAGGGATATCGCGAACATATGCGGCCATGCCGAGCTCTTTTTCTTCGTAGTCACTATACGTTCCTTCCCATACCTCTGTTTTGTCTTCTTCTATTTTGCTATAATTGAGGCTTACGCAGAGAGCCGATCCGGTCGGGTGATCCGGTAGCGGGTTCATTTCGAGACTCGGTACGAACAGGCGTGCCGCAATCTTCTCAGCGATACTCATGACTTTCTCCCGCTCTGACGGAGAGCCACCATCAATATCGATTTTGATCGTGCCGTTCTGAATGAGCTTCTGGGTTTCGTACGATATATTCGCACTGACGAACCAGTATTTAACCGAAACCTGCGCACGGAAATGCTCCTGGACCCGGTGCCAGTTGGCTGTGATCTTGAAGTGGAACGTTGTCCGCTTGGTAAGGACCTTGTAGGTAATAGCGCCTGCCCAGCCCACGCCACCGCTCTTCATCAATTCAGAGAAGGTCGGTTCGAGGGATTCATCAAGCGTGAATGAAGCCGCGAGGTCGGTGTAGAGGTTTCCCCCATTGAGCTGGCATTTAATCGAGCGATAGATGCCGTCCGTAATTGGAGAGAGTGATGGCGTCGACACGGAGGGATTGACCGGCTGAAGCGCAACAGGACCGCCATACTGAGCTTCGAGCTCGGCCTTGACCCTAGCAAGCTCCATTGACGGATAGACTCCGCGGACGCCAAAATTGTACAGTGAGAAGCCATCGTTCGGGTCATTTGGGTTTTTTTCAAAGAACGCGGCGCCGAACGCCAGCTTGCCATCATTCCGCTTCGCTACCTCAGCGAATTGTGGTATATAGTAGAATAACTTCATGTCATCGGAGTCTCTATACACTGTCATGTAGTTGGTTGTCCTGGCGACTTCGTGGAAAAGTAGCATTTTCGTTCTCCGTTTTTAAAGACCTTGTGATGAAAGGTTGATGTCTCCGATGTCGACCGGTACTGTAACGGTCTTGTATATTGTCGATCCATCGTTTTTCAGAATCTTGATTTTGATTTTTGCTAAAGCATCGAGCTTGCCGGCAAGTGCCTTCTTTATTGTTGCGGCGTTTCTCCTGGAAGAAGACTGTATAATGGTCATGATACGAAAATTATCGTCGATAGATGATGCGGCGCTGGCTTGAAAGTGGAATTTCAATACTCTAAAATCGTTTGGATCGCTGAGGAGTTCTATGTCGTATACGGACGCTGGGTATAGCTCTACCTTAACACCTGAGCCATCTGTCAGCTGGAACGCCTTGATGCAGTTTTCGATCGCGCCTCGATCAATGCCGTGCAGCAGGATGACTACGATATGATCCTGAGGTTCGCTCTCGAGCGATGCCCCGAGCAGGGCGCCGTTGCGGCCAGGAACTCGTATGAGCTTGGTTGGAATCGCAAAAAGCCGCGCTCCATCGGATGAGGCGAATATCGAACAGTCTGGCGCGTCATACACCGCCGTCTCTTTGAGAGCCGGAGGCTCGATCTCCTGGACGACAGGCGTTGAGCCGTCGGTGATGCGAAATACCTGATGTGCGCATGCAATTGACGGCATCGCCGCCACACCCATTGACAACATCAGTTTTAACCAACGTGATGACATCTTGACCCTCATCGCCGCAGCCCAGCGCCGCCAAAGTCGACAGCACTCGCTGCCGAGCATCCGTGCTAGCTCGTGATCAACTTCTTCAGCGAAGCGGTTGGCCCTCTAGCCAAGGGAGCCTCGGCTAGAGGGCGTGACATGGCCGTGACATGAAAGTTTCTGGGGGCTAGGTGGCAGATTTGGCCATGAAGGTGCGTCTCAGACAGCTATATTTGGAAACGGGTGCGGGCAGCTGGTCCGGCGCGTTGTTTCGATTCCGTTCCCGGAGGTTGTTAGCGCTACGAATGAAACGTTCGAATTCCTAGGCGATCCACCTGCCATCGGAATCACCCGATATCCTGTTCAAATCTCTATGCTGGTTTGATCAGCATGTGCGGACTTCAAGGCAGTGGTGCGTTCCGGATAGGTCGTCGTGACCATATTGCGAGGGCGGGTAGGCACGTGACCCGGGCGTGACTTGCTATGCAAAGCTCGGTGCCGATTGTTCGACGCAACTATACGAGACTTCTGCTTTTCAGCTGGGTTGATTTGGATGATACCTGCGCCCGAGCACATTCGTCGCGCAGCGTATCGAGCCGGACGACTTAACGTAGGCAAACCAGCCTGGCACTCGCACCACATCGAATCCGAGATCTTGCCAGATCCGGACATTGGCATCGTCGGCGGCTTGGTAGCCCGGGTCGGCGTCGGAAAATTGCGGCAGCCAGACCTTGTCGGGTCCGGTCTGCACGATGGTATTGTTATACCAAAGCGTTCGTCCGGGATCGGCAAGATAGGGCGCCGGGTTCAGTCTCACGTCGAATCCGCATTCGCCGAGATAGGTGGCAAGCGCATCGAGACGGTCACTTTCCAGGATCTCTTCCTCGCCTGGCGCCGCCGACAATGCAGTCTTAGCCACCAGCAGCACATCCTTGCCGCTCGACTTGCGGCCTGTCACCGATACGACCAGGTCGATATGAGCCCAATCCTGCACGAGGCCGTCCTCAAGGAAAAGACGCAGCATTTCGAGCAAGACCTGCATCAGGGGCAGGGATGGCAGCGGGAACCCGCCGGGCGGTGGCTGCGCGGCAGTTTTCAGCTGGCGCGCGGCGTCCAACCTGCGGCGAATCTGGTCCCTGAACCAGAGCGTCTTGTGTCTTATTCCGCTCGGGCGGTAGCCTACGGGGTAGAAACGCCGCCGATCGAGCTTGGCAAACCGGCCCAGCGCGGTGGCGTAGTTGCATTGATGGTCCACCAACTCGCATGTCGTCCTTACCGCTCTGTTGCCAGCAAGGCGAAAATCCTGGCCCACCAGACTGTCGCCGCCATCGAGAAAGATTTCGTCGAGATGGATGACCGCCGTGCCATTGCTGGCAGCCAGCCATTCGGCTTGGTCGCCACCCAGCTTGCCGATGCTGGGCTTGAGATATTCAGTTACGCCGTTCTGCGTGGCACAGAGAAAGGCGTCGCGCATCCAGGCGCCGCCGAGGCTGACCTTGTTTCCGGGCACTGGAATGAGATTGTACAGGCAGGTAAGCCCAATGGCCGACAACCATGTCTGGACCATGGCCTGCATCGTCGCGTCGACGAGAATTGAAAGTGTGATGTCGCGGGGAAACGACCGCAGCAGCGCTTCATAAGCTGCTTTCTTGGCGGCGTGCTCGTCGGTGAACAGATAGGCTTCAATCTGGACGGCAAGCTGCGTGATCTGTCCCGCGCAGTCGTTGAAGAACTCGCCTGTTGTCGACCTCACTAGCATTAGGGTGGATCCTTCAATGGCGTCTGACGCTGCAGCTGATCAAAAAAAGCGGTTCGACTGAATTCGAATGCATGTCGATCCGCGTGAACTAGCGGCTCCGAGGCGCTGATAGCCGCTATCATCTCGCTGGCATCCCGCTGTTTCTGGCTGAGACCGAAACCGCGCCTGGCACGCACCAATCCGGGGCGGCGGGTTTTATCTAAACCCGCCGCGTCCAGAACTGCATTCCAGGTTCGTTGCTTGAAGTGCATGTGCCGGGCAGCAGCCAGCAGGGCCTCGGCTTCTTCGGCTCCCAACCAGTCCTCCGCCGCGAGTCGGGCGATTACCGGTTCGATATCGACAAGCGCCTCGGTGAGCGGTGCGTAACCGAGCTCCGCCGGTGCATGCGCCAGCGCCACGTCGGCATCGCAAACCCTTTCGCCGGAACTGTACTGCTCGAATATCGCGCCGATGCCTTCCATGCCGAAGGCATGACACTCGGCGGCCCGCAATGCGCCGACGCTGGCGGCGCCCATCACCCGTACCCCCGACGCCAGCGCGAACAGGATTTCCTTGTGCCAGACCGAGGGCTCGCTTTCGAAAACACCGTCGATCAGCCCAATCGCGTCGGCGCTTGCCCCCACCGCACGCAGCACGTCGCCGCAGCCGGCGGGCGGGTGCATCTCGCACGCGGCAAGCAAGGCATTGTCCAGGCCGTGGATGCTTGGGCCGGCGAAAACGACCTTCATGCCAGCACCCTGGTGCCGGCGAGCATGGTTTCGAGCGTGTTGGCACTGAGCCGCACGACACCGTTTCCTGCGGCCGATTGCAGGCCCGAGACAATGATCCGGACCACTCTTATGCCACCAGGTTCCACGGCGCCGAGCGGGATCAGCAATACGTCCGCTCCCTCATGGCCCGGAAGGATGGACAGAAGACGCCGCAGTCCTGCCTCGCCGTAGGCGGTCGAGTCATCGGCACGGCGATCGATCTCATCGAGCCAGACAGGAGTGCCGGCCAGATCGTCGAGCGGCATCCCATCCTGCCGGTAGTTTTCGGGCTCGAGGTCGTCGCGCGACCCGGCAAGTTGGGTCAGACGCGATTGCACGGCCTCAAGCAATGCCGCAAGCGCTGCCTGCTCGGGTATTAGACGGCAGGCGAAGCCGGCGAAACTGCGCATGCCGAGGTTTTCGTGCATGCCGAGAGGCGACGTCACGAAGGCGGCGATCGTGGCGATCTCAACGCCACCACGAAGCTCGGCGAAGAAGCACCGCAAGCCGGCGCGCTCCACTTTCGCCACGGCTTCGTCGAGCAAGGGATGCCGGCCGGGCCGGACGAGGACCGGCCGGGCGAGCGTTGTTCGCAGACCGAGAATATCCACCAACGCGGTGGCGTCGTTCTCGATCGCCTCTTGCAGGCCATGCAGCGCGGCGTCAGCGAGCGAGGCGCCGGCCGCAAGCCCGACCGTCGACATTCTATAGGCCGCATTGTCCCACCCGGCTCCGGTTCGAAAATCCAGCCCGGCAAGTTCGAACGGGGCGTGGACATCCCGTCCGTCGCGCAGCGATACGCCTCGCACCCAGCATCGCTGGCGCGAATGATCTCGATCGTCAGGAAAACAGCGCAAGGTCGTGGCGGGGTTCAGGCATTCGAGGCCGCGCGACACCATTTCGCGGCGGCTGGCGGTTTCGACGACTAGGCTTTCGTGACGTTCCGCGACAGCCTGTTCGAGGGCTTCCATGATCGCGCCGAGGCGCGCCTCGACGGCGCAAAGGCTCTTGCCCTGGGATACCGACAAGGTCCGCGAATTCGGCCGGCATGCGAAGAAGACCGGAATCCCGATCGTGTCCAGCCCGGTCAGGTCGCCGACGCGTGTAATGCCGAAACTGCGCAGTGATGGTCCCAACAAAGCCAGCAGCGCACCCGCCGTCGGCGGTTCCGAGTGCGAGCCGTGTTCGCCGGCAGGCGATCGCAACCGCCGGCCAAGCGCACGCGCCTCCTCCGCCAGATCGTCTAGACTGCAGGCCCACATGGCGATGTCAGATCATTCGGATTTGGTTGCCTTTTTCGAACTCCCGGCAACCTTCTTTGCCGTTCCCGTCTTTGACGCCTTGCCGGTTGCCGGTTTGTCGCCCGGACCCATCAATATCGACTTCGGCAGGTTGCCTTGCGTGAATGCGTCGAGGTCGGTGATGAAGGGTTCGATCGGGAAGAAACCGCTTCTCTTGGTAGTCCAGTCCGATTTATCGACCTCGGAGATGAAGCAGAACTCCGCGTCCGTTACGGTCGCGCCTCGGCCGATCAATTCGGCAAAAGCCGTCAAGACCATGTCGCCGTTCTTCGGCCCACCTGGCGGATCGGTTTCGAGGATAAGTCCCTTGATTGCCGCCGCAACCTGCCCGAAGACGGTGTCGAATGTCAGCGTATGACGGTCCGCATACTCCTGGATCTTGTCGCGCCCCACCAACGCGGCGCGCAGTGGATCGAGCGTCAGGACAAGTACGCCCGTCTCTTTGTCGCCGATGACATAAATTCTGTGATAAGTCGTTTTGGCCATTTCCGTCTCCCCTGTTAAATCGCTCCGGCGAGCCGAAGTCCCTCTATGTGCATCGCGCGGTGTGTCGGCGAACGATCCGGCGAAACCCGCTTGCTTTTTTCAATCGCCATCCCCTTCGGAAACAGCTCCTTCAGGCGCCGGCCATAAGATCGCGCTTGCTCCATCTGCCCAAGCTGAGCGTGACAGGCAGCCAGCATCGAAAGGACAGGCTCGTCATCGGCAAGCTTGCCGCACAGCTCGATGGCCTTCTCGAACGACTGCTGGTGGAATGCGACACTAGCGCCGGCCCACCAATAATGATCGGGCGGCAGCGGGTTGAGATCGATCGCTTGCTCGAACTTGGCCCAGCCGTGGTCTGGATAGTCCAGATGAGACAGGGCGTCGGCATACTGGACCAGGAGATCCGCCGAGTTCGGGCACAGCGTTTCGGCTTCCGCGAATTTTGCCTCGCATTCGTCGAAGTCGCGCTGGTAGAGCGCGACGGTACCTTTCATCCAATGGCCTATGGCGTCGTTTGGATCGAGCGCCAGCGCGATCTCCGACTGTTCGCGCGCGATATTCAAGAGTTCTGGATCCTGTCCACCGAGCTGGATCCACTCGAGATAGAGCGTCTGGGCGATGCGTGCCCTTGGCGGCGCAAAGCCTGGATTGGTCTCTACCGACTGCTTGAACGCCTTACGAGCCTTGCGCAATTTGGGCAGGTCGCAATTCGTCAGCCATCTCTGGCCCTCAAGATAGTGCAGGTATGCGCTGCCGTCACAGTTGGCGCGAAGCGTCGCAAGCCGGTCACGTTCGATCGCCAAACCCACACTTCCCGCGATCCGTCGCGAAAGCAGGCTGAAGCATTTAAAGAATGCAGCCGGATCGATCGGGAACTCCCCTGCCCAGACAAGTTCGCCCGCATCGCTTTTTGTCATACGCAACGCAAGCACGGCGGCGCCATTGTCGGGCTTGACGAAACCACTGATCGTATAGTCTGCCCGCAGAACAGAATTGTCGACAGGAGTCCCGGATAGATGGTCTACCTTGAATGAACTATGTGGAGCCAAGACCAGGAAGCTCCTATGCCGCCCAAGTTCGTTTGCAACGTCCTCGACCAGAAATCTCAACAGATGATTTTGTGCTGCCTGGTCGACATACAAGGGTGCAAGAAAGGCGACCCGTGGGCGCTCGTCCGCCAGGTTGGTAGCAACCACTGCAGGGCCATATTGCGGGCGGGACGCGAAGACGCGGCGGGTGACAGCTGCTGTTTCGGGCGACGGTGCGGATCCATATTCGCGCTCGAGCATAAGACAGAGTGTGTTATGGATACGTCGCGCCTCGTCAAACATCCCATTTCGACCGTACGCCTCTATGAGCGCGCGATAACTCTGCTCGCGCTCCGGCTCGAAGGCCAACATTCTCTCGGCTATTAGTTGGAGACTCTTCTCCGGTGCCCGGCCATATTTTGTAAGCTCTATCAGGCCTGCCTGGGCCATAAGAAAGAACCGCTCACGAAAAGCCCCACGTTCGATTGCCAGCCAATGCGAGAATTGATCGGTTGTGTCATCGACCCCCTCAAGCAGGTCGCCTCGAACCAATCGAATGGCATCGACGCATGCCGTTGGATCGTCATTGCCGGCGCTGGCAATAAGACGGCAAACATCGATCTCGTCGCGCTCTTGTCCAAGCGCAACGGAATAGGCGTCGACCTCCAGAAGCCCTCTCTCGGCAGGGATGGCTTTCTTAATCCGGGCAATAAGTTGCCTTAGGTTTGAAAGCGCCGCCCCTTCGGAATCGCTCGCCCACAGAAGATCCGCAATCTCCCTACGTGATACCCTTCCGGAGGTGGATAGACTGAGTATGGCAATAAGTTGAAAAGCTTTACTTGGAAAAAACGCTTCGGCGGGCTGTCCAGCGATTGCCGGAGTGCCCATTATGCGAACTGACGGCTCCCCAACTGTCGCCATTTTTCAGTTTCTTTGCCTCAGATTACAACATTATCCAAATGTTTTCGCGGTTCAAGTATTTTTAAGTTCAAGCCGCCAAGCTCATTCAAGCTGGTCAGATTAATGACATCAGAGCAATAATTTGCGACTACCAAATGGTAGTGTCGTCACGCCAAGTCACGTCGGTGTCACGCATCGCACCAATCTTGTGATCAGGGCGAGGAATGAACCGATGCGCGCGATTGCCGTGTGAAAAGCCGGCGCTGTTTCAACAGGTTTTACCGATGGCCCGAGCAGATGGGTGGATCGATCATTGAATTGTACAAAGCGGGAGGCACCAAGACCGTGGGCAACGAAATACTGCCCCTCCTGTGTCCGGACTGGCGGACGGCGACCCTGGTGATCGATGCGGAGGATGCGACGGTAGCATTTGCAAACTCGCCTTGCATCGACATGCTGAGACGGAAGAGGCCGGCACGCCTTGTCCGGGGGTGTCTTGCATTTGACTCGCCGGATCTCGACCGGCGATTTCATATCGAACTATCGCGGCTGCTCTCGACGGGGAGGGAAAGTGCCTTTCTGTTCGAACGCGACATAGCGTGTGATACTTGGCTCTCGGTCTCCATTCGAAATGGGCAAGGCTTTTTTCGCGACGCGATCCACACCGGGCTCGGCGCAGCTTACGGCCCGAGCTTGATGGTCGTCGAACTCGCCACCGCGCAGGAGGATCTCGATAGAGCAGCCTTTACTTCGTTCGCCAAAACAGTCTTCTTGTCGAAGGCGGAAGCGGAACTGGTGCACTCAGTCGCTACAGGAAACTCGTTGCAAAAAGCCGCTGAGATCCGAGGTGTTGCGATCTCAACCATCCGGCAGCGCATGAAGGCCATTCTTCAGAAGACTGGGTGTCGAAACCAATCCGAGTTGATCCATCTGGTCTTGTCGCTCTGCCCGAGGCGTTTGAACCAATAGACAGCCTAAGAGAGTGCGATTGATCTAATGAAGTAGTCGCCACATTTTGAAAAGCGGTGCCCATTTGCGACATTTGGGCCTGACTATTTCCGTTCAGCGTTGCACGCAGACCTGATTGACGATCCGTGCGCTCGACTGCCGGGCATCTCGTCAAGACGAATTTCAGTCCGCCCTGAAGGTGTCATAGACACGCTGCCGTTGCCTCGGCCACTACTCAGCGCATGCCAACTTCCCTCAACCCAGTTCACACAAAGTTTGCTCGATACGCGACCAGGGAAAGTAGGTCGTGGGGTTGTAGTGCCTTTCCTGCACGACAACCCATATGACTGAGAGGTTCCATCTCTAGTGCCCCGCCCGACATCTAGCAAAGCAGCGGAGCTTTCTCTATTCAGGGGCCTCTGCGTGAGGCTATCAGTTCGACCTGTTGCCCTCAGTGCACACAAGCATCTGCTCGCTAAGCTTTCCATCATCAAGGTGGCTTTGGAATCTGAAGTCCGTCCGGCGCTCGTTTCCAAATACGTCCCGATACTCGATCGTGCCGTAAAAAATGAAGTCGTCCCTACCTGATTTAACGCTCTCACCGTCTTCCAAGGTCAATTCATCGACCGTATTGGTAGTGACTTCCTGGCCCGGAGCGATATCGCCTCGCCGATGTATTTTCACCACTTCGAACGTCTCTGGCAGGAACTGACCGAGCGGGCACACCTTCCAAGCCGAAAACCATCGAACGTCATGGGCAGGCGTCTGCCCGGAATTCTTGTATCTGATTTCCAACTTGATGCGGTTGCCATCTATTTCGAACTTGGATCGGCCCATGAGCAAGTAGGCCCTGAGCTGCTGTTCGGACGACTTCCGGCTGGCATTCAATGTCATGACCAAGATGGGGATTGTGGCGAACGCGGCGATCGTAGCGGCCCATCCCGAAAGCGCGCCAACCCATTCCCTAATGCAATCACCGTCTCCCTCAGTGCACCATTGAATGGACGCAAATGCAAAGTCGTGAAAAGCCAAGAAAGTGAAGCCGCCGACAAGCACGGACCCCACCACGACAAGATAATCCTGTATGCCCCTTTCCCTCATGGTGATGAGAATAGCACAATTCGTATTCCTTGAAATATTGCGAGCTAATCGAGTGGGCATCGTGGCGGCTGAATGCGGATAGCCGGCGCGCGGAGAAACCGAGAACATCGAACGCAACATGCGGCGGCGGGGTCGTGTTACGCGCAGAATGCAGTTGGACGACGGCTCTTCAGGTTACGGTCCCCGTGGCAGACCGGCCGCTTTCGGCCCCAAGGCTGCCCGTACGAAAGGCGCCATAAGCGGACATTGTAGTATCGACGCGTATCCGTCGCGACGTCCTTCTCAGCGACTGGGAGGAATATCGGGGATCCACTACCGGAATTGCGCGCTAGATCGGCAAACCTGCTTTGGCGGCACCTTCAACAATTCGCTCCGGATCGGACGGACTGGCGAACCAGAAGTTCGAAAGTCGTTCCCGAAGTGAATAGGCCGGGTTGATGGCAGTTAGATCGTTCCAGACTCGGCGGGCCTCCTCCACTTGACCCAAATGACCAAGCGCCGAGCACGAGCCGCGCGACATATCGGTTTTTGGGACCAGCAGGATGCGCGCCCGGAGCAACGATGCTGCCGTTTCGTAGCGTGCTCCGAAGAGGTATGCCGTTGCAAGGTGGTGCAGGTTCTGGTGAGTCAGCGCCGGGTCGAGCCGGATGGCCTCCTCAAAGTAGGGGATAGCTTCCAGAGGCCGGCCGCCATGCGTGAACGCATTGCCGCGTCCCACTTGAACGAGGGTATGGTTAGGGTTGATTTCGAAGGCCTTGAGGGAGTCGGTCTCGACGCGGGCGCCGTCCTTTTCCATCAAGGCCACAATCGACGAGATGCCGTAGCCTAGTGCAAAGTCCGGATCGATCTCGACGGCGGCATCGGCGCATTGGCGTGCTTCAGCGACCCCGGCGGTGACGTCCGGTAGCCAACGGTTCACGGCCATGGTCAAGAACGCTATTGAAAGGGCGACGTAGGGCCCGGGCAGGGTGGGATCGACGGCAAGCGCACGGCGCATGAGTTCGATGCCGGCGCGCGCCCGGTCCGGAGATGGACTCTCTGCAAACAGTATCGCTCTGCCTCTAAGGGACAGGTCCAACGCTTCGAGGTTCGCCGACTTCCCTTCGAGCTCGACTAGAGTGGTGCGCGGAGATATCGAAAGGCGAAGCGCGTCCGCGACCTCGCGAGCAACCTGATCCTGGATCACGAAAATGTCGGTAAGATCGCGATCGAACCGCGTCGACCAGACCTGCGAGCCATTTGCGGCGTCGGCCAGCTCTACATACATGCGCAGCCTCTGGCCGGAACGCTGCACGCTTCCGGTCAGCACGAACCGGACCTCGAGGTCGGCGCCTACTTTTCTGACGTCAATGTTCCGGTCGCGATAAGCAAAGCTCGAGTTGCGCGCGATGACCGACAGTCCCGGAACCTTGCCCAAGACACCGATGATTTCTTCCGCCAGGCCGTCGGCGAAGTAGGCTTGCTCCTGGTCTTCGCTCAGGTTGAAGAAGGGAAGAACCGCCACCGACGGCCTCTCGCTGAGCGGCGAGGCAGGACGGCCAGAGACGTCGGGCAATGCAAGGCGATATCCGATGCGGGGCACCGTTACGATGATGTCGCCGTGAGAGCCCTTGCCGAGGATCTTCCTTAGCGAGGCAACCTGTACCGAAAGGTTGCTCTCCTCTACGGCTCGCCCTTCCCATGCAGCATCCATCAGCTCCGATTTGGTGAGAATGTCGCCGCGGCGCCTGAGCAGGGCTGCAAGGAGACGGGAGCCTCGAGAACCAAGCGACCATGTTTCGCCGTTGCGGCGGACCGATTCCGTCACCGGATCAAATTCCAGATCGCCAATATTCAAGCGCGGGTGCATGTCGCCGGTCGACCTTGCTGGCTCACTTTTCGGAAGTATTTCGGACCCTTTTCGATACTCGATCCACGCCCTCAGGCCAATCTCCCATGATCAAAACGGGAGGAGGCCCGGATGTTTCCCTACGTTTGGCATGACCCCTTCGCCGAGCTTGCACTGCTCCGTGACCAGAGTGCGCTGCAAAGAACGACAATAGAAGCCCGGCACGAGGCAGCCAGCGGGCCATCGACATGCTTGGTGCTGGCGATCCTCTTCAACTTGGCAACGGTTGCGCTGGTGGTGGCGCACTGGATCTTCCAACCCGCATCAATCGAGAGGAGCTCATCGGATGGACAAAGTGGATCTCAGCCACACCTACCAGTTCTGGTTCGGAGGACAGCCCTGCACTGAGGCCACGGCAGGCGAGCGCGTCCGGTTCTGGATGGAACAATCCGAAGAGACCGACAAAGTCATACGTCGAAGGTTCGGTCACTTGATCGCTGCAGCCGCTGGACAAATGTGGGCCTCGGAGCAACTGAGCCGTCAGGAAGCGATAGCGCTGGTCGTTCTTTTCGACCAGTTTCCACGCAATATCCACCGTGCCAGTGCCGAGGCATATGCCTACGATCCGCTCGCCCGAGATCTCGCGAGGACAATGGTTGCGGATGGATGGGAGGCTTATGAGACGCTCGAGCAATTCACGCTGGGCCTTCCTTTCGTGCATCACGAGGACCTAGACGACCAGAACTACATCCTGGGCCTAGCTGAAGGCAGGCTGGTGGCGGCGTCCGCCGAATCTCGGCCCCTCTGGCAGCCGACTGTCGACCAAATCCGGAAGCATCACGATATTATTGCGCGCTTCGGTCGCTTTCCACATCGGAACGATGTCCTCGGGCGCCAGTCCACGGTCGAGGAAAGGGCGTTCTTGTCGAGCTCCGGGAGAGGCTTCTGACCAGTCCGCTGTCGCCGAGCCAGGTTAGCTTCCCTAGCCACTCGGGCTGCATTGGAACCCGAAGCGGGCATTTGATTAGCCGGCACGAGACAGCAGGGAGAAGATGGCTGGCGCCGCTGGGCGGGTTGAGGTGCCTAAGTGGGGAAAAGCGCCGGCCAGGCGGCAAGTCCGCCGCCCGAAAAGAGGTTTCGGCGGAGGCAGATGGTCTCGTGGGCGCGCCGAGTAGTTATGGATTCTACCGCGCCCAGTCCACTGCGGGAGTCTTGCGCTCTCAGTCGCCGGCCGATATGCCGACGATACGCCCATTTGCGTTGGTTGCGAGCGCAAAACTTTACTACGCCAAACGTCCCGCCAGCACCTCGCTGTCAGGGGTTTGCGCGGTTGCGAATGACCACTTCGAGTTTACTTGGCCGGACTCACCCGCTGAACGTCCGCCATCGTTCTTCGGACGCCAATAGCCGCCATTCCGCTTTCGGCACCAACCCGGTTATCTGCTCTCTTACCAACCACGGCAGCTATTGGCATCGCGAATAACTGCCGTCGTCTCCATGAGATCGACCCGCCGCAAAGGGAGTGGGGAGTCTAGTGTGAAAGACTAATTTCACACTAGGCCCGTCGATCTCCGATTTGCTCGCTCAGAAATATTATGCCGATCGTGCTATTCGGGCGTTAGTTTTCTGAGGGGTCAGCGCGATGTCTGTCAAAAACGTCCAGAACCAAATTGCAAAGTTCCTGCGGTCGCCAGCGGCCGAGGTGCTTTGCATCCGAGGGCATTGGGGTACCGGCAAAACCTACACCTGGATGGAGGCGTTGAGAGAAGCCGCGAAGCCCACGGGCGTCGGGTTCATCCGCCAAGATTCGGCGCTTAGCGGATTGGCCATCACATTGGGAGCTTGGCGTTCCACGATTGGCACTGGTCCTCGATATGGTTGACCATGTCGACGAAGTAGCCGCGGATACGACTGATGTACTCCTCATCGATTTGCTTTAGCAGCTTGCCCTCATTGTCCTGCCCATTGCGGTGCACGCAGTGATGTCGGTCGATCATCGCCGCCTTCATCTTCGCTTCAGCGTCCTCATCAACGAATATCTTGACGCCGAGCGCGCACTGATAAATCTCAGAGACCAACTCCAGCTCATGGTAAAGTATGCGCTTAAGGTGGTCGGTGACCCTTTCAGTGACGAGGTCGGCATTGCCGACGAAAGCTTCAAGAGAGAATTTTTGCGCCTTTAAAGGGGCATGACCCAGCACGAGGTTTCGCCTAACTTCCTCCATCTGTGTGGCGTAAAGGATGAGCCTGTCCGCGAGATATGCTTCCACCATCGCGACATGCTGGACCAGCATCATCCGATGAAACATGGGAAACAGCTTTAGTTCTCCCGATTGGATCAGCATTTCATCTATGAGTTCGATAGCATGGTAGTACCGCTGCATAGGGTCGCTCGGCACGAAATCCTTGACGTAGCGGTAGTACTCGTAGTCGATATCGGAGTAGCGCTCGTTCTGCGTTTCAAGCCACTCTTCGCTGGAACCGCCCACGGCAACCTCTCACAATCTCTCGCCAAACGCGCGCCAGTCAGCTCTAAGGCAAAAGACCTGTCGGAACGTTACCCCACATTATCAAAACGTTCGATGGTGGGCGATGCCGGAATTGAACCTTCGGCCCCACCCGTGTGAAGGGTGTGCTTTCGCATTGGCTAATTGCTTCGGTAAGTGTCTGTGGTGCTCACAGTGTAAAATTGGGTTTTCACACTGTTGGACGTTTCCAAGGATTTTGCAGGCAGAACCGCCGACCCCAAGGTGACGCCTTTTCCAAGAAGGTGAACGGCAGTTTTGCGCCTCCTTCGTCATCAATGTTAGCTGTGCCACTGCCTTAAACCTGACATTACCGGCGACCGCGCTGAAGATCGGGGTGCGCCAAACCGGACACCAATCAACGAGGCTGCGCCATCATGCTTAGTGGCAGCGCTCCTGTGCGGCCAAGGGGTCAGCTCTGCGCGATTTCGAGCCGAGACCGCGAAAAAAGAGCGAGCTGTTTCGAGGCAATCAACGAGAGGTGGTCGTTATCACTTTCGATGAGCTCCTCTCGAAACTCAGGGGATTGCATCAGTTTCTCTCTGCCAAAGGGTTCGAAGTGAACAACATCGTCTAGGCGCCCGCTCACTGCCGTTTGGGCTATCGGCATCAGTGTTCTACCTACAGTGTGCTGCACTTCCTTCTCGCCCGTTGCCGAAGGCGCCACTGGCGCCGTGCCAGCAGCGAGCCACTGAATTTACGGCTTCATAGGCGTCAGCTTTGGGCGTAAGCAGTCGATCGGTTACCTCCGCACCGCGCCAGGAGAGGGCCGTCAGACTGACTTGATACCTGGGCCGACATTCAACGGATGACGCCACTGCGGAGCGCTCGCAGTGGGTTCTTGCTCGAATGTATCCGTGAGCACGGCGGCGCAGGAGCCCCTTGACCTTGCGCGCGAGAGGCCGCAGTCTCTGATTCGGCCCCTCGCACGGGCCTGTGTGCCCACGCTCCAAAGCCTCGCAGTGCGATTTCGCTGAGCCTCAACCAACCCATTCCCCTCGGGGCGGGTCCGTCAGTAGTGGGCACCTGGTCGGATCCGTGACCTCGAAAAGGAATGGATCATGAGCCAACCTGATCGCCTGAAGGGCCTGAAGTCAGCCGCCCGCAAGATCGCCCGAGCTCGGCGGATCAAGCATATCAGCGCACTCGAACTGGTGGCGCAGAGCCTCGGTTACCCGCACTGGCACGCCCTCACTGTCGCGGAAAAGAAAGGCTGGGAACCCTCACCGGCCGAGCTCGCGACCGCCGATGCGCTCGCTACGGTCGCCAATCCCCTCATCTCAATCGATACCGCCCCTGAACAGGCAGTGGGCGCCGAAAGCTTCAGAGGCAAGATCGAGGGGCACCCCTACACCGTCAGCACCGAAACCGATGACGTCTTCATGTGGGGACGTGGCTGGCAGATCATGCTGCCAGAGGCCCCATCGGCCCCGCCGCAGATCAGCGTGACCGACAGGCGCATCAAGGCCAACTCAATCCTGGAGGAGCCCTTTCGC
The DNA here is from genome assembly GCF_040321955.1 of Mesorhizobium sp. M0217. NCBI lineage: Bacteria > Pseudomonadati > Pseudomonadota > Alphaproteobacteria > Hyphomicrobiales > Phyllobacteriaceae > Mesorhizobium > Mesorhizobium sp. M0217. The sequence continues at coordinate 182,266 of NZ_JAMYSN010000008.1, read as the reverse complement.
ACCGCAGCCCTCGCAATCGCCGAACAGTGGCGTCGCCGTGTGCATGCCCGTATCGCTTCGGACTGGCCGCGGCGCTCGACCGTCCCCGACGGCGCCGGCCGCGCCGAGCATCCTCTCTTCAGCGGCGTCAGCGACACATGGTTCTGTATGCATTGCGACAGGTCCTTCACCGGCCGGCAAATGGCGGAAAACCTCTTCCACTGCCCGCACTGCCGCGCCTCCCCGCTCGACATCCATCCCTCGCGCTGGTGGGACCCAAACTGACAGGGCCCATCTAGCGTGGCTGGCAGGCTCGCTGCAAGTGCGCCAGCATTTTCGCTGCCGCGCCTGCAGCGCTATGATCGGTCATCGAACCATTGCGCAGGCCGGAGCCGACCTCCAGGTGGAAGACGAGGACGACGATCGTGACGACTATTACGGCGAGCTCCCCTACACCCCTTTCGACCAGATCGACTGGACCGCACTCCGCAGGGGGCTGACGTCACTCCAGCTGTTCGATGATCCCTATCTTAGTCTCCAAATCACCAATCTCGAGATCGTCGACCGCTTCATCACGCAGTTGGAGCAGGAAACGCTGCAACACGTCGGCGACAGGATGGACATCGGGCAGTTGGCCTTCCTCAACGCCCAGTCGCAAATGTGGATCTTTTCGGCCTACGAGCTGCTGCGCACCTGGCGCCAACGGGCCAAGGACATAGTAAAACTCTCGCAAACCGGCGGGCTGGTGCTCAAGATCAAGGCGTTAAAGACCGATCCGGGCTATCTGCACCCGACCCGGCAGATGCGGGCCGAGCAACTCGAACGCGTAGCTACCGATCCCGGTATCGTCGATGCCATCAAAGGGGACCTGAGACTCACGCACATACAGTTCGCGCTGCTTGAGCACTTGCGGGTGTCGCTCGCCAAGCACGAGGTCAGCGGCAAGCCAAAGCAGGTTGCCTATGCTCCCGGCTGCGGCCGAGTGAACTCGTGGTGCGGATCGCTGGACTACCAACTCGAGTCTGGACGCGTGATCCTGGGCACGCTCAGCCATCGCGATGTCGCCGACGCGATGCGGGGCCTCAACGACCGCAGCCAGATACCGACGGACCAGAACCTCGCGGACTTCGAGGAGTCGATGCGGGTGTCCGAACTCCCCGATTCCCCTTGAACAGCGGAGCGCAGATGGACGAGTTCTGACCCCAACCGTGAGACCCGTGCCGGGTCACAGGATGGGCGGGAGGCCGCTTGGCGCGAAAGGCAGACCTCATACGACCGAGACGGACGCACGGTGCCGGCGATGGCTTTGCAGCCGGGCTCGGTTCGATCTCGATGTCCACGTATGGCTTGCCGGGCACCAGCGATTCCATGTCCGTGCGCTGGGGTTGCGTCGCCCAGCAGAGCCTTCTCGAAGCCGGCATAGTTCGGAGTTTCTGGATCTGGGCGGACGACAACAGCGGTAAATAGACTCTCGTATTGGCGACGCGCTGGCAATCTCGACAAGCAAGGTGGAGCGTGGGATGACATCGTAGGGTTTGCGTGCGGTGGATACGACGGTGCGCGGGCCGTTTTCAGTTTCTTGCCCGCGTGAGGTGGCAGGATGGCGTAGAGGATGGTGCCCGGCTCCATCACTGCCTTGAGGTCGACCGCCGGCCCGGCTACTAAGACAATATCGGTTTACTCATCTGTCGCGGGACATGATCATCCACAGCATGCACGAAATCAGCGAAATCGAGGTCAACAAAGCTATCAGCCAAGCGGGGAGGATTTAGTATGGCGCGGCGGCCCGTCACACGGGCGGCTCCTGTTGTCCCGGTTGCGATTCTTCCGTCGTCCGGACGCGTGGTGGCAGTGATTGTCGGTTTGGAAATGTATCAGACTCGCTCCTCCGGTGCTCTGAGCAGGGTGCATTATGCTCGGCGCGACGCTGAAGGCTTTGGAGAAGCGCTCCGCGGCATCTATGGTGAAGATCGCCTCGATTTAGAACTGCTCGTCGACAACGACGCCACTAGGGGGAACATCGAGTATTCTCTCCGCCAAGCCATCGCGTCACTCGGAGAGGATGATTTGTTTGTCTTCTACTATGCAGGGCATGGTTTCCACAGCGCAGGCGGAAACCGGATTACAGCTTGGGACAGCCACGCGCATAACCCTGAAGGCACGACGCTGTTGCTGCGCGAGGTTCTCTTGGATCCGCTTACCGAATCAGACTGCCGTCGCGCGCTCGCGTTTGTTGACGCATGTGCAGCGGACTTCAGGCCGCTCGTTAGGGCGCGGGACGTGGTCAGCGACCTAAGCGGAGACGAACTTGCTGAGTTCCTGACGTCAGCTAGCTACTGTGCTTTGTTTCTCTCCTGCGAACCGGGACAGAAGTCTTACCCGAGTGACGAACTCCGTCACGGTATCTGGACGCACTTCCTGCTTCAGGCGCTCCGGGGCGAGGCGGAAGGGGCCTTGGGACCAGGCCGGTTCCTGACCGACGCTGGATTGCGGGATTACCTTCGCCGGGAAGTGCCCGCATACTTGACGCGGAGCACTGAGCGGCGGCAAAGGCAGTGGCCGCAAGCGATGATCAGCGCATCCAACACCTTTGCTATCCGCGAGGTGCCAGAGCGCCGCGCGCCGTTAGCGACAGCGGGCGACCTTCGCCGGATTAGCCTCGCCCCTATCGGAGAGTATCTCGAAGGAGTCGAGTCCGGCCGCATTCGGTCGCTTCCTGGCTTCAGCCGATCGCGAGGACATTTCGAGCCGGACTCCATCAATGACCACGCAACCGGCTTCGTCCGCGACCTCCTGGCGGAGCGCATTGATGAAGAGATCCAGGAGCTCTACGACACGGTCAAGTCGAGCTTCGGCCTTAGACGCCGCGAAATTTCTCGTGAGAGTGGCGATGGTCAGGGCAGCCTCGACACCGAGTACTTCCGCTTCTCAATCGATACACGTCAAGACCAGTCTGACCCGGCATCCTTTGTCATCATTCGCCGGCTGGTGTTGCGAGGCGAGAGCCACGAGCACCGGGAGGAAATCGACGATACGTTCGGCCCAATGTTCGAGCGCATCGTGGTCAAGGTGTCGCCGGACGCGCTTAGCTACGATACCCTCGTAGATCTGTTCGAGGACATGGAAGAAGCACTTGGTGGTCAGCTCCGTGACGAAGAACATCTCAAGCGCATAACCTACACTGCTCCGGACGGCACGCGGATCCGCTTCGATGTCGGGGCCGGCCGAGTTAGCCTTTCAGGCGGCGGGCGGCAGTTGGTCTCGGCGCTGTTGGATCGCGCACACCAGTACCGGTTTGGCCTCGCCGGTCCGTCCCAGCTTCTGCTTGCCTAAGCCTGCACAGAGTCGTCGGGCCAATTTCCTCTTCCAAGACATACTGATCGGGACACTGATGGAGGCCTTGAGGTCGAGCCGAGCGGCAGCTATCCGCCAAACGGACTCTGATAGCAGACCGACGGCTTCCGGCCAATTTCAGTCATCTCGATCTCAGCCAGGGCGTGAAATCGGCATTGCAGTGTGGGCAGGGCAGGGCGCATTTCTTCCCCATAGCGACTTCAACAGGACAACCGCCTAATTTCTTTTCTATCAACCCGTTGCGCCAAGTTTGCTCCGCGGCAGAGATGCTCAAGTCACGCCTTTCAAAGCGATTATGATTCGAGCGCGACGCGGCGTGATCCCGCATTCCCGACGGATATCGAGCGGGTTGGTTGTGGTCCAAACCGCTATGGCAATATTCATGATACTTATCAATCACTTATTACCTTCATTCGGAAAGGTGGTGCCGTAAACGGGGGTATGTATCGAGTGACCACTTGTGATCTTCCACGCTTGGGCATGATCGCACTGTCTCAGTACTCTCACGTCCCGATCAACCACGGATTCCGAACGCTTATCGTATGAGCGATTTCCGGAGTCGCTGAACTCCAAGTGTCGAAATCGCAACTCTTGTGTTAAAATGAAAAATCTGCGATCTTAAATATAGAAGTGCGCGCGTGCTGCAATCAACGGTCTCTGTTCCGTTGAGGAATTAATATATACTTGTCCACTAGATAATATTACATAGCAGAAAGTCTTCTGACGTCGCCGCTCGTTTGCCTTGCGCGCAAGTATGGTTTCTGGTGTTCTGACTGCGAATGCGAATAAAACAATGTGGCGGCTGGAATTCCTGCGGAGAGGAAAATGTCGGGCGAAAATAGACTGTCAGCACTTCTAAAGGCATGGGTTCTTATTCTCATCTGTGCTGTGTCATTCTCCGCAATTGAGGCTCGCGCGGATCCGGTGCAACGGATGCGCTTGCCCGTTGGCAACTATTTCATCTCAACGACCGGCTGGTCGGGGGGCGGAGCGAATTTCCCACCGGGCACAAGCACGCTGCTCGAGTCCGATGAAGGCGACGGGTTCGCATTACCTGCTTTTTGCATTGACCACGATCGCTCGCCGCCAGACGCATCAATGGGGGGCTTTGCGGGCAACGTCCGGGTCAAGAGGTTCAAGGATGGAGTGGAGGTCAAAGAACAAAGCCTAGAAGAAGCTACCAAGCCGGGCGCCGACCAATGGCTTACTATTTCCGGCGTGGGGCTGGCCGACCAGCTTGCGGTCGAGCCGATGGACGATGGATTCGACTACATGATTGTCGTCAACGGCCTAGCGATAGCAGGTGAAACCCAGCAGGACACCGACTCCGCATTAAAGGCGTGGCAAGCCAAGCCCGCTCTGATGGCCGTAAGCAGCGCCTTTGATGCAGTCCGAAGCGTTCTCGCAAAGGGCAGCAATGTCAGTTCGAGTTCCGAGCTATTGCTCTCTCTGGAGGAAGCGAGACAACGGTTCGAATGGAAGTCGTTTCCCGCCGGGATCGATTCCTCGTCTGCCGCCGGCAGTGACATTGACCCGGCAGATGCGCGCGAAGCAGCAGACTTTGTGGTCGAAAAGTCGATCCGTGCCCTGACCGGGGCTGATGTCGCCATTTCAGAAAATGACAGAGCCGACTGGCTGCTTTGGTATTCGCAGTTAGCAGGGCTCGACCCCTATGACCGAGGCGCTTTGGCGGATGCCTTCAAAGCCTTGGGGTCGAAAGTCGAACAGGACACGATGTCAGCGTCTGACGAGGCGCTGTTCAAGTCTCTGGCGGACGTCTACCGACTGGACAGACAGACTGCGTCTGCAGCCTCCCTCAGAGCCGCTCTAACAAATGACGATGTTAGTGATGACGTTACAACTCGCAATTCCGCATATCGGATCGGAGGATCAGTCGATCAGTTCTTTCGAACGAGGCGGGCGGGGGTAATGACGCAAGGGGAGGCGGTGAGGGCTGCGGCTTTTGCAAGATTCGACCAGCGCGACAAGATAAGCGGCCATGTGGAATTCGATTTGCTGGATGATCTAAGCTGCGCGACTGACCTTGATAAGAACCCCATTGAGCAATCGCTGGAGGAAAGCGCCTTCGCGAAGTTTCGTGATTTGAGCGCTATCCAATCCATGTTGGGCATGCAGGTAGCAAGCCTGGCCGACAAGTTTGCGAAGCTCTCGGTCGGCGACGACGATAAGATCTGTATCGAGTGGGTGGAACCAGACGGAAGCATCTCGCGGCGATTGATATCACGCGCCGAGCTCAGCCCTTCGCTTGGAAAAGAGTTCTCGTCCTTCAACATGATCGTCGACAGTCCGCTCGACCCGGACGTTGATGACGACTTGCTGAAAGTTTTCAGCAACGTACTTACCCTCGAACAAGCCAGGCTGAAGGCGGCCCGAAACGCGGTGAACGCACCTGACACTGTTGGTTTTTCAGGTCCGGAGTTTGTCGTGCAGACTCCAAGTCTCAATGGGCACCAGAAGGCGACAGCGCAACCGGAGTTGTCTGTCATGGAACTGCAGGGCAGAGGCGATGCGAGTTACATCAAGCTGATCGACGGTTCGATAATTCTGGTAGACACTGGGGAGAGCGACGACTTGGTAGAAAAGGTTCGCGCCCTTATCGGGTCGGGCAGCGCCGCGCCCAAGAAGATCCGTCTGATAATTACCCACTCCGATCTGGACCATATCGGTGGACTGGAGAGTTTGATCGATGCAAAGATTCCCATCGACGAGATCATCATCGGGCTTTCCGCCAAAGACGATATCATTCCGGCCAACGACCTGATCAAAGCCCCGGCGGGTCTCGACCTTCTAAATTCGCTGCGCAAGACACTTCTCGGATTGAACTTCGAGGAGACCCACAACAATGGGGTCCTGCACCTGTTGAGCTCTGGTGCCGAAAGGGCCTGGATCGATGCAGACAGACCAAGCCGAAGCACAGATTGGATCGACACATTCGACTTCGCGCCTGATGCGGATACCATGGTCTCCATCCATCATACGCGGATGGCGAAGCGCACAAATGACGGGGGATTGATTGTGCGAGTGAGCACCCGCAATCAGGCTTGGCTTCTCACCGACGACATGACACCCACGACAATGAGACGGCTGTTGGCGTCGATACCAGGCGAACTGAGCGCCGGGGTCATAAAGTGGCCCCACCATCTTTGGTTGCCGAGGGAAAACACTTCTGACTGGAGAACGCTTCGACGGTTCCTGCAGACCGTAGGTGCATTTGCCTATCTGCTTTCAAACGTCGGCCATCCTAGTCACGACGAAGCTCGCTTCGAAGCCATAAAAGGCATGATCGATGCGACAATGATGCAAGGCCTTATTGCGGCCTGGACAGACAAACCTGCGGCAAATTTGGTTGTTCGGTAGTCGGCGGCTTTCGCGACGCTCCAGCCGTCTTGGCATGACGGCAAGAAGATCAGGTCGAAGCCTATTGGGTGCGTCCAGATCAGCGTTGCTCAACGGCTTCAGTCACAATCATATTGCCGAAGTGGGCATTCTCAGCTGGAAAATCGTCTTTAAAAATACTGGCTTTGGTATAGGAAACTCTCTATCGGCGTCTCGAAGCCGCGTTCGGCCGAGAGAACGTGCCCCTGAACGTATCATTCTGGTGGTGACGCAATCGGTTTATCCTGGCCAGCGCGAACCCATCGTGGCTCGAGAGATCAAGGCGTTGCGCACTCATGGCCTGCGCGTTGCGCTCGATGAACCGTGTTTGCATCACTCACCAATCCGTTCGCACGTCTGTTTCCCGCGCGGTAGTGCCTGAAGGAGGTCAGTGAAGAGGGCAAGCCGGACCTGTTCCGAGCCAGCGATTCAACACCGCGGCCAGTCTCAAGCCCGCGCGGCCGAGCTGCTCGTCCACGACGGGCAGAGCCTTCGCGTAGTAATCGTTGTCAAGCGTCGCTCCATTGACAAGACCTGCAGCCATCTGTTGAGCCCAAATGTGAGCATCAAGGGTCCAAGCTACCGGGTCAAGCGTTTCAGAGGCCTCGGGATGCTTCAGCAGCCAATCGCCTTCAAGGCGGTCGACATATGATCCCCAGGCATAGGTAGTTTGCTTGATTATCATGCTGTCCCAGACCGCATGAAGGTTGTCGGCCGGAGCCTTTGGAGGGCGTTTAATCAAGCCGCCAAACTTGACCGTCACCGCAAGCGCGTTCTCGCCGGTATTGTCGGACACCGTGTGAAAGGGTTGGTGCAAATCTCCAACGATGTGAATGAGGTAGCGCAGACTGTCTCTGCGTTGTAGGGGGTCCGAAGCACAGGTGATTTCATGCTCGGCCCGATCGATCTCAGCGATGGCGCAGTCGCCTTGGGCATTTGCGGCGCATTGGGAAACCGGATCGTACTTGCTGTCGGCCAGCGGAATGTCCACGAAATGCCAGTTGTAGCTCTCAGGATGGACTGCATAGCGGACATCGTCGGCCCAGCTCGCCACTGATGCCATTGCCACCTCACCGCCCAAGATGCGTTTGACTTCGTACAGCGCGGTCGAGGACAGCCGCCGCTGAGCAATTTCCGCGACGATCGAATGCCCTTCTGGCCCCCACGCATTAGCCTGGTTGCAAGCGACACCGGCAACCAGCAGCCCAACTGCGAATGACTTCATAGCATTCCCTCCGGACGCCCCTTTCATCCATCCAAAGTGTATTCGGTTTCGACGGTTATCGAGCCTACATAGTTAGGATAATCCGACATGCCTTCATCATCAAGAACGTCGTCACGAGAATAGTCTTTGTTCGAGACGTAGAAATGAACCTTATTTGCTATGCAGTCCATTGTGATGTCGCCGGCTTCATTCTGGGTCACAATTTTATAGCCGGTATAGTAGTTCAGATGACGCGAGGGTGCCTCGCCTATCACGATGATCTGAGGGTCAAGTTTTTCGAGCCAGGAGTTTGGGATTTTCCCGCTGTTCCGGCCATGGTGAGGCGCAAAAACAACCGTGGTTTTCTGCAGCTCGATCCTGTCGAAAATCTCTTCCATGAACTCTGTGTGCAGATCGCCGATCCACATAAAACTTGCACCGTCTTCGATCGCATAGCGGGCGACAAGCGACATGTTGTTAAAAGCTAAACCTTCTGCGGCGTCCCTGAGCGCAGCCTGGTAGCTTGCGTTCGAAACATCGGGCCACAGAATGCTGATGCCGGCATTCGATCGCGTTTCATCACTGAGGTTCATCCATTTGCGTGTGCAGCCCTTGTAAACGTGGAAGGCGGCAGAGGAGTCCCGCAGCTTGCAATAGCGCTTGAACGACTCTGAAGGGTTGTCCTTGGTCGCGTGGTTGGCCACACAATAGAAATTCACTATCTTGATCTCGTCGTCGAGATAGGGCAGACCCAGAATGTGGTCTTCGTCTGGATGAGTTGAGATAAACCTCGAAATCCCTTTATCCGAGGAAACCGCCCTGATCTCTTTGACGATAGCCTCTCTCAGGATCTCGCTCATACAACAGTCAATCATGGTGAAATTATCGCTGTTGTGGAGAATGTAAAACATGTCGCCGTTGCCGACCGATAGCGATTTGACGAGCGACATGGCTTAGCCCTTGTGATGCTCGACACGTTTGGTGATGAAATAGTTTTGCTTGAGGTAGGAGACGAGAAATAACGCCGCCAAGGCCAAAAGCCCGCAATTTATGGCCGTTGCGGTTGACAAGCCGGTACTCAAGGACCGCAGGTCGTAAGCGGCAAGGACAACTAACAGGAGCGCGAAGATGGTCCGGTACATGTTGCTGGTCTCCAGCAATACTAGGATTTTCTCATCTTTGGCACTTGCGACAATAAAGGCTGGATAGTTGCGCTGAGGTAGCAAACGAACTAGCCGCAGGATAGGATCAGCGATGATCGATCCCACGCGACTGACGATCATACCCAGAAAATAGTAGACCACCAAGTCGGCTACGACAGACAGGCTCTCGATGTGATAGATGTCGAGGACTGAGAGTAGCGCACTCAAAATAGCGCCCGGTACCAAATTGTTGAAAAGATTGTAGGACGAGATTTTGGCTAAAATGTCACTCATGGCCCCCCCGCGCTACTTGGATATAGAAAATCGACGCCTTGATTTCAACAGATAGCTCTTAGATAATTGGTCAAAGCGTTGCCTTCATCCAAATGCTGTCTGTGTTAAAAATCATCTGTAAGCCTGCGGATTTCGGAGAAGTAATGCTGTAGATTAAAGTTAGGCGATTGAAGTCAATCAGGCGGGATCGAATAAGAGTAGTTATAGCTATGTTTTGTCGACAAGTAGGCATATAGCTTGTTCTGTTCCAATTCAGACATAAATATTACTAATCGAGGAGTTCCGGAGTGTAGGTTTTTACCCGGGCCATTGTCAGGGCGCGACCGTGTCGAACCAAAACTTCAAGTTCTTCGGCCTCCAACCTCTTTAAATCTGTGGACACGAGAGAGGCAAAGGCGGCGTCGCCCGGCCGTTCTTCCCCTTTCCTACTGTCTATTGAAAACCAGACGGGTTTCGGCCCTTTCTTGGCTTCGTAAGCCAACTGCAGCCTAGCAAACTGAAGACCTCTGACCTGCTCCATCAGGATGTTGATCGCCTCCTTGAGCACGATTGTCCCGGACTCTGTCGGATGAGCGGACACGGCGAACGGCTTGCCGCCATCACTTACAAAACACACATCGACGGGATTGCGCCGAGCTCGCATCAACGGGTTCACGCCCAGATTGTCGTAAATGCCTCCATCGCTCAGCGTCGCGTAGTCGCTCAGGGGATTAGGATAGATATCGGCATTGAGCCGTAGCGGGGGAAAGACGGGCGGGAAGGCTGAGGATGCCGCCACCGCCAAGCTGATTGGATAATTACTCGCATTCGCGGTGCCGCTCTCGTGCTCGCCCATCGTTTCTCCACCGTCTTCCCCAGCGGCCAATGCCTTGCCTGCAACAAAGAAAAACATGTTGCCGGTGGCCAAGTTGGTGGCGTTGAAATAGATTCGTGGACCATCTCTGAGAGCGGATAACTGTGCACCCGCGAACAGATCCCGATCGTAACTCGCGCCAAGCTTCTCTAGACGCGTTTCGAAGGGGTCCAGAATGCCACCGATGATCGAGGAGACGGCGATCGACTTTGTCAGCAAATAGTCCGACAGGCCCTTCAGCACGTCCTGTCTGCCCCAGTTCAGCGCCAAGTAGGCGCCTGCCACGCTCCCGCCGCTCACGCAGCTGATGAGATCCAGCTTGTCGAGTAAGTCGAGTTCTCGGAGAGCCGTAAAAGTCCCTACATGGAACGCGGCAGCACGAAACCCGCCCCCCGAGAGCGCAATTCCAAGTTTCTTGGTTTCGCCGTTGATTTGAACGACCATCGCACAACACCCTTGAGAATTCCCCGCTGACCCGAGCGGCTGGCATCATGAAAGATCGAACGTCATCTCAACAAAAAGATCGTTGTGTTCGATCTTGACCGGCCGCTGCCTTGACGTCGGGTTGTCACTGAAAGCTTGCTGCTCGGCGGTCGGGTTACCGTCGCCCTGAACGATGCGTCCCTTGGTTTTTTCCTGGAGCGCCTTGTAAAGCTCCTCGAATGGCATCCTCCACCCGCTTCCAGGTTCCGTTCGACCCTTACCTTGAATGGCTGCGACCGCCTCTACGACCGGTATCGCGGCTACAAGTCGTGGGTCGACCATGCGCTCCAGACCGAGCGCTTTGACCGTGGCATTATGACTGCCATGGTGTCCGACCTTGTAAAAGGTTGTCCGGCGCAACAGGTCCTCCGCCGTGACAGGTTTGCCCGAGGACATGTTCATCGCAGCGGGAGGATAGGTCTGGTCGTTCCACGACAGCCAATTCCCGACCTGGGCGTCGCCGGGAAACAGCAATACCTGTCCATCGGGGAGTTCAAACGCCAGTGCCAAGCTGGTGTTGTTGGTATCCGAATCCATCTTCAGGGCCAGAGCCTCGATCGAGCCTGTCCAATCACTGTCGATCCTACGCCACTCCGCAGCCGGAGCGTCATACAGGTTGCCAACCACAGATTTTGGTTCGGTCGGTTCCTTGCGACGGGCTTTCTTGTTCAGGGGTCTTTGGTAAACGGCCGAGAAAGGCAGTACTGTGTCGGTTCGTTTGGCTTGAAGCGAGAGCTGGGCATTCACCGTGCTCTCTGCCGCCGCCGCGGCGTCCAGACGCGTCAGATAAACCTCCTTGGCATGACCCTTGGATGGCGTGTCTTTACGCAGCAAGGCCTCGTCTCGAGGCGGACCAAGAACAAAGGCCTTGATATTGAACTCGTCGAGATCAATGACCTGTCCAGGCTCGAGATAAGATGTTGAATCGGCACCAGCCTTATCCTTGAGCATTTGCATGATTTCGGCCGTCCCGAAGACGCCTGATGCACCTAACCCGCTCACGGCGACCGGCCCGGCGAAGGCGGCAAGCGCAGCTGCGGTTCTCAAGCCGGGATGCGCGTCACTTTCAGCCAGCGCGGCCGCCGCGGCCAATGCCTGCTTTCCCTTCGAAAATCGTGCCCTTAAGGCCGAAGCCTGCGGATCTTTTGGGTTTTCGGTCCAAGCCATCCAAAGCCGGCCGATGGAAACTGCACCGTCAAGGAATGCACCTTTCTCGAATGCAAACCCGGACAAATGGTCGTAGTGCTCGTGGGTTATGACCAGCAGGTCAATTCGCTTGCCGACGGTCTTCAGGACGTCCTTCGCGATCGCTGAAATACGGGCCGGGCCCGCCTCAACCTCGGTTAGGCGCTTTTTACCAATCCGGTTCACGACCTTTGGGTCGAGTTTGGCGATCAGGTCGACTCCAGCGGCGACGTTCTGGAGAACCCCACAATCTATCAGTATGGATCGCTCAACCTCCGCACCGGCCTCATCCAAGGTGGTGCGAATGAGGAAGCAATCACCCAAGATGCCGCGATACATCCTGATGCTCAAGCGCTTCAGTATCGCCAACCTAACCTCCCCGATGGACCAGAGCGAAAGGTTCGTCCAACGCTGCGCCACTCGATCCCCCGTGCAGACCATAGCCGAACGCGGTCGAGCCGAAGCGATAACCCCCAAGGAACTCGCGTTGTTGCTCCAGCCGGACATCGTCACTAATGTGTTTTCGGACTGCGTAGCGCAGGTGACCCTCCCGAAGGTCGAAAATGAGCGTGGCACCGCCGCGAAAAACAAAGTCCCCGTTCTTCGGTTTATCGCCGCGCTTGTCTTGGAATTTCTGTTCTTTCGGATCGTAGAAGCCGCGCCGCTGCTGCACAATTTCTATGATCAGTTGGCGAAGGTCCTGGCCGTCAGGTCCCGTCCGCCGGGAGGTTCTTACAGAATGAATTTCCACGGGCGGAGCATATGCCTCCGGGTCCCCTGGCCGGCTTAGTATCGTCTCGCGGTCGTCATCTGAGATCAGATCTCGTCGGAAAACAACCCCGCACACCTCTTGCCATGGCTTATCCTCGGTGGTCCGAAAGCTCTCCGATCCCAAGATCCACCAATGCACGCTCTCCGCGTTCTCCTCGGCAGTCTTGATTGCCGTCGTCCGATCGAATTGTGGCTCCAAGTCCAGATCCAAATCGTCATAATCGGCCGCCAGATGATGGACCGGAGCTTCCCACAACAAACTGTCTACAGCTAAAGAAAGGCAGCCCTCCGGTATGATCCCGCGGCGCCGAAACCCTTCTATGATGGCGAGCCGATAATTCAGCACGTCATCGGGTACCAGGTCGTAGTCCGCCGTAATGATCGCCCGAAGAAAATCGCCAAAGCGAACGTCTACGGGGGGAAGGTAGTCGAGGGCACGGATGCACATCCGCATCACGTGTTCCGCCGCCTTGCTCGCCTCCCGTGTTAATCGCTTGACCAGGTCTGGGTGCAGGTTTTGGTCGGGACCCGTGCCGGGTTTGATGCCCCCGATTCTGAGCAAATCAGCAGTGCGGTTCTCATAAATCGAAAGAAAGGCATCGAAAACGGCCGCCACGAGGACCGCGCCGCGCTCATGAGGTTCGGTCATGTCGTCGCGCAAGATCACGGGCGCAGCGCCGCTGTGATCGTCAATCGCTTCGCGAAGGGCCCCGTCCCGGCCGGTAGCCTCGCCGAACTGTCGAGCGAGACCGCTGAGGAGGGAGCGATTGTCGAGCCTGCCGCCATCTTTCGCGATCTGGGCGCTTACGGCTTCCTCGAGCGAAAAATGCGAGAACAGCGCGACGATATCGGCAAAGGCTTCGTGGAAAGCCAAGCTGTCTACGCTGGTCGGCTCAGCAAACCTCCGGTGAAGTCCGTCCAGGATTGCATGCGTGACCTCATGCACGATGATGTCATGCGATAACGCGGTAAACACCCATTTGGCGCCGGCGCTGTGTGCGGACGTCTGAAAATAGCCGAACAGGAGGGCCTTCTTTTCCCGGCTATAGTAAGCATTGGGCTCGCGAAGTGCATGGGGATAAATCCGCAATTTATAGACCGGCTCGTACTTACGCCCGTTGGGAACGCGACGCGGAGCCCAGAAAACCCTTCTGCCAAGCGCTCGTTCAAACGTTCGGATAGTCTTCATTGCGACCGCAAACACCATCTGCTGGTGAAAGCGGGGGTCGCCTTCCGAAGGGGCAAGGCCGTCCTGAGCCAGAAGATAGGGATGATTGAGGTTTACGGGCTCATAAAACTGCCCGCTGACCGGATCGATATCAATAACTTCAAGATAGTCATTGACGGGGCCGGGCTGGATTTCTTCTTCCCATCTCTGCTCCCAAGGTATTTTTATCGTTGCGACATTAACGCCTGCAGTCGCGACCGACGTAGACGCCTGCGGGTCGAATGCATAGACACGCAACCGGCGAACAGGCGGAGCCGTATATTGCTCCGGCATGACGTTGCCCCCACCCTAGTTTTTCAAGCAATGTCGATCGAAAGACTTTTCGAAAATACACCCTCACTGTATTAGAAACACGCTCGAATCTGTGGGTCAATAGTCGACGCGCTTACAGGCATAAAATACGGCAAATGCTCTTGCCACTTTCGGAATGACCAGAGCATTGGGTCGTGCAGGTCCACAGGTGGTGCCGCCCGACCTTCCGTCATCGGCAATCTGACGTCACCAGGAGCTGCCCGTCAGCTTCCGGCTAAAATCTGCCGATCAGCAATGCGCCTCAAGTCGGTCATGAAGGGAGGTCTTGCCATTTTTTAAAAGCGGGCCCTGTGCGCGAACATGCCAAAGATCACCGGGCGACGACTGCGTGATGCAAGCCGCCTCGGTTGTGAAGGGCTCGAAGGATATTTTGAGCACCATCGTGGGATACGTTGGACGGACCCTCGCTAGCGGCCTCAGGTGACCTCTAATTTTCACAGCTTGAATAAGGCTAACTATGCAGCGCGGATTAAGGCTACGCCGGAGCTAGCTATACACCGTACAATCTCAATTGTTGACATGAGCTTGGTGCATCCGTGAGGCAGCTGGACCCTTTACTGGGAAGTTGCCCACTGGAAAGACATTGCAACTTGACAGTTGTACGCCGGATGTCAGCGTCTCTTTATTAGCGGGAGAGTGATTCGGTGTATCTGTCCAAGTTGGAGATTAGTAATTTTCGTCAGTTCGGTGAAGGTGAAAATGCTTTTGTCCTTGAGCTCAATAGGGGCATCACCGCACTTGTGGGAGAAAACGACTCTGGAAAAACTGCAATAATTGACGCCATACGGATGGTTTTGGGGACCCGTGACCAAGAATACCTGCGCGTTCACCCAAATGATTTCCACTTCGATGTCGCTGCAAAAACGCAGGTCGAGAACATCAGCATCTGCTGCACATTCGATGGTCTGACTTCCGCCGATCGGGGTGCGTTCGCGGAGTATCTCAGTTACATGCCCACTGGAGGGACGGTTCTTCATGTAACGTGGACCGCTAAGCGTATGCACGCAGGGGCCCGTCGGTTCATTCCCACTGAGTGGCGGTCAGGTGACGGCGGAGAAGGGCCGGTCCTTGATAGTAAGGCTCGCGCGCTCCTTTCCGCAACCTATTTACGTCCCCTGCGCGATGCGGAACGCGCCCTGTCTGCGGGCAGGGGCTCCCGTCTGGCCCAGATCCTTCAGAATACGAAGGAGATCAAGTCGCATGGGGTCGCTTTCGACAACGCCGCACTCCCCGGTCTTGACCCAGCCTCCCTTAGTCTCGTCGGTCTCCTCGATTACACGAACCACCATTTTCAGAGCAACGAAGGTATTAGGAAGGCGAGGGGACGCCTGAATGACGATTATCTTTCCCCGCTCTCGTTCGCAAACGACGAGCTGACCGCGCACATCGCCGTAAGCGGCAACGGCGACGACGATGCCCGCCTGCGGCAGATACTCGAAAAGCTGGACGTCATCCTCAACGCGCCGGGTATCACAGATGGTTTTCTGGGCCGCGGTCTTGGTTCCAACAATCTGCTTTTCATGGCCTGTGAACTTCTACTGCTGGCCGGAGAAGAAGAAGGATTTCCGCTCCTAATGATCGAGGAACCGGAAGCCCACCTGCATCCGCAGCGGCAGCTTAGGCTCATGGGCTTCCTGCAAAGCCACGTCGGCAAGGTGAAGGATGACGGTCAGAAAATCCAAGTCATCGTCACCACCCACAGTCCGAATCTCGCATCGGAGATTAAGCTGGACAACATGGTGCTGATCAAGGACTGCAAGGCATTTCCACTCGCCAAAGGCAAAACCAGCCTGACCGCATCGGATTACCCGTTCCTGGAACGCTATCTCGACATCACCAAAGCCAACCTCTTTTTTGCCCGCGGCGTAATTGTTGTCGAAGGGCCTGCCGAAGACATCCTCATACCCACACTTGCCCAACTCCTAGGCAGAGATCTTGAGAAGTACGGTGTCTCGATCATTGACGTGAAGGGTACCGGGCTTGGGCGCTTTGCCCGTATCCTCCAGCGTGAAAATCCAGAGGCCGACGGCGAGATCGGTATCCCGGTAAGCTGCGTCACTGACATGGACGTCATGCCGGATTGCGCCCCGTGGATCGTCGGTGCGCTGAAAACTGGCGAGGCATTTCCGCCGCTTAAGGGCTCAAGGCGAAAGTGGAGAGCAAAGCAAGATTTTCCCGGGACCGAGCTTGCAGGTCGGCGGGCGGGTATTGAGGCGCGGGCAAGCGGTCAGAAGATCAAAACGTTCGTCGCGAACGAGTGGACCCTTGAATATGACCTCGCATTCAGTGGCCTGGGGGAATTTGTCTGGCTCGCCGCTCACTTGACTGACAAAGATGAAACCTTGCTGAAGTCTCCCGAAAAGCGTGACACGGAAATCACATTTGCGAAGGCGGAGTTCGCTGCGCTAGCATTTGCCGGAAAAGCCATCGAGGAACTGGCATCAGAGGTCTACGCCCGTTTCATGAAGGACGGAGTTTCCAAGGCGATATCTGCCCAGTATCTGGCTTCCCTACTATCTGAGGCAGTCGAGACCGGCCAACTCGCCGTCGCGGAATTGCGGCAAACACTACCCAAATATCTGGTCGACGCCATCGAACACGTGACCGAACCGCTACCAGTCATTCCCTGATGTTTGTCCCCCCAACGGTCACGGAAGGCGATGTCGACTGGGTGTGCCGGGTCATGGGGCTGCCACCCACGGCTTTTTCGGGCGCCGACGGCAAAGATCCACGTATGACTGTAATCCAGCGAATGGATACTATTGACGTTGAAGCCTGCCCAGGTAGCGGCAAGTCGACACTACTCGTTGCAAAGCTGGCAATTCTGGCCCGGCGGTGGCCCTCCCTGCGCTCCGGTATGTGCGTGTTGTCGCACACCAACGCCGCCAGAGACGAGATAGTGCGCGGCCTGAGCTCTTGCGCCGAAGGCGCCATGCTTATGGGGTATCCGCACTTCGTTGGCACAATTCATGGCTTCGCTAATGAATTTCTGGCGTTGCCCTACCTCCGGTCCAAGGGTAATCCGATTACGGTCATCAACAGTGAAGTCGCAATCGAACATCGCTGGAAGAAGGCCGCCTACAAGACAAAGCTTTATCTGAATCAGCAAAACAACGGCGATGGACGGTCCTTCCTCCGCTATGACGAGGAAGACTTTAGCGGCGAGAAAATGCGGTCGCGATGGAAAACCCACACGGAAACATTCAAGCTCATTCAGGAAATATGCAAATCGAGCTCTGAGGAGGGCTATTTCTGCTACGATGAACTGTTCGTGTGGGCTCGGAAGGTAGTTGCGGAACGCCCTGACTTGGCCCGCGATATGCGTCATCGGTTTCCTTTGGTGTTTATGGATGAGGTTCAGGACAATGACGAAGAACAGTCCTGCCTGTTGAGCAGAGTCTTTATGGACGGCGATAACCCGTCGGTGCGGCAACGCTTTGGAGACTCCAATCAGGCTATCTACCAGAGCAGCGGCGTCGCCAACGGCGCGGAAACAGACAGGTTTCCCGGGCCTAAGATTGTCCGCGTTGATCTTCCCAACAGTTTTCGATTTGGAACCGTAATAGCTGGCCTCGCCGATCCGTTCGCCGTTACGCCACAGGGGCTGGTGGGTCTCGGACCGAATGACCCACGACCCCCAGCGATTTTCCTCTTCGATGACGCATCCGTCCGGTCGGTTCTGCCCCGGTACTGCGAGTATCTGCTCGAAGTTTTTTCTTCCAACGAACTTCGGTCAGGCGAGTTCACCGCCGTCGCCGGTGTCCATAAAGAGGGCGAGGACGACAAGATCCCTCGTTGGATGGGCCACTATGTTCCTGCCTATAACCCTGACATCGTCCACCGCGAACCAGTTCCTGAATTGTTCAGCCAGTACGTCATGGCCGGGTGGCGTGAAAGCAGCCGGCTTCGTCGCACAGCCCCGCTCGTGAACGCCGTCGCCCTCGCCATGCTCGAGCTTCTTCGTCGCGAAGGCTACGAAGGAACAACTAAGAGGGTCAAAAATCCGCACCAAGTTGTCCTGTCGATCGCCCCGGATGAGACGGCTTCGTTTAACTACAAGCGGCTACTGGATTTTTTTGTCAGGAAGGCGGGAAGCACCACGCCTGAGCTGTGGAACAACAAGTTGGCCAAGGCAATCGAAGCAGTTGCCGGAAAACTCCGCGGCGCGAACATCGCCACTCCGGAGGCCAAAGCCTTTCTTTCCTGGGTCGTCGCTGCAGGCAAAGTGGCCGAGGTTTCAATCTCCGCTTCGTCCAACATGTACCAATATCCTGCCAACGAACCACAAGTATCTGTCAGACTTGGCTCGATCCACTCGGTAAAAGGCGAGACTCACACGTCGACGCTCGTGCTGGAATCTTACTACCGGCACCACTACCTGAGCACCCTAAAGCCTTGGCTCCTGGGAATTTCATCGGGGGGAGCGAAGCAGGGTGTTCTTATACAAAGAGGTCTCAGGCTTCACTACGTCGCGATGAGCCGACCCTCACATTTGCTTTGTCTAGCCCTGAGGAGCGACACCCTGACGGCGTCCGATCGACTTCTCCTAGAAGGTCGTGGGTGGGTACTTTTAGAGTGTCCGCCACATTAGACCAGAGGTTGCAGAGCAGCGATTTCGACACCGCCACGGCTCCGGTCGATCGTTCGGACTTAGAATATCGAAACTGTTAGGGCCGCTTCTCCGGGAAGCTCTGCAGATTAGGTCGGCTTTAACGTCCTTTCGTCTGAAAGCCGGCCGGCAACTTTCTGCCTAAATTCGGTCATTCTGGAGCATCGCTCCCGACGTCCGCAAACGAGGTAGCTAGGGTGCGACTGTATGGCGTCACATTCATCAGCCAGGTGTGGATCGTGTCGCCGCAAGGCATCTCCTCCATGGCCCGATCTTGCGCACCGAGGCACTCTTGATGATTTCGAGGCAGATGGCGTCGGCCAAGTTGGTCGAATAGTCCGATGGACGACCACGGATCAGAAGCGATCAATGCCGCGTTCTTCGCGTCAAGAGACTTAGGCCTACTACAACCGAATCGTCACACACGCGTAGAGTTTCGGCAAGAATAAGCTACACTCGATCGACCGGGGCTCACCACGACAGGCCTTCGAGCAAACCTTCCAAAAAAGTGATCCCATCGAGTGGTAGTGGATAGACAATGATACCTTTGCACAAGCTAGCTATAGTAATCGACGTCATAGGCGTCATATGCGTCATGCTTGCGTATCTCGCGTTTGCTCAGCCGCCTTGGTTCTTTTTATTGATTCCCGTCGAATTCAAGAATAATATTCCTCCATGGCTAATTCCATTTATTCAAAACTTTTCCGTGGAATTAATTGGAACATGGATATCTGTTCGTTTGATTGACATTTTCATTCAAGAAAGGGAAAGAGCTTCATCTGTAAGAGTAAGAGTGTTACGAAACTCAAGATATTGGATGAATCAGTTCCTATCGATGGACGGGAGCATTCACTATTCATCTTTAAAGCGCCTCGAAATCGAACATAGATATTTTACCGGCACCGCCTCACTGCGAAAAAAATACCTAAATAAGACGGAGAGGCCTTTGTATAACTCTTTTGTTCGTTTAGTCACAGCCACGTTAGATGAGCTCCATGAAATGTACAAGTCTCAGCAAGAATATATTATCGAACGCGATCAATTCTTGAGACTCATCAAGCAATATGATGATGAGAAGGGTATACCTTACCGGTTCATCAGCGACCTCCGAGACGACCTTAGAAGACTGGATTCACTCATTTTCGGGAATAATTACTATGAACATAAATCGCACTTTTCTATTGCGTTCCAACACATGAAGACAGATATCGATAAAAACATTGTATATATAAACAAAGGCATTAAGAAAAGATGCATAACACCAGTCTCTCTCCTTCATCTGGCGTCAAAATCATTGGATGCACGGTCGAAATTCAAGGATGAGATGATAGAGATTGAGGACGTATTGATGGCTCTTGAGAAAGACGTTCGGCAGGAGACACCGGAGGACTAGAAACCCTACACGCTGGTCGAGCTGGCGTTTGCCCACGGGCCGAAATCGTCATTTCAGTGATCTCTATCCTGGTCAATTCGATTATGCTCACGGCTGTCACGATAATTCGGCACCAGCGCCACAACCAGGCGTAAAGCTAAAGGCGCGAGAGAAACCCCGATTTGACAGTCGGCGCCAGCGCGATCGGCGCTCTTCCTATTTCCAGAAGGCGCGCGCATACGACCCAATCGCAGTAGTATCGACCGTGACAGGAGGGGCAATGAACGATTTTCTCCCAGAGTTGTTCGCGGCCACCATGGACATGCTGCCGCAGGTGGTTTTCAACAAGGGACAGAAAGTCCACCGCACTCTTATTGCGCTTTACTCTACCGTGATTGAGCAGGTGGACAGCGCAATGATCCTGCAAGCCAAAGGGCGCAGTGCGAGTCTCGACATCATCCTGCGCTCATGCCTTGAGGCCTATGTTGACCTCGTAAATCTGGCGTCCGACGATGGTTACATGCACCAAATGGAAATGAGCTACCACCATGAGTGGGTGAGACTTGCCAAAGGTGCTGACCCTGACAATCCTTATCTCGCTTCCGTGATAGCCGATGCCGAATCGAATGCCTTCCACACAAGCGAGTTGGCGAGACTCGCCGCAATCGCCCCATTGATGAACACGTTCGAGCGTTTCAAACGCGCCGGTATGGAGAATGAGTACCGGTCTGTCTACAATCAGCTTTGCAGCGAGACCCATAACAATTTGCGGGCTCTCATCAGGCGTCACTTCCGATTTGCGGACGACGGCGACGAGAACAAGCTTGAATTGATTGTAATGTCGGAGATGGAGGAGGGCGCTCTGGTGGCGACTCTACACACCTTCATCGCAGTCCTCGGTCAATCCAATGTAATCATACACGATTACTTCAAGACCAATGCTCAGGATAGGGCGTTGGATCTCCGGCGCAGAATAGAAGCCATAGAGGACCCTTCAGCGACCGTCACAATGATGCAGTTGGAAACGTCGTAACGTGGCGTGCAGCATTCTGGTTCGAACTCGATGAAGCAAGGTATTCGGCCGAATCAGCGGTGATTTTTTCTCATCTATTATTGATGATCGCGGCCGGTCTCTTCGTGATGCCGTCGGCTCATTCGCAGGAATTTTTTGGGAACCTGATCGGTTTGTAGTGCGGCCTTTTCATCCCAGTGGGCCAAGCGGCCCGCTACCAGTTTATGGGGTCAGGCCGCCCGATCAGGTCTCTCTTGCGGAGGTCGGACAGGACCCCAAGAAGCTAGGATCATCGTATAGGCGAGTTTCGAGACGGCGGCGAAGGCATCGCAGACTTCAAAATAGTCAGACTGAGAACGCTGAGCTTCCATGCCCGAGAGGGCGAAGCGAACTGTCCTAGTTTCATCCTCTACACCCGCCACTGCGGTCCACAGATGACGAAACGACAAATGAACAAAGTCAGAAGTCTCAGTATAGACTCTATCGATCCAGGGATGCTCAGCCGAAAGCCGTTTCCTGAGATAGGCGTCCGTTAGGCGCTCTTGCTTTCCTTCATCCATAGTGGTCAATCTGTCGAATTGGACCTCGTTCGCCATCAACCTTTTCATGCTGCTTTCACGATCTTGGATGAGGGGCAGAGCATTCATCCGCATTGCCGTGTCGATTTGAGTCCTCAGCAGGACGGTCGCGGATGGAAAGTTCTTGCTCCCAATCAGATGCCGGAAACCGCGAGACTGACATAGCGTACGCTGGGCAGCCCCTAGAAGAAACATGTGGGTGAGATACATGTCGCCGGCATCAAGATGGACCCCAGCCTTCTTGATGAAGTCCTTTTCGAGTTTTTCAATGGCCTTGATCCGGCTCTTTAGGCGGGTCGTCATAACCGACTGCTCCATCACGAGCCTCAACCGAGGTTTGTCCCTTTTTTGGGCAAGTGAATCTCTGGCCTCAGGGAACATCCCCAGAACCGACGGCTACCATTTTGCCACCCAACTGAGTAGCACGGCCACGTACACAGCGTAACAGGATGCGGAAAATCGCGGGCAAACAGGCAGACAACCGGATTTTTTGGCACGGGAAGAGACGGGGCAGAATGCGTGCAACCGATTTCAAGACCGGGGTTTGACGTCAGCTGATGGGTGAACAGTGGAACGGCCGCGTCAGAACAATTGTAAGCTGACGGTCCGCTCTCAGCTAATTGCAGTCATCCGACAACTGTCGGTGAATGAACGCTGCTGAGGTGAAGTCATGCGCCCGGGTTCTCGATTTTCTGTGGGGAAATCTGTGGGGTCTCGGGAGAAACAAACACCTAAGTGTCTGTTTTTTCTGGTCGGAGTGGCAGGATTTGAACCTGCGACCCCCTCGTCCCGAACGAGGTGCGCTACCAGGCTGCGCTACACTCCGTGACCAGACCGCGGGCTTATAGCTGCCGCATACCGTTCCTGCAAGCGGCAATGGCAGCGCTTCTGTCGCATTTCGTTGGCTTTCGTTGGGCATTGCCGCAAAGCTTGGCTTTCCCTCCCGGGATAAACCTGGCTTAAAGCCTTGTGTGCTAGGCAGCAGCCTCGATAAATCGTGTTTTCGCCATCTGGAGCTTTGCTGCCTTGCCCCTGAAAATCGTAGGCGACGCCCGGCCCAACAGCTTCGAATTCGAAACCGAAGCGCTGATCAAGGCGTCCGGCTTTCGCGAATACGACGCGCGCTGGTGGTTTGGCCATGCCGGTTCGACGCAACCGCCGGACCTGAACCTGATCGGCGTCCAAGCGTTGGGCATGGGCCTGGGCACTTTGATCCGCCGTCTTGGCGCGGGTCCCGACATCGTCACCGGGCATGATTTCCGCTCCTATTCGCTTGCCATCAAGCTGGCGCTGGTTTCCGGCCTGATGGCGGCGGGCGCAAAGGTGAAAGACATTGGCCTGGCGCTGTCGCCCATGGCCTACTTCGCCCAGTTCGCGCTCGACGCGCCTTCCGTCGCCATGGTCACCGCATCGCACAACGAGAATGGCTGGACCGGAGTCAAGATGGGTGCGGCGAGGCCGCTCACCTTCGGACCGGAGGAGATGAGCGCCCTGAAACAGATCGTGCTGTCGGGCGATTTCGATCTTGCCGGCGGTGGCTCCTACGAATTCGTCTCCGGTTTTCGCGAGACCTATCTCGACGATCTGGTGAGCGACAAGCGCATCGCGCGAAAGCTGAAAGTCGTGGCCGCTTGCGGCAACGGCACTGCCGGCGCCTTCGCGCCACAGGCGCTGGAGCGCATCGGCTGCGAGGTGATCCCGCTCGATGTCGAGCTCGACCACAGTTTTCCGCGCTATAACCCGAACCCGGAAGACATGCAGATGCTGCATGCCATCAGGGACAAAGTGCTGGAAACAGGTGCTGATGTCGGGCTGGGCTTTGACGGCGACGGCGACCGTTGCGGCGTGGTCGACAATGAGGGCAACGAGATTTTTGCCGACAAGGTCGGCGTCATGCTCGCGCGGGACATATCAACCCAATACCCCGGCTCGACCTTCGTCGTCGATGTCAAGTCGACCGGCCTGTTCAACACCGACAGCGTCCTGCGCGCCAACGGCGCGAAGACAGATTACTGGAAGACCGGCCATTCCTACATCAAGCGCCGCGTCGCCGAGCTTGGCGCCGTCGCCGGCTTCGAGAAGTCGGGCCATTTCTTCTTCAATCCGCCGATCGGCCGCGGCTATGATGACGGTCTCATCACGGCAATAGCCATTTGTGAGATGCTCGTCCGCAACCCCATAAGTTCGATGGCCGATCTCTATCGCGCGCTGCCGCTGACCTTCGGCACGCCGACCATGTCGCCGCATTGCGCCGATGACGTGAAATACGGCGTGGTCGGTCGGGTGGTGGCGGACTTCCAGGCGATACAGCGCGCCGGCAAGGCTTTTGCCGGCCAGAAGATCGCCGAGCTGATCACCGTCAACGGCGTGCGCATCGTGGCCGAAGATGGCACCTGGGGCGTGGTACGGGCGTCGTCGAACAAGCCGGAGCTTGTCGTGGTTGTCGAAAGCCCGGTATCGTCCGACCGCCGCCGGCAGATGTTCGAGGCGGTCGACGCCGTGCTGCGCCGCAGCCCCGAAGTCGGCGCTTACAACCAGACGTTCTGATTGGACCTTTCATGACCGAGCGCATCGTCAGTTTTGTCATGAGCGGCGGTGTCGGTTCGCGGCTGTGGCCGCTGTCACGCGAGGACAACCCGAAACAGTTCCACGATCTTTCCGGCGACGGCTCGATGCTGGCCAAGACACTGCGCCGGCTGACGGCGCGGCCGGAGGGCGAAACGCCGATCTTCCTGATCGCCGCCGAGCGCCATGCCGAGCGCGTGCATGCCGACCTTGCCGGCCTCGACCTCGCCGGCGGTGGCCCGCTGTTCGAGCCGACCGGGCGCAACACGGCTGCCGCCGTGGCGCTGGCCGCGCTGCGCACATTGTCGGAGTTCGGCGACAGCCTGGTGCTGGTGGTGCCGTCAGACCACGAAATCGCCACGCCCAAGCAGTTCTGGCAGAGCGTCGAGGCGGGCAGCCAGGCAGCGCTTGCCGGCCGTCTGGTGGTGTTCGGCATCAAGCCGACGCAGCCCGAGACCGGCTATGGGTATATCGAAGTCGCAGCCGAAAGCGGCGGCGTCTTCGACGTGTCGCGCTTCGTCGAAAAGCCCGACCTCGCCACTGCGCAGAGCTATCTCAGTGCGGGCACCTTCTACTGGAACACCGGCATTTTCCTATTTCGCGCCGGCGCCATGCGCGACGCATTTGCGGCCTTCCAGCCCGACATCTGGCAGGCCACCGAAGCGGCCTACAAGGCAGCAACGAGCGACCTGTCCGGCCTCTATATGCCGCTCGACCTCTACGCCGCCATCCCGTCGAACTCGATCGACTACGCCATCATGGAACGGGCCAAGGACATCGCCATGGTGCCGGCCGGCTTCCGCTGGAACGACCTCGGCTCCTGGCAGTCGCTGCTTGATGTCGGCCCTGCCGACGCCAAGGGCAATGTCGTCGTCGGCGATGTCGTCGCCATCGATTGCGAGAACTCCTACATCCGCAGCGACGGCCGGCTTTTGTCGGCGATCGGCATGAAGGATGTCGCCATCGTCTCGACCGCGGACGCCACCTTCGTTGCCCCGGTCAGTCACAGCCAGCACGTCAAGAAGATCGTCGAGCAGCTGGAAAAGTCGGGCCGGCTGGAAACCAGGTTCACCCCGGCACACGACCGCGTCATCGAGAGCGGCGCCTGGCGTCGGCGCGTGCATCACTGGCTGTTCGAGGAGACCTTGCCGCTGTGGTCGACTTCAGGCGTCGATGAGCGTCATGGCGGTTTCCACGAGGCGCTCGGCTTCGACGGCGAGGCGCTGTTGAAGCCCAAGCGCATGCGCACGACGGCGAGGCAAGTCTACGCCTTCGCCGTTGCCAAGGCCCGCGGCTGGGACGGTCCAGCCGATCGCCTGATCTCCCATGGCATCGCCTTCATGGCCGGCAAGGGCCGCACGGACCGGGGCGGCTGGGTGCGCACGCTCAATGTCGACGGCTCCGTCGCCGACCCAACCGAGGATGCCTACGACCATTCCTGCGTGCTGCTGGCGCTGGCGCATGCGCATATGTGCGGCGATCCGGATGCGCTGCGGCTGGGCCAGGAGACCTTCGTGTTCCTCGACGCGCATCTCGAGGACAGCCGCATGACCGGCTTTCTCGAGACATCCGATGGCGAGGGCGAGCGGCGCTCCAACCCGCATATGCATCTGCTCGAGGCCTTCCTCGCCTGGTATAAGGCGACCGGCGACCGCACCTATCTGCGCCGCGCCGCGCGCATCATCGACCTTTTCCGCAGTCATTTCTTCGATGCCGAGAGCTGGACGCTGGGCGAATATTTCGACGCCGGGTGGAAGCCGGCCGCCGGCGAGAAGGGCACATGGACCGAGCCCGGCCATCATTTCGAATGGGCCTCGCTGCTCACCGATTTCGTCGCCCGCAGCGGCCAGGGCGAGTTGAGCAATTTTGCCCGCAAGCTCTACGCCTCGGCCATCGCCAACGGCCTCAACCGCGCCACCGGCCTTGCCTACGGCGCGGTCTCCAGACAGGGCCTGCCGCTCGACCTTGTGTCGCGCAGCTGGCCGCAGGCGGAAGCGATCAAGGCGGCGATTGCGCTGGATGGCTCGGGCGGTCCCGACCTCAAGCCCGAAATCGAGGCGCGCGTCGGCCGGCTATTCCGCTGGCACATCGACCCGGCGCCGCTCGGCCTGTGGATCGACCGCATCGACGAACGCGGCCGCTCCTTGGCATCGGACGTGCCGGCCAGCATCTTCTATCATCTGGTCTGCGCGCTGACGCAGTATCTTGATGGGACAGCGCAGAAGGGGTGAGGTTGTTGAGAGGCCGGTGCGAGGCACCCCCCTCTGCCGTGCAGGGCAGAGGGGGGTGCCTCGCGCCAACCCCTCAGTACGGGCTCGCTACATCCCCGGTCTCGACATACACCGCCTTCAGCTGCGAATAGAGCGCTAAAGCCGCCAGCGAGTTCTCGCGCCCGATGCCGGATTGCTTCACCCCGCCAAACGGAATTTCCACCGGCGTCAGATTGTAGGCGTTTATCCAGCAGGTGCCGGCCTGCAGTTCGGCGATCACCCTATGAGCGCGCTGCAGGTCGCGGGTGAAGACGCCGGCGGCGAGGCCGAATTCGGTGTCGTTGGCGCGGTCGATCACCTCGTCCTCGCCGTCGAACTTCAGCACGCTCATCACCGGCCCGAAAATCTCCTCGCGCGCAATGCGCATCTTATCGGTGACACCGGTGAACACGGTTGGCTCTACAAAGAAGCCGCCATCGAACCCTTGCAGCGACGGCACGTTGCCACCGCAGGCGAGCGTTGCTCCATCCTGCCTGCCGGCCGCGATGTAGGAAACGACCTTCTCCTGCTGCGCCTTGTTGACCAGCGGCCCCATCTGCGTCTCAGGATCGAGCGGATCGCCGATGCGGAT
The DNA here is from genome assembly GCF_040321955.1 of Mesorhizobium sp. M0217. Classification (NCBI taxonomy): domain Bacteria; kingdom Pseudomonadati; phylum Pseudomonadota; class Alphaproteobacteria; order Hyphomicrobiales; family Phyllobacteriaceae; genus Mesorhizobium; species Mesorhizobium sp. M0217. The sequence goes on along the minus strand of NZ_JAMYSN010000008.1, from coordinate 155,088 downwards.
CTTTTTCGTCCGCTCGACCAGCCGGTCGACGAAGCGGTCATGGATGCCGCTTTGTACGAAAACACGCGTGCCGTTGGAGCAGATCTGCCCGCTCGAATAGAAATTGCCGAGCATGGCGCCGCCGATGGCGTTTTCGAGATCGGCATCGTCGAACACGATCAGCGGCGACTTGCCGCCGAGTTCCATCGTCGCATGCTTCATCTTCGAGCCGGCGAGCGACAGCACCTTGCGGCCGGTCGGCACCGAGCCGGTCACCGAAACCTTGGCAACGACATCATGGCCGACCAGGCCGGCGCCGACATCGCCATAGCCTTGCACGACGTTGAACAGCCCGTCGGGCAGGCCCGCCTCTGAGTAGATCTCGGCCAGCGCCAGCGCCGACAGCGGCGTGTTCTCCGAGGGCTTGAACACCATGGCGTTGCCCATGGCGAGCGCGGGGGCGGATTTCCAGCCGGCGATCTGGATCGGATAGTTCCAGGCGCCGATGCCGACGCACACACCGAGCGCCTCGCGGCGCGTATAGGCAAAAGGTCCACCAAGATCGATCGCATCGCCGTTGAAGGCGGCAACCGCGCCGCCGAAATATTCGAGGCAGTCGGCGGCCGATAGTGCATCCGCCACCAGCGTCTCCTGGATCGCTTTGCCGGTGTCAAGCGTCTCGATCCGCGCCAGATCGGCGTTGCGCGCGCGCAAAATGTCGGCGGCGCGGCGCAGGATGCGGCCACGCTCGACCGGCTTCATCCGCGCCCAGGCCGGTTGTGCGGCCCGCGCGGCTTCGATGGCGAGCTCCAGCACGTTCGGAGTCGCCGAATGCAAAGTGGCGATGACCTCACCGGTCGCCGGATAGATCACCGGCAGCGGCGCGCCGCCTTCGTCCTCGATGTAGCGGCCGTTGACATAGTGCGATGCCGTTGGCTGGGCGCGCATGCTGTTCTCCAGATGTATTCGCTATTGCGGAGCAGTCCGCCGGACAATGCCCTATCGATCCGCCACCTGCCAGCGCGGATTGATCCAGGGTTCCTGGTTGGATGGCGCCAGCGGCGTGCGGCCGAGAATGTGGTCGGAGGCCTTCTCGCCGGTCATGATCGACGGCGCGTTGAGGTTGCCGTTGGTCACCCGCGGGAAGATCGAGGAGTCGGCTACGCGCAGGCCGTCGACGCCGATGACCCGGCACTCCGGATCGACCACGCTCATGATGTCGTCGGCGCGGCCCATCTTGCAGGTGCCGCACGGGTGGTAGGCACTCTCGGCATGATCGCGGATGAAGGCGTCGAGATCCTCGTCCGACTGGACATGCGAACCCGGCGAGATTTCCTTGCCGCGGAAGCCGTCAAAAGCCTTCTGGCCGAAGATCTCGCGAGTCAGCCTGATGCAGTGGCGGAACTCGGCCCAGTCGTCTGGATGCGACATGTAATTGAAGCGGATCACCGGTGCCGCTTTCGGGTCGGGAGAGCGCAGCGTCACCGAGCCGCGCGACTTCGACCGCATCGGCCCGACATGGGCCTGGAAGCCATGGGCCCTCGCCGCCGCCTTGCCGTCATAGCGCACCGCAGCCGGGATGAAGTGATACTGGATGTCGGGGTAGTCGACGCCGGCCTGCGAGCGCACGAAGGCCGCGGCCTCGAAATGGTTGGTGGCGCCGAGGCCGGTCTTGAAGAACAGCCACTGCGCCCCGATCAGCGCCTTGGAGAATGGGTTGAGAACCGAATTCAGCGTGATCGGCTGGGTCGATTCCTGCTGGATGTAGAGCTCCATATGATCCTGCAGATTGCGGCCGACACCGGGCCGGTCGGCCACGACCTGGATGCCGTTCTCCTTGAGATGCGCGGCCGGGCCGATACCGGACAGCATCAGGATCTTGGGCGAATTGATCGATGATGCGGCAACGATCACCTCACGTCGTGCCTTAACGACCTGAATCTGTTTGTGAGCTTCGATCTCGACTCCGACGGCACGCTGATTCTCGATGATCACCCGGCGGGCGAAGCCTCTGATCACGCTGACATTTTGCCGCTTGAGCGCCGGCTTCAGATAGGCTGACGCCGCCGACCAGCGGCGGCCGCCGCGAATGGTTTGCTCCATCGGTCCGAAGCCTTCCTGCTTCGAGCCATTGTAGTCGTCGGTCAGTTCGAACCCGGCTTGGCGGCCGGCCTCGACAAAGGCGCCGTAGAGCGGATTCTTGCGCGGGCCACGCTGGACGTGCAGCGGGCCGCCGTGGCCGCGCCAGCCGTCCTCGCCGCCGTCACTGTCCTCCATGCGCTTGAAATAGGGCAGCACGTCGGCGAAGCCCCAGCCGGCCGCCCCCTGTTCGGCCCAGTGGTCGAAGTCGCGTGCGTGGCCCCTGACATATACCATGCCGTTGATCGAGGACGAGCCGCCGATCACCTTGCCGCGTGGCGTCGCCAGCACGCGGCCGCCGAGATGCGGCTCTGGTTCGCTGGCAAAGCCCCAGTCGTAAAGGCTCATGTTGAGCGGGATCGACAGCGCCGACGGCATCTGGATCAGCGGCCCGATATCGGTGCCGCCGAACTCGATGACGATCACCGAATGCTTGCCGTCTTCCGACAGCCGGTAGGCCATGGCCGAGCCGGCCGAGCCGGAGCCGATGATGACGAAGTCTGCTTCAAGCATGGTTCACATGCGCCCATCGTTCATATGCGAAATAAAATCGGCGAGCGAGACATTGCCGCCGGTAGCCATGACCAGGACCGTTTTACCCGTCACATCCACCTTGCCGCCGAGCAGCGCCGCCAGAGAGGCGGCGCCTGACGGCTCGAGCACCAGCTTCATCCGCTCGAAGGCGATCTTCATCGCTCGCCTAACCGATTGGTCGTCGACGGTGATGCCGCGCACGCCAGCGGTCTTGACCGCCGCGAACGGCGCGTCGCCCGGCCGCCGCGACATCAGCCCGTCGCAAATCGATTTCGGCGCGATCGGCATGGTCTCGATGGCGCCATGCGCTAGCGATGCACCCATGCCGTTGAAGCCTTCCGGCTCGACGCCGATGATCTCGGTTGCCGGCGACAGATAGTGGAAGGCGAGCGACATGCCGCCGATCAGTCCGCCGCCGCCGACCGAGCAGAACAGAAGGTCGGCACTGGCGTCCTTTGCCTCGAGTTGTTCGAGCGCTTCGAGCCCGGCGCCGGCCTGGCCGGCAACGATCTCCGGATCGTCGAATGGATGCAGCAACGCCAGCCCTTCGGTCTCGGCAATCTCGCGGGCCTTGGCGGCTGCGACCTCTTCACGGGCGCGCTCGCCATGATCGGTCAGCACGACGCGCGCGCCATAGCCTGCAGTGGCATCGCGCTTGGCGGCCGGCGCGTCGATCGGCATGACGATGGTGACGGGAATGCCGAGCGTCTGGCCGGCGGCTGCCAACCCTTGCGCGAAATTGCCGGAGGAGTAGGCGACGACGCCTTTTATGGCCTCATCCGGCGACAGCCGCTTCAACCGCCAATAGGCGCCGCGCACCTTGAACGATCCCGCCCATTGCAGCGATTCCGGTTTGATGAAGACGCGGGCCGCACCCGTCTCCTTGGCCAAGGCTGTCGATTCCAGCAAAGGCGTGATCTGCGTCGCCTTCGACGTCACGGCATAGGCCTGTCTGAGGTGCTCGAGGGAGGGGACAATTGTCATCATTCGCCTCGCGGAAAGCGTTTCTGTTCCTCGAGATTGTCGAGGTTCATGTGGTTGCGCATGTAGCGTTCCGACGCCTTCTGCAGTGGCTGGAACTCCCAGGGGTAATGCGTGCCGTTGCGCAGCGCGGGATAAACCACCCAGCGCCGCGCCTGGCTGACGCGCACCGCGGCATCGAATGCCGCCATGTCCCAGCGCGCTCGCACGGCTCCCGTGAAGGCCGCCACCAGATCGGCATGCGCCGGATCGGTGGCACGATTGGTGCGTTCTTGCGGATCGGCTTCGAGATCGAACAGAAGCGGCGGGTCGATCTCGCAATGGATGAATTTGTAGCGGCCGTCGCGGATCGCCACCAACGGCGCGTTGGAGCCCTCGGCGGCATATTCCATCAGCACCGGCGCGGTGCGCTGTCCGCCATCAAGCAACGGCAGCAGCGACTGGCCATCGGTCCACGGTGCGATCGCGGAGATGTCGATGCCGGCGAGATCGCACAGCGTCGGCGTCACGTCGAGGTTGGAGACCGGCGCCTCGATCAGCCCTGCAGGAATGCCTTTGCCGGCGATCATCAAAGGTACTCGCGCCGAGCCCTCGAAAAAATTCATCTTGAACCACAGGCCGCGCTCGCCAAGCATGTCGCCATGGTCGGAGCAGAACAGGATGATGGTGTCGTCCAGCATGCGCGTTCGCTCCAGCACTGACATCAACTCGCCGACCTTGTCGTCGAGATAGGAGATGTTGGCGTAGTAGCCGCGCCGCGAGCGGCGGATCTGCTCCGGCGTGATGTTGAAACTGTCGTAGTCGCTGGCCCGGTAAAGCCGTTGCGAATGCGGGTCCTGATGGGCATAGGGGATGATTCCCACCTCCGGCTCAAGCGCCGGACAGTCTTTATAGAATTCCCAATATTGCCGCCGTGCGACATAGGGGTCGTGCGGGTGGGTGAAGGAAACCGTCAGGCACCAGGGCCGGCTGGCCTCGTCCTCGGAGGTGCGGGCAAGATCGTAGAGTTTTTGCACCGCGTGGAAGGCGACCTCGTCGTCATACTCCATCTGGTTGGTGATCTCGGCAACGCCGGCGCCGGTGACCGAGCCCAGATTGTGATACCACCAGTCGATGCGCTCGCCGGGCTTGCGGTAATCCGGCGTCCAGCCGAAATCGGCGGGATAGATGTCGGTGGTCAGCCGCTCCTCGAAACCGTGCAACTGGTCCGGCCCGACGAAATGCATCTTGCCCGACAGGCAGGTGTAGTAGCCGGCGCTGCGCAGATGATGCGCATAGGTCGGGATCGAGGAAGCGAATTCGGCGGCGTTGTCATAGACCTGGGTGCGCGACGGCAATTGCCCGCTCATGAAAGCGGCGCGGCCCGGCGCGCAAAGCGGCGAGGCCGTGTAGTTGTTGCCGAAGCGCGCCGAGCGTGCGGCCAGCGCCTTGAGATGCGGCACATGCAGGAAGTCCGCCGGCCCGTCCGCAAACAGCGTGCCGTTGAGCTGATCGACCATGACGATCAGGATGTTGGGTCGCCTTGATATCTCTGAGGCTGTCAATGAGGCTGTCACTGTGTCTGTCGCCCGCCGAGTTTGATTTCGAGATAATCTTCGACCAGCGCGATCGCGGTTTGAGCATCCGGCACGCCGTCCTTCAGCGCGCGCCTGATGTACAGCCCGTCGATCATCGCCGCGACCGCTTCCGCCGCGCGGTCGGCCTCGTTGCGCGGCAGTATGCCGGTCAGTCCGCTCATCAGGTTCGAGTGCAGCCGCCGCGCATAGACCCTGAGCAGCCGGCGCAGGGCCGATGATTTCTGTGCCTCGACATAAAAGGCGAGCCAGGCCGCGATGGTTTCCGGCCGGAACTGGATGTCGGAGAAGTTAACGGCGACCACCGCCGAGACGCGTTCGCGCGGCGAGCCGGCGGATTGCAGGGCGCGCCGCATGTCGATGGTCAGCTCGGCCAGTATGTGCCGCATCGTCGCCAGCAGCAGTTCGTCCTTGGCGCCGAAATAGTGGTGGGCAAGGGCCGACGACACGCCCGCCCGTCCGGCGATCTCCGACATGGTCACATCAAGCGAGCCGCGGTCGCCGATCGCCGAGATCGTCGCGTCGATGAGCGCCTTGCGGCGCAACGGTTCCATTCCGACTTTCGGCATTGGGGAGATCCAGATTAAAACCGAGATTATTTTTTATTGACGGATCAATCAATAAAAAACTCGCGCTCGGATCAACCGATCGTGTCGCTCTGGCCCATCCTTTGGACTGGAAAACGGTTCACTGTTGAACAATAATAGAGGCTGATGCCGCGCTATGACATGTTAGGCTTGCGGCGAACGGAGGTTGCCATGACCGGATGCATCGTCGGCTGGGCGCATTCGCGCTTCGGCAAGCTTGAAGGCGAGACGCTCGAGGGCCTGATCACAAAGGTCGCGGTCGACGCGCTCGACCATGCCGGCATTGGCCCGGACGAGGTCGACGAGATCGTGCTCGGCCATTTCAACGCCGGCTTCTCCCCTCAGGATTTTACCGCCAGCCTGGTGCTGCAGGCCGATGACCGGCTGCGCTTCAAGCCGGCGACGCGGGTCGAGAACGCCTGCGCCACGGGTTCGGCAGCGGTCCGCCAAGGCATCCGCGCCATCGACGCCAATGCCGCCCGCATCGTGCTGGTGGTCGGCGCCGAGCAGATGACGACGACGCCCGGACCCGAGATCGGCAAGAACCTGCTCAAGGCTTCCTATCTGCCGGAAGAGGGCGACACGCCGGCCGGTTTTGCCGGCGTCTTCGGCAAGATCGCACAGGCCTATTTCCAGCGTTATGGCGACCAGTCGGATGCGCTGGCGATGATCGCCGCCAAGAACCACAAGAACGGCGTCGACAATCCGTACGCGCAGATGCGCAAGGATTTCGGCTACGAATTCTGCCGCCAGGAAAGCGAGAAGAACCCCTTTGTGGCCGGTCCGCTGAAGCGCACCGACTGCTCCCTGGTTTCCGATGGCGCCGCCGCCCTTGTGCTGACCGACACCTCGACGGCGTTGAAGATGCGCCGCGCCGTCGCCTTCCGCGCCAACGAGCATGTCCAGGATTTCCTGCCGATGTCGAAGCGTGACATCCTGTCCTTCGAAGGCTGCGAGCAGGCCTGGAACCAGGCTTTGAAGAAGGCCGGCGTGACGCTCGACGACCTCTCCTTCGTCGAGACGCATGACTGCTTCACCATTGCCGAGCTGATCGAATATGAGGCGATGGGCCTAGCCAAGCCGGGCGAGGGCGGCAGGCTGGCGCTAGACGGCACGACTGCAAAAGACGGCAGGCTGCCGGTCAACCCTTCGGGCGGGCTGAAGGCCAAGGGCCATCCGATCGGCGCCACCGGTGTGTCGATGCATGTGCTGACCGCCATGCAGTTGACCGGCGAAGCAGGCGGCATCCAGGTGCCGGACGCAAAGCTTGGCGGCATCTTCAACATGGGTGGCGCTGCCGTCGCCAACTACGTTTCCATCCTCGACCGGATCAGGTAGAAGCGGCCCATATTTTTCGGGGTGGTGATGACAAATCCGGTTCTGGTCGAAGTCTTGCGCGGCGCGATCGTCGAGAGCGCCCATCGCGGCGCTGTCGCAATCTTTGACGGTGACGGCAAGCCTGTCCTGGAGATCGGCGATACGGCGCGGCCGGTGTTTCCGCGCTCGGCGGTCAAGGCGATCCAGGCGCTGCCGCTGGTCGAAACGGGTGCCGCCGATGCCTATGGCTTCGGCGACCGCGAACTGGCGCTGGCCTGCGCTTCACATTCAGGCGAACCCGCGCATGTCGAACTGGCGCAGGCGATGCTGGCCAAGGCCGACCTCGACAAGTCGGCGCTGGAATGCGGCGCGCATTGGCCGTCGAGCCACGACGCGACGATCGCACTGGCCCGCACAGGCGTCTCGCCGAACGCACTGCACAACAATTGCTCGGGCAAGCATTCCGGATTTCTCTGCACCTGCGTGCACTCAGGGATTGCCCACCAAGGCTACGTCAAGGCAGGCCATGGTTTGCAGGAGATGGTGCGCGACGCCATGCAGGCGGTGACCGGCGCTGCCCACGATGCGGATCACCGGGCAACCGATGGCTGCTCGATCCCCACCTATGCCGTGCCGCTGAAAAGTTTTGCCCTTGGCTTTGCCCGCATGGCTACGGGCAGGAGCTTTGGCCCTGAGCGTGCCAAGGCGGCCAAACGCCTGCTGTCTGCCTGCATGGCCGAGCCTTTCCTGGTCGCCGGCACCGGCAAGGCCGATGTGGCGCTGATGCAGGCCGCGCCCGGCCGCATCTTCGTCAAGACGGGCGCCGAGGGCGTCTATTGCGCTGCCGTTCCGGAGCTTGGCCTCGGCATCGCGCTGAAATGTGATGACGGCGCCGGCCGCGCCGCCGAGGTGATGATTGCTGCTGTGCTGGCAAAACTTCTCAGCGCCGACGGCGCACTGGCGGCGAACCTTCTGGAGCGGGCCAATCCGCCGATCGAAAGCCGCATCGGCGCCAAGGTCGGCTCGCTGCGGCCGACGACGGCGCTCAGCTGACCCTGTTTCGCTCGACCGTCAGATGCGCATAGCCGCTTACGCTTGACCGCGCGAGGTCGCCGGTCGCCGGTTCGGCCCAGCGCTGGCCGATGATGGCGCCGTTCCTGGCGCCGTCGATGACGTTGTCGGAAATGATGGCGTTTCCAGCGCCTTCTACCACAGTGACGGCGATGCCGGTTCCGGCCTGACGGATGATGTTTCCCGTCGCCACAACATTGCGCATATAAGCGCCCCAGCCGATCTGCATGCCGTAGAGCGGCGCGTTCTCGATGACATTGCCCGAGACGGTGGTGTCGGCCTCGACGCTGATACCGACGCCGAAGCCCGGCGCGTCGGCGGGGTAGGGGCCGGTGGTCGAGAGGTTGCGCACGATGTTGTTTGAGCAGACACCCATACGGCCGCCGTCGTTGAAATTGACGATCGAGATGCCGTTAGCGGCACCATCGACGATGTTGTTGCCGATGATGGCGCCTTCGAAGGAGAATTCGGAATAGAGCGCGGTTTCGCCCGACCGCGAGCAGGTGTTGCCGGTCATCTGCAGATTGCTGGAACTGTTGGCGCGGATCGCCGAGAAGGCGCAGTCCGAGACGATGTTGCCGGTGACCGAGACATTGCCGGCACGGAAGGCGTTGATGCCATTGCCGTTCTGCCCGGTGCCGCCGCCGCGCGCGCCGATCCGCTGCACGCGGTTGCCGCTGACGATCGTGCCGTCCTCGGCCTGTTGCCAGCGATGCACAAGAATGCCGCCATTGCCACAGTCGGATACGGTGTTGTCGGATATCGCCAGGCCAGCGGCCTCGACGGAGTAGATGCCGGCGTCCGCAGCCCCCGAAATCTCGGACCGCTCGATGCGGCCCGACGCATGCTCCAGCGCCAGCCCATGCTTGCCGCTGCCGGTGATCGTGCAATTGTCGATGACGAGATGGGCGACGCGGCGCAGGTCGAGCAGGCCTTGCGCATCGTCGGCCAACCCGCCGTTGGCGCCGTCGAAGACCAATGCGGTGAACTCTATATGCTCGGCCTGTTCGGCCGTCAGCAAATGGCCATTGCCGCCATAGAGGATGCGCGAGGCGCCCGGCACGCCCGAAAGCCTGACGCGGGCGGGCAGAGTCAGGTTGGACACGACATAGGTGCCCGGCGGCAGGAACACCGGCGCATTGCGCTGGCTTGCCTCGGCTAGCATCGTGGCGAAGGCCTTGCTCTGGTCGTCCGGTGCGTCCGGCTCCACGCCAAGCTCGGCGGCATTGATCGAGCCAAGCGCTGCCGTCTTCGCCAAGGCGTTGTCCAGCGAAACGCCGAGCACCGCAAAGCCGACAGTCCCCTTGAGAAGCGTTCGTCTGTTCAACATCGGCACAGATCCCTGCGATGAAATGGTTCTTCGCAGGAATTGGGCCAGCCGCATAGGTCTCCGCTCGGCGATAGTCCGGCCAATGACCGGGTCCGGCAAGTGGCTTGTACAGTCGCCGAAGCGGGCCTAAGTTTATCCGATGAGCAGGGCTTTTACCCGCGAGGAAGACAGCGAAAACGCCATTGCCGGCATCGGCGAGCGGCCGATCAGCCAACACCGCAATCTGGTGACGGAGCGCGGCCTGGCGATGATCGAGGACAATCTGGCCGATCTGCGCGACATTTTGGCGAAAGCCGAGCGAAAAGCCGATCGCGAGCGCATTGCCGTCGTCTCGCGCGACCTGCGCTACTGGACAGCGCGCCGCGAAAGCGCCGAGCTTTCCGTGCCGGAACCGGGCAGCGACCAGGTGCGCTTCGGCATGGGTGTCACGCTGGAAAGCGATGACCGCAAGAAAGTGCACTGGAAGATCGTCGGCGAGGACGAGGCCGACCCCTCAAAGGGCAGCATCTCACACGTCTCGCCAATGGCCGTGGCGCTGTTCGGCAAGAAGGTCGGCGACGTCGCAAGCGTCAACGGCAAGGAATGGGAAATCGTCAAGCTGTCGGACGCCTGACGCCAGCTCACCCTATTTGCACAGCCAGCTTTCGCAACGCGGGCTCATACTTGTCCATGACATCGCGAGCAGCACGCATTTGCCGTTCGACGTCGTCACACGGCACCGGCCTTAGGATGATGCCGTCGTCGGTTTCGATGATCTGGAGTTCATCGCCCACTTGCAGGCTCAAGCTGTCGAGCGTTTCCCGCGGCAGGATTACAACGCCCGATCCGTCCTCAAGTCCGTGAATGATGGTGTTCATAGCTATACCATAGGTTGCGCCCGATACTGTAACGCAACTTTGATAAGCAGTGCAACTGTTTTCCATCAGCTCGCCAGCAGCCGGTCCAGCAACCGATCCGCAGCCTCCGGAATAACCGTGCCTGGCGGGAAGATCTCCGCGGCGCCAGCTTCCAGCACCGCGTCATAGTCCTGCGGCGGGATGACGCCGCCGGCGACGATCAGTATGTCGGCGTGGCCGAGTTTCTTCAGCGCATCACGCAATTCGGGGATCAGTGTCAGGTGCCCCGCCGCCAGCGACGAGGCGCCGATGATATGGACGTCCTGCGCCACCGCCAGCCTGGCGATCTCCTCGGGTGTCTGGAACATCGCGCCGACCGTCACGTCGAAGCCGAGATCGGCGAAGGCCGTGGCGATCACCTTCTGGCCACGGTCGTGGCCGTCCTGTCCCATCTTTGCGACCAGGATGCGCGGCTTGCCGCCGGACTTCTTCTCGAAAGCTTCGAGCTTCTCCAGCAATCGGTCGACCGTCAGATTGTCGCCGAGCGCATTGCGATAAACGCCGGAGATCGTTTGCACCGAGGCGACGTGACGGCCAAAGACTTTTTCGAGCGCCAGCGAGATCTCGCCGACCGTGGCATTGGCGCGCGCGGCGCGGATGGCAAATTCCAGCAGGTTTTCGTTACCCTGCGCAGCGCGGGTCAGCGCATCGAGCGCGCTCTCGACCGCGCCGACATTGCGCGTGCCTTTCAGGTTCTGCAGCTTCGACAATTGCCGGGCCTTGACCTCGGCATTGTCGATCTTCAGCACGTCGACGTCGATGTCGTTCTCGGGGCGATGCGCGTTTACGCCAACCAGTATCTGCTCGCCGGAATCGATACGCGCCTGCGTGCGCGCCGCCGCTTCCTCGATGCGAAGTTTTGGAATGCCCTGTTCGGTTGCTGCCGCCATGCCGCCAAGCGCCTCGACCTCTTCGATATGGGCGAGCGCACGCGCCGCCAGATCGTGCGTCAGCCGTTCGATATAGGCCGAGCCGCCCCACGGATCGATGATGCGGGTGGTGCCGGATTCCTTCTGCAGGATCAACTGCGTGTTGCGGGCGATGCGCGCCGAGTGGTCGGTCGGCAGCGCCATCGCCTCGTCGAAGGAGTTGGTGTGCAGCGACTGGGTATGTCCCTGCGTCGCCGCCATCGCCTCGATCATGGTGCGGGTGATGTTGTTGTAGGGGTCCTGCGCCGTCAGCGACCAGCCGGAGGTCTGGCAATGGGTGCGCAGCGACAGCGAGCGTTCGTCGTTCGGTGCAAAATTCTTCTGCATCAGGGTCGCCCACAACAGGCGCGCCGCGCGGAGCTTGGCGATCTCCATGAAGAAGTTCATGCCGATCGCCCAGAAGAAGGAAAGCCGCGGGGCGAAACGGTCGATGTCGAGCCCGGCGGCGACGCCGGCGCGGGCATATTCGATGCCGTCGGCGATGGTGTAGGCGAGCTCCAGGTCCGCGGTCGCGCCGGCCTCCTGCATGTGATAGCCGGAGATCGAGATCGAATTGAACTTCGGCATGTGCTGGGAGGTATAGGAGAAGATGTCCGACACGATCCGCATCGAGGGCTTCGGCGGATAGATGTAGGTGTTGCGGACCATGAACTCCTTCAGAATGTCGTTCTGAATGGTGCCGGCGAGATCCTTCTGAGCAACGCCCTGTTCTTCGGCCGCGACGATATAGAGCGCCATGATCGGCAGCACCGCGCCGTTCATGGTCATCGACACCGTCATCTCGCCCAGCGGAATGCCGTCGAACAATTGCCGCATGTCGAGGATGGAATCGATGGCCACGCCCGCCATGCCGACATCGCCGGCAACGCGCGGATGGTCGCTGTCATAGCCGCGATGGGTGGGCAGATCGAAAGCGACCGAAAGGCCCTTTTGGCCGGCGGCGAGATTGCGCCGGTAGAAGGCGCTGGATTCCTCGGCCGTCGAGAAGCCGGCATATTGCCGGATCGTCCACGGCTGCTGGACATACATGGTCGGGTAGGGACCGCGCACGAAGGGCGGCATTCCCGGATAGGTGTCGAGATGCGGCAGCCCCTTGAGATCGCCCTGGCTGTAGAGATGCTTGACGGCAATACCTTCCGGCGTCAGCCGCTGGCCCTTGACCTCGACCGGCGCGCGCCGTGGCGCCGACCAGCCAATGTGGCTGAAATCCGGGATCACTGTGCGGCTCCGATTGCCTGGTCGATGCGGACCGGAAACAGCGCCTCGCACACCGCCACGCCCTCTGTGAAAGGCGGCCGCCGCTCAGCCGCCAGCGTCTCGACCGGGGCATCGTTTTTCAGCGGGTAAAGCGTGGTGCCGATGATTGCCCGTTCACCCGACCGGTAGGCCTCGGCGCGGCGCTCGGATGCTGCCTTGACGCGCTTCTGGATATGCCCTTGCTGCAGGCTTGCCAGAACGCCGCCTTCCGCTTCGATCCGCTGGAACTCTTCCCACGCCGCTTCGCACAGGCCCAGGGTCAGCGCCTCGACTGCGCCCGACCCAAATGCTGGGTCGGCGACATGGTCGATATGGCTTTCATTGGCCATGATCAACTGCGCATTGCGGGCGATGCGGCGGGCAAAGCCGGCCGGCAGCCCGAGGGCGATGGTGTGTGGCAGGATGGAGATCGAGTCCGCGCCGCCTGCTGCCGCTGCAAAGCTGGCGATGGTGGTGCGCAGGATGTTGGTTTCGGGATCCGCCGCCGTCATCATGCGGAACGACGTCTCGGCATGGATGTTGGCTGTCGATGCCGGGATGGAACAGGTTTCCTGGATGCGCGCCCACAGCCTGCGCAAGGCCCGGACCTTGGCCATCGACAGGAACTGGTCCTGGTCGACGCTCAGCGCAAAGCCGATATGGGGAGCGGCATAGACAAGCGGCTGGCGCGCATCCTCGAACATCCTGAGGTAGGACACGGCGGAAGCGAGCATGGTGCCGAGTTCCTGCGCTTCCGTGGCGCCGGCATTGTGGAACACCCGCCCGTCGGCCTCCAGCAGCACACCCGGCACGCCCAGCGAGAAGAAATGCGCCAGCGATTGCGGCATCGATGCCTGCAACGCCTCGATCGACGTGCGCAGCCGGCCGGTTCCGGCAAAGATTGCCGCCGGGTCGATGCCGAAGGAGAGGTTCAGCTTTGCCGGGTCGGAGCGGCGCTTGCTCAGGAACGCCACCAGCCAGTCGGCGACGGCACGGCTCCAGGGATGGGCGTCGATGCGGATCTGCGTGCGGTTGAGCGGTACGCCATCCAGCACCGTTTCCAGCGCCTGCGCCGTCCTTGGCAGGCCATAGCCGAACGCATTCGGAGCACCCTCGAAGACAAGCGACAATCCCGTCGCGCCTTGTGCCACATCGTCCAGGGCCTGCGCCTTGGCGCGGCCGATATCGGGATCGTCAATGCGCTGGCTGACGATCCAGGGCAATTTGGGGTTGGCGCGCACAAGCGGCTCGGCGCCGGCGGCGCGATCGTAGAGCGGTTCGATGCGAATCTGATCGTCGGTATGCGAGACCAGTTTTTCCTCGAAGGAGGCGCCGGCGAGCGCCTTTTCGGCCAAGGCCAGCCAACGCTGGCGCTCGACGTCAGCGGGTTCGATGCTCCTGGTCAAGGCTCCGGCGCCCATCCATGTTCCTCGTTTTTATGCGGCCGCACCAGCGTCAGCCGTCCAGTCTACGGTTCCCTGCCAGATATCGCAATGCAATGCGCTTGCGCGGTTGGGATTCGCTTCCCTGACATAGGGCAGCCTGCGTGGACGAACCATGGAACGATTGCCAAACAGCGGCAAAATCCGCAAGTTCCAAAAACCGATTTGGAGGATTGGTTCAATTTAGACGATTGGCCCAATCTGGATGAATAGCCAACTGGATGGATAGCCCAATTGGAGAATAGCATTGTCGCTGCGCAATGGCCTGACTATACCCTGCGGCACGGCCACAGGCTTTTAACACATCAGTTTGCGGAGACATGGTCATATGGCTGACGACACCAGCATTTTCCTCGGCGCCAGCCGCAAGCCCGACGACAGCTATCAGCGCGCCGAACAGCTCTTGCTGCAATATGGGAACCGCCATGGCCTGATCACCGGCGCCACCGGCACCGGCAAGACAGTCAGCCTGCAGATCCTGGCCGAGGGGTTTTCCAATGCCGGCGTGCCTGTGTTCTGCGCCGATATCAAGGGCGACCTGTCCGGCATTGCCATGATGGGCAAGGCGCAGGATTTCCTGGTCAAGCGGGCCGAGCAGGTCAAGCTCGACCCTTACGACTTCCAGGAATTCCCGGTCATCTTCTGGGACCTGTTCGGCGAGCAGGGCCATCCGATCCGCGCCACCGTCTCGGAAATGGGGCCGCTGCTTCTGTCGCGGCTGATGAACCTCTCCGAAGCGCAGGAAGGCATCATGAACATCGCCTTCCGCATCGCCGATGAGGATGGCCTGCTGCTGCTCGACATGAAGGATCTGCAAGCACTGCTGGCCAACATCGCAGCGCGCGCCGACGAGATCAGCTCGCGCTACGGCAATGTCACCAAGCCGTCGGTCGGCGCAATCCAGCGCACGCTTCTGGTGCTGGAACAGCAGGGCGCGGCGCATTTCTTCGGCGAACCGGCTTTGCGCATCGCCGACATCATGCGCACCACCCGCGACGGCCGCGGCGCCATCAGCGTGCTCGCTGCCGACAGATTGATGATGAACCCCAGGCTCTACGCCACCTTCCTGCTCTGGCTGATGTCGGAGCTGTTCGAGGAATTGCCCGAGGTCGGCGATCCCGAAAGGCCGAAGCTGGTGTTCTTCTTCGACGAGGCGCATCTGCTTTTCGACGATGCGCCGAAGGTGCTGATCGACCGCGTCGAGCAGGTGGTTCGCTTGATCCGTTCGAAAGGCGTCGGTGTCTATTTCGTCACGCAGAACCCTTTGGACATCCCTGAAAAGGTTCTCGCCCAGCTCGGCAACCGTGTGCAGCACGCGCTGCGCGCCTATACGCCGCGTGAGCAGCAGGCGGTCAAGACCGCCGCCGACACCTTCCGGCCCAACCCGGATTTCGACTGCGCCACCGCCATCACCCAGCTCGGCACCGGCGAGGCGCTGGTCTCGACGTTGGAGGTCAAGGGCGTGCCGTCCATGGTGCAGCGGACATTGATCCGGCCGCCGTCGTCCAGGCTTGGCCCGATCACGGCGGACGAGCGCCGCAAGCTGATCGACCAGAGCCCGGTTGCCGGCCAGTACGACCAGACCATCGACCGCGAATCGGCCTTCGAGATGCTGCAGAAGAAAGCCGTGGGCGCGCAGGAGGCGGAAGAACAGGCACAGCCGGCCGACAGCGGCCGCTCACGCTGGACCATCCCCGGCTTCGGCAATGACGATTCGCCGCCACAGCAATCAGGCGGTCGCCGCGCCCCGGCGCCCCGGCCCTCCAATCGCCAGACCGTGGCCGAGGCCGCGATCAAGGCGGTGGTGCGCTCGGTCGGCTCGTCGGTCGGCCGCGCGATCGTGCGCGGGATTCTGGGCAGCCTGTCCAGGGGGCGGTGAAAAGTGTCAGCCAGCCCGCCTCGGACATGATCAGCGGCCAAAATATCGCTATTGACGGCGGCTGGTAGGGGTGGCCGGCCTCCTGGAACTGCGCGACGACCGCGCCCGTCTGGTCCTGGCTCCGCAAAAGGGCGCGGCGATCGCCCGCTTCGATGCACTGGTCTGCGGCGCAACGGTGCCGCTGCTCCGCCCCGACGATGGCACCGGCGCCTCCGGCTGCCAGCTTCTGGTTCCCTGGTCGAACCGCATCTCAGGCGGCGGTTTCGTCTTCGACGGCCGCTTCCATGCGATCGAGCCGAACGTGCCGGGGGAGGCCTTTCCAATCCATGGCGACGGCTTCCAGAGGGAGTGGCGGATTGCCAGCCACAGCGCCACCGAGGCGGAACTGGTCCTCGACGCCGGTGAAATCGGCCCCTACCGATATACGGCACGGGTCGCCTATGCGCTGCATGACGGAGCCCTGGACGCCACGCTCACCGTGGAGAATCGCACCGGCATTCGCCTGCCTTACGGGCTCGGCTTTCATCCCTGGTTCCCGCGCAGCGCCGGAACGACGCTCGAGGCGAAGGCGGCGCGGGTCTGGCTGGAGGACAAGCATCATCTGCCGGTCGGCGTGGCGCCGGTGGCCGATTACCCCGCGTGGAATTTCTCGAACGCCTCCCTGCTGCCGCGAAGCTGGGTCAACAACGCCTTCGACGGCTGGGACCGCCGCGCCAGGATCACCCGGCCCGAGGACAGGATCGCCATCTCGCTCACCGCCTCGCCGCCGCTCGACGTCTTTATCCTCTATTCGCCGTCGATGGATGCGGATTTCTTCTGCTTCGAGCCGGTGTCGCATACCGTCGATGCGCATCACGGCGAAGGGCTGACCCCGCTTGAGCACGGCGCTACGCTGAGTGCAAACATGCGCCTTGATTGGCATTCCGCTGCTTCGCTCTGATGCGTCATGTGCACACCCACTCGCGGATCTTGCATTTTTGTCCGTTCCGCTCGCACGCCTGCAGTGTCAGGTCTTCGGCATCCCGGCGTGTTTGCGCCGTCTCGGCGCCCCAACTGGTCAGCCGCCCTTCCGGCTTCTCGCCTACGGCGAGGGCGCCGCAATGCTTGTAGGGAAAGCCGGTATTGTCGTCATCGTCCCAATGGCGATGATTGCGGAATACGCTGACCACGGCGCAGCTGCCGCCGCCGGCGTTCTGGCAATGCTTCAGCGCGATGTCCATCGCCTCCTGCCGCTTGTCGGCGCCCCAAAAGAAGCCGTGCTTCTCGTCGGGGCTCGAATAGGCGATCGCCGCCCAGATGCCTCTCTCCTCCTGGGCCGGCGGCTCGGGCACGTCCGCCGCCGGGGCGAGGTCCGCCGCGCCCAGCCGTCCGGCGCAAAGCAACAGCATGCCGATCGCCGCAATGGCGGAATTCACCCTCATTGTACGCCTCCTTGTTTACCTGCTGCCGAGGCCACGGAAATGACGACGCAGCTGTTGCCGGTTGGCAGCAGCATCGCGTTGCCCCCTCCATTGGCCAGTTCATAGACGCTGATTTGTCCAAGATTGTTGGCGAGCTTGCTGTCTTTCGGAAGCAGGGCCGGAACATCGGCGCAATTGGCCGCGAATGGCGCCACCCTGACCATCGTACCTTCGCAAACGGATGCGGTGGGTGCCGCGAACACCAGGCCTGCCGCCGGGCCGCTGTAGCCCTGTGTGGCGTAGTTCATGCCGACCAGGGCTTCCACGAGGTGTTTGTCGGGGGCCTCGTTGTTCCAGATCGACTGGACGCTGTACGTCGTGCCGGTTGTCAGCATCTGCCCGAGGGCTGGGAAAATGTTGGAACAAGACTGCAAGCCTGCCTCTTTGGCGTGTTGCAGAAATGGCGTCTCGGCCAGGGCCGGATTGGGCTGGTTGGTCTCCGCGACCGCCGGCTGCGGCAATAAATTGTGGAGCAGGTCGTAGCGCATGGCCGCGAAGCCGGCCGTGGCGACGACGGCAATGGCGAGCAACGAGAAGACAGCGGTCCTCGCGCGGTTTCGTTGCGGTCTGCTCCGGTCTTCGATGCCGACCCGGACAGCATCCTTTCCCTGGTTGCGGGACATTATCCGGTCATGGATCGATTGCTGGTTCATCGCGATTGCCTCGTCAATTGATCGCCGCAACGGCCGCGGCCAAGCCCTTGAGGGTCGCGGTTACGTTGATCGTCCTGCCATCCGTGGTCGGGAAGGAGATGACGGATGCCGCGGCCTTCGAAATCTGTTCGCGCATGATCGGACCAACCGGCAGCATGCCGACGCAGACGGCCTGATTGCATCCGTCGAGTTGAATTTTTATCGGCTCCTTGCGCCCCTCGAATGTCAGCGAGACAGGAGCGTCGCTCTTGGCGATCGGCGGGGCGCGCAAGATCATGTAGGGGTTGCCTTCCTTGGTGGCGGCAAGCGACCAGCTGAACGCAACCTGTCCTGCCTGGTCCTCGATGATCTGGGTGACATTGCAGACCTTTTGGCGCGCCTTCAGGTTCTCGTCGCAGATCAGCGTCCAGTTCTCGAACGGACGGGTGGTCCGTTGATACTCGCCAAGCTTCGCATCCGCAGGGATCGCTACGTCGGAAGGTTTTACCCTGTAGCCGGAAGGGATCGCTTCCTGCCCGGCCGCTAACGGGCCGGACAGGAGCATTGACGTGATGGATATCGCGACAGCAAGGACTGCCTGCCTGATCATGGCCGGGCTCTAGTTCAGCGTAAGGCTGACGCCCGCGCCGACACCCCAGTGTCCGCCTGCCGTCGTACCGGACAGGTTCGCTCGAACACGTCCTTCCTCGCTGGTGTAGCCGGCGCCGAAGGCCAGGGCGCCTTCACCGCGCCAATAGCCTCCGCCGGCGGCCACGCTCAGCTTGCCGGGACGATCGTCGTAGCGCAGCGAGCCGGCCGCCAAGCCGATTGCCGCAGCCTGGCGCGCCTCGCCCCTGACCTCTCCCATGTCCATGTTGAGCTGGCTGAGTTTGGAGTCCGCATACGCATTGGCTTGCTGCAGCGTGGTGGCCGCCACCTGGTTGGTGTAGTTCTTCGAATTGTCCAGGTTGAGTGCTAACCCGCTGTTGAACTGCTGAACATTGACCGCATCGGTGTTGGCAACGCCCGGCCCGACATTGTGGATGACCACCGGCGTGTTCGGGTCGCCGCCGGCAAGGGTAATCGAGTTGGACTTGTTGCCGTTCCCGTCCTTGTCGTACTGGACGGCGAACTGATTCAGGTCGCCGACGCTACCCTGCATGGCTTCGACCGCCTGGTTGGTGGCGAAGAGCTGGCTGCCGTTGATGGCGTCGGTGGAGGTGCCGCTGATCCGGCCCGCCGCGACATTGGTGACGGTGCGCTCGTTGCCGACGGTGCCGACGCTGACCGTGCTCGTCGGAGCTGTTCCGGCGAAGGTATAGGCAACGCCGTTGATCGTGGTGCCGGTGGTGGCGACCGCCGCCGCCGTCGTCGAGCCCGCGCCGAGCGCGACGCTGCCCGGCTCGTTGGCCTTTGCGCCGGCGCCGAGCGCCACCGCCTGCGCTCCGTTGGTGGTCGCGTTGGTGCCGAGGGCGATGCTGTCGGCCTGGTTGACCGTCGAATTCTGGCCGATCGCGATGCCTCCCGGCGCCGTCTGCTGCACGATGGCGCCATTGCCGATGCCGATGCCATTGTCGCCATTGACGGTGGTGCGCGGACCGACCGCAACCGAATCGACGCCGACCGCAAGCGAATCCGCGGCCGTCGAATTGGCGTGGAAGTACAGGCTCCCCGTCACCGCGAACGAGCTCAGCGCGCCCTTCAACTGGCGAAGCGTGACCGCGTCCTGGTCCTGCGTGCCGTCGGCCACGTTGATGATCTGGCGATAGGAGGTGGAGGTGCCGACCGAGACGGCGCCGAGCAGGCTCATGTCCGCGGTGTTGTAGGGAATGAGGCCGGTGCCCGAGAGGATCGATCCCGATACGGGTGCGACCGCCCGATCCGAAACCGAGCCGGCGCCGAGCGCCACGCCGCCGATGACGCTGGCCTGGGTGTCGCGGCCGAGCGCCAGCGCATTGTCGGCGCTCGCGGTCGCCTGGTAGCCCAGGGCGGAAGAGCCGATCCCTTGCGCGAAGGAGTCCGCGATGGCAAGCGTCCTGTCGTTGGTGCGCACATAGCGGATGCCGTCGCCATTGGCGTCGGTGTAGGCCAGCGAGGTGTCGCCGGTAATATTGCTGATCGAATTGCCGAGATTGGTGATGTCAGCAGTATTGGCAGCGATATCGGTGGTGTTCTGCGTCACCTGCTGGTTGGTCGCAAACAGCTGCGAGCCGTTGACCGCATCGGTCGAGGAGCCGCTCAACTGCCCGGCCGCGACGTTCTGGATCTGGCGTTCGGCGCCCACCGAGCCGACCGAGAATGCACCAGCGGGCGTCGCGCCGGCGAAGGTGTAGGCAACGCCGCCGATCGTGGTGCCGCCGACCGCCGTGGTCGCAGTCGACACCGCATTCGCGCCGATCGCCACGTCGCCGGCATTGTTGGCCACAGCATTCGGGCCGATGGCAACGGAATCCGTCCCCAGCGCCTGCGAATCCGCCAGCGTCGAATTGGCGTGGAAATACTTGATGCCGCCGCCCGTGCTGATGCTGTTGATCGTGTTGCCGAGATTGGTGATGTCGGCGGTGTTGGCGGCGATGTCGGTCGTATTCTGCGTCACCTGCTGGTTGGTGGCGAAGAGCTGCGAGCCGTTGATCGCGTCGGTCGACGAATTGCTGAGCCGGCCCGCCGCGACATTGGTGATGGTGCGTTCCGCGCCGACCGCGCCGACGCTGACGGTGCTTGCCGGCGTCGTGCCGGCGAAGTTGTAGGCGACGCCGCCGATCGTCGTGCCGGCGGTGCCGACCGCCGCGGCGGTTACCGAGCCCGAGCCGAGCGCCACGTCGCCGGCGTTGCTGGCGTTGGCGAGGGCGCCCAGCGCGATTGCATTCTGGGCGCCGGCATTCGCTCCTACGCCGAGAGCGGTCGCTTGAAAGGCGGTTGCAAACGCGTTCTGGCCGATCGCGGTGCTGGACGTGGCTGTGGCATTGGCGTTGGCACCGACGGCGGTGCTGTATTGGCCCGAGGCCTTGGAGATGTATCCCATCGCCGTTGCGTCAAGCGCCGATGCGACGGCGCCGCTGCCGAAGGCCGAGGCGTTGGCGTCGGAGGCGCTCGAATTGGTGCCGGCCGCGATGGCGTTTGTCCCCGTCGCGGTCGCGACTGGTCCGATAGCAACGGAGTCCGTGCCCGTTGCGGACGAGTCCGCCGCCGTCGAATTGGCGTGGAAATACTTGATGCCGCCACCGGTGCTGATGCTGTTGATCGTGTTGCCGAGATTGGTGATGTCGGCGGTGTTGGCGGCGATGGCCGTCGTGTTCTGCGTCACCTGCTGGTTGGTGGCGAAGAGCTGCGAGCCATTGATGGCGTCGGTCGACGAATTGCTGAGCCGGCCCGCCGCGACATTGGTGATGGTCCGCTCCGCGCCGAGCGCGCCGACGCTGACAGTGCTCGTCGGCGTCGTGCCGGCGAAGCTGTAGGCCGTGCCGCCGATCGTCGCGCCGCTGGTGCCGACCGCCGTCGCGGTCACCGAGCCCGAACCGAGCGCTACGTCGCCGGAGCTTGCCGTCGCCGTCGCGCCGTTGCCCAGCGCGACATTGCCGGCAAGGCCGGCTGCACCCGCCGTCGAGCCATTGCCCAGCGCCACGGAGCCTTGCCCGACGGCCTTGTTGTTGTTGCCGATGGCAACCGCGCCTGCGGCCTGGTTTGCGGCTGTGGCGGTTGCCGTGCCGTCGCTGTTGGCGATGTTGTTGGCGCCGCCGGTGAAGGCGCCGGTGCCGCTGGCATAGCTCGGATCGCCGATGGAGACCGCGCCGTTGCCGTAAGCCGTGTTGCCCGAACCGATGGAGACGGCCTTGCCGCCGGTTGCCACCGCATTGGTGCCCATGGCGACCGCTTCGGCCGAATCCGCCTTGGCGTTGTTGCCCACGGCGATGGCGCTCGTGGCGCTGGCGGTGGAGAGGGCGCCCAGCGCAACCGCATTCTGGGCGCCGGCATTCGCTCCTACGCCGAAAGCGGATGCTTGAACGCCGGTTGCAAACGCGTTCTGGCCGATCGCCGTGCTGGACGTGGCGGTGGCGTTTGCGTTGGCGCCGACGGCGGTGCTGTATTGGCCCGAGGCCTTGGATATGTACCCCATCGCCGTTGCGTCAAGCGCCGACGCGACGGCCTCACGTCCTACGGCAGCGGAATCAGCGCCGCTGGCGACAGATCCCCAGCCTGCGGCTGTCGCATAGTTGTTGCTGGCCGTGGAACTGGTGCCGAGGGCTGTGGAATTGCCTCCCGAAGCAACGGACAAGGTGCCCAAGGCATTGGCGCCTGCCCCGGTGGCACTGGCCTGGACGCCGAGGGCAACGGAATTGACACCGCTCGAGATCGTACCTTGGCCAAGTGCCATCGCTCCGCCTGTACCGGAGGCTGCCGCATTCAGGCCGATTGCGACGCCGTATTGGGTCGACGCACTGGCGTTGCTTCCCATCGCAACGGCATCGGCGGAAGATGCTTTCGCGGCGGTGCCGAGCGCGACGGCAGAAGCGCCGGAAGAGACCGAATTCGTGCCGATCGCGATGCTGTTGGGCAGTGCGGTGTTGGCCTGAACACCCGCCAGTGCGCCGACGCCGAATGCGATGGACTGGTTGCCCCAGGCACTGGCGGTGTTGCCCATCGCCGTTGCGCTCGTTCCGGTCGCTTTGGTCAGGACGCCTATGGCAACGGTGTTTTGCTGATTTGCCGTGACATCCGTACCAAGGGCGATGGCGCCCTGCGAGAGCGCGCCTGATCCCGCGAGGGTGCGCCCGCCAATGTTGATGGAGTTGATGCTGGTCGCGGTCGCCTGGAATCCAATGGCGACGGCATTCTGGTTGCTTGCGACAGCGCTGTTACCTTGGGCAATCGAATCCACGCCGGATGCCGTTGCCCCGAACCCGAGCGCGGTGGCGCGCAATCCGGTCGCCCGGGTAACAGGGCCGATCGCGGTCGAGTTGACTCCGTCGGCACGCGCATTATTGCCAAAAGCGGCCGCGCTTGTGGTTGCAACCGAATTGACGCCAATAGCGCTTGCTGCGTCCCCGTTGGCCTTGGCGTTCCCGCCCACGGCGAGGGCATTGACGCCGGTTGCGCCTGCGAAGACACCTATGCCTATGGAATTGAGGCCATTGACACCCATCGCATAGCCGATGGCGATCGTGCCGTCGCCCGTTGCACTGTTGGAACTGCCCAACGCCACGCTGTTATTGCCATTCGTCGCGGCGCCGTTACCGATGGCGACGGCGTTGCCGCCGGTCGCCGAACCGCCGCCAGCCTGGTATTGTGCCTGGGCCGGTGTGGTGAGGCCGATCGCGGCGATCGCGGCCAAGCCTCCAATCATGCTGGCCGGGCTCACGCCGCAGGCCAAGGCCGAACGCACGCTGGTGCCCCTTCCCAATGTTCCCAGACCCATATTCTTGCGACCGAGGCCAAGAACCCGGTGAGCCATGCGCAACACCGCCATCAGGCGGCGGCGGACCGAGCGACTGTCGGTCGCGCCCGTGAGCCAGTTTCCAACAAATCCGGGAAGAAATGCGATCCTTATCCGCCCCTCGACGCGTCTGGTCATGCTAGTTTTTCCTCGCAATTGCCGAGGCGCCCTGATGTGCCGCACCATTCGCCTCGGTGGCCAAAAAATCTTCGAAATTGCGCGTCTTCTCCCGCAACGAGAGACCGACCTTCGCGCCTTGTTTTTCAATCAGCTGATAGGCGCTCGCGACCCATGGCTGAGTCGGTTCTGGAACCGTATGCAGTGCAGCCTCCGTCCGTTCCGGCGGCAGGCTTACCGCCACCAGCGCGCGGCAGAGATCGAAATGAAATCCCGGATCGCCTTCACCACAAGCCGGAGAGGTCAGTCCAAGCACGAAACAGGCCAGGAGATGGTCGAGTTCCGCAGCGCTGATCCGGCTGGCGTATTGGCGTTGCAGTGCAGCCCAGGCCGCTTCGGCCTTAGGCGCGAAGACCTCGATTTCCGCGAATTGAATGTCCATGGGACAATCCGACATGCTGTATCATCTGGTTGCTCCCCCGCCCCAAATGACTTCCATCGCGACCATGAGCACATTCGCGGTGCAGGTATTTTGGAATAGTCCGGAATCTTTGTAGGAAAATCCGGTATTTGGTCCCTGCGCGACGACTGTGACTGCTCTGCCACACAACCTTCGACTATACTGAAGATCAATCGAGGTATCGCCGCGGACAATCATGCGCGCCGCAACAAGCGTTAACGTTGCAGCTTCACCTGCCTGGGGGTTCTGTTCCGGTATCTGGACATGGTGACTGTCAAGTGGCTCTGGTCCGAGAATCCACTGAGATGAGCGACTTCCGCAATCGACAGGTCGCTCTCGATGAGAAGTTTTTCGGCGAAATCGAGACGCAGCCGCAGCAGATATTTGTGCGGCGGCTCGCCAAAAGTCTTGGTGAATGCCAGGATGAAATGGCTCGGCGAAAGGCCACAGAGTGCGGCCAGCTCGGCCACCGCGATCTTGCTGGAAAAATTTACCTCCAGGAATTCCCGCACCCGCCGGGCGCTGCGGTTCGACAGACCGCCCTTTGGGGCTTGTGGCAACTTTCGCGCTCCTGCGTAGTTCCGAAGCAAATGGACGCCGAACATGGTGACCAACGAATCGATATAGAACTCGTTTGGAGTTTCCCGATCCGTCAGTTCCGCCTTCAGCAACTGCGCGAGTTGCAGCGCCTGGAAGTCGACGGTCCCGTACGGCGGCGGCTGAAGCTCGGCATGGCCGGTGTCGAATTCACGCGTTGCCAGCTCGAAGAGACTCTCGGGGGTGAGCGCCACGATTACGCTTTCCGTGGTGGATGACCGAGTCACCTTGCCGCCGAGGTCGGCTGGGACGATCATGATCATGCCGACGTCGCCGTCGTATTCGTGGACTTTGTCGCTGCCCAGCGATGCCGCAATCCCTGGTGAGGGTGTAAGCAGAACCGAAGCGAAATGTTCCGCCGCTTTGAATGTGTGTGATCCCGGCCCATGAACGACATGTGCCGCGCCGCCTCGAAACGTGACCAGGTAGCGCCCCGCGCTTTCCGGAATTCCGTCGAAGATGCGACGATCCGCGCGCCGCCGCTCTGTCCCGGCGCTTTCCTGGACGTTGCCTCTATGTTGCATCTTCGTCTCTGCCACTGCTGCGCCGATCAATCCAATCCTGTGCTGTATCGAGGCGCCCAGAATTCACGTTTGCTCCTGGGCGTTCCTTCGAATCCTACAGATGCTGCTTTATATTGCAAAGAAGAATTTGAGCTCAAATGAAAATTTTACCAGGATTTTGACTATAAATTTACAGGTTTGAATTTTTAGCCAAGGCTACCTGACTATTTTCCGATCTTATCTTACCATTTTGCCTAGTTATTGTGCATAGTGTGCCGTCGCAATCCAGCGTTGTATTCCGAATATAGATCGCGCGGCCATTGACAGAGCTGGTCGACTATCTGTCATTGCCACGGACGATCCGGCAGCAGTTATCGCCCGAATCATGGCTTCTTTCCCTTGTGCTTCTTCATGGCGGTGGCCAAATGGCCTTGATCCGAAAATCCCGCGAGGTAGGCGACTTCGGCGATGGCGACCCTCCGGGAGCGATCCAGGGCTGCGGACAGAGCATATCCCGCTCCCCCGCATGGTTGCTCTTCTGGGATTGGCATTTTCGGGCATTATGTCCGAGGGCGTGCCGATCGACCCGATCGGCGCCTGCGCTGCGTTCCTGAACCTCGCCCGCATTTTTCATTCAGCCTTGCCTCAGCCGCTTTGCCAGCCCATCGAAATTCCGTGCCGTGCAAACAGCCAACCCGGAAATCCGGACGGTAATTTGTATCCCCCATAGTCCTGCCCAAAGGCAGCGTAGCGCATCCCGTGGATAGAAAAAACATTGTAAGTGAAGAAAAAAGTTCGCGCGAGAAAAACATGGCCTGGCTTGGCCGGCGCTACGGAATTATCCGGCTCACGCAGGCCTGCTAAAGATCGCCTCGGCGTTTCTCGTACAGATCCCAGGACAGCTCGACCATGGCCAGAAGAACGTCTTCCTGGCTCCACCCGGCGGCAACCGCCGCCTCGACAATTCCGCGGACGAGCGGCAGCAATTGGCGCTCGCATTCGGCCGACAGGTTGGCCTCGGCGCCGTCGGCAGGCGGACTATCGAAATCAAATCCCACCATCGGCGTTCCCCCGCCATCAATGATCTAATGAAATGTATGTCTCTGCAATCATACTCCCGTCTAATATACATCAATCGGTAACGAAACACAGCAGCGTCGAGATTGACAGGGCATGGCCGCCCCGATTGCAGCGGCTCCATGGTTCGTCTGGACGTCTTTTTTGGCCTCCTGTTGCCGGCATTGCACATCTTGGATGCGAACCCCAGGCATTCGCGTAAAGCTATCGGGATCCTGGCGAGCTTTGCCGCATGGAGCGGAACCTGCCGCTTCATGGCATCGATGAAGTCGATCAGGTCACCGGGCCGAGCAGGACCGAGCCATCCGGCACCCCGCCATCGATCGGGATGGCTCTGCGGTTTGCGCTCGCCGCCATCGGCTGGCCGATGTCGGACGTCACGATGACCGGGCTCTTCGACGGCACGCGGTCGTAGAGGTCGATGATGTCCTGATTTATCAGGCGCACGCAGCCTGACGAGACGGATTTGCCGATCGAGTTCCATTCCGGCGAGCCATGCAGGCGGTAGAGCGTGTCGACGTTGTCGTGGAACAGGTAGAGCGCGCGGGCGCCGAGCGGGTTCTTGAGGCCGCCGGGCATGCCGCCGTTCTTGGCGCTGTATTCTTCCAGTTCAGGCTGGCGGGCAACCATCTCATCGGGCGGCGTCCATTTCGGCCATTTCTGCTTCCACTGGACGACGGCGTCTCCCGACCATTCGAAGCCGGCGCGGCCGAGGCCGACGCCGTAACGGATCGCCTGGCCGCCTTCGCGCACCAGATAGAGGAAATGGTTGGTCGTATCGACGATGATGGTGCCTGGCCGCTGGCCGGTCGGATCGGGAACGATCTGGCGCAGGAACTGCGGGTCCATCTTCTTGATCGGGATGGCCGGGAGCTCGAACCCGCTGTCGGAAATCGGGCCGTACATCGTCGCATAGTCGCCGAGCGGCGGCTCGTCATAGGTCGGCGGTGGCGGTTCGACCGGCGCCGGCGCCGGTCCGGTGGTGGTGCAGGCGGAGACCGCAATCGAAGCGGCGCCAAGGGCTGCAGCATTCAGAAAGCCGCGACGGCTCAGGCGATAGGGGTCGATTTCGGTCTTCAACATGGTTGCCTTTTTTAAGTCTCGAATCGCAAGAAAGCGTGAATGCCTTCAAGCGGCGCAGTGGTCGGCCTCCCCCAATGCCTGACGCGATAGGCGGTTCCGATTCTGGCCTGAGGGTGGACAAACAAAGGCGAAGCTGTGACCGCCCTGCCACTGTTGCTCGAAGGCAACAGAGTGATCAGCCGCCGGTCAGCAGGCCTTCAAGCGACGGCAGGATCAGCGCCGGCGGGAAATCCCGGTATTCCTCGGGCTGGTTGGCGCGGTTGATCCAGACGGTGCGAAAGCCGAATTTGGTGGCGCCGGCGATGTCCCAGCGGTTGGACGACTGGAACGAGACGGCGCCCGGATAGAGTCGCCAGCCCGTCGCCACCATGTCGTAGGTCGACGGGTCGGTCTTGAAGCGCCTGACGGCGTCGACCGAAAAGATATCGTCCAGCACCTGGTCGAGGGCGGCCGACTTGACCGCCGCTTCCAGCATCTCGGGCGAGCCGTTGGACAGGATTGCGAGCTTGGCGCCGGATGCTTTCAGTGCCTTCAGCACGGCCGGCACTTCCGGATAGCAGTCGAGCCGCCAATAGGCTTCGAGCAGCTTGGCCTTCAGTCCCTTGTCGGCGGAGGGAACCTTGCGCAGGGCGAAATCGAGCGCCTGTTCGGTGAGCTGCCAGAAATCGGCATAGCCGCCCATCAGCGTGCGCACCCAGGAATATTCCAGCTGCTTGGCGCGCCAGATTTCCGAAAGCAGCGGGCCGTCAGGGCCGATCTCGCCGTCGTGACGGCGCACGGCGGCGTGCACGTCGAACAACGTGCCATAGGCGTCGAAAACGTAAGCCGCGTAATGCATGGCGACAGTTTTGAGGGCAGGCGGCGCAAGGTGCAAGCATCGATTGTAGTCTTGATCGCTTTCTTGGGGCGCTCTGGCCTCAACAAAAACCGCTCCATGCCGGTTGACGGCGCCGGTCAAAGCATCTTCCAATGCTTGGCACAGGCAGCTTTGAAGCGGAACCGAACAATGACACTGGCGACTGCGGCGCTATCGGCGACATGGACCTTCGTCGACGGCGACTGGTACGAAGGCAACGTCGCCATTCTGGGTCCGCGCAGCCACGCCATGTGGCTCGGCACCAGCGTCTTCGACGGCGCCCGCTGGTTCGAAGGCGTCGCCCCCGATCTCGAGCTGCATGCCGCTAGGGTGAACGCATCGGCGACCGCGCTCGGCCTCGCGCCGTCGATGAGCGCCGATGAGATTGTTGGACTGACCTGGGACGGGCTGAAGAAGTTCGACGGCAAGACAGCGGTCTACATCAGGCCGATGTACTGGGCCGAGCATGGCGGCTATATGGGCGTGCCGGCCGATCCGGCCTCGACCCGTTTCTGCCTCTGCCTCTACGAATCGCCGATGATCTCGCCGACCGGCTTTTCGATCACCGTGTCGCCGTTCCGGCGGCCGACCATCGAGACCATGCCGACCAATGCCAAGGCCGGCTGCCTCTATCCCAACAATGGCCGCGCCATCCTCGAAGCGAAGGGACGCGGCTTCGACAATGCGCTGGTGCTGGACATGCTGGGCAATGTCGCCGAGACCGGAACCTCGAACATCTTCCTGGTCAAGGACAGCCACGTGTTGACGCCGGCGCCCAACGGCACCTTCCTGTCCGGCATCACCCGCTCGCGCACCATGACGCTGCTTGGCGATTACGGCTTCAAGACCACGGAGAAGATGCTGTCGGTGCGCGACTTTCTCGAAGCCGATGAGATCTTTTCGACCGGAAATCATTCCAAGGTCGTGCCGATCACCCGCATCGAGGACCGCGATCTGCAGCCCGGGCCGGTGGCCAAGAAAGCGCGCGACCTTTATTGGGAATGGGCGCATTCGACTTCCGCCGGTTGAGCCGCTAAAAGGCAATTGGCGCTTCATTCCGGAGTTGTTCCAGATCAATGCAGCCCTATCTTAATCCGGTATCCGCACCGGATTTTTCCATGAGGAGTATGACCGATGGCTTTTGAATTGCCCGCCTTGCCCTACGACTACGAGGCCTTGCAGCCTTACATGTCGAAGGAGACGCTGGAGTATCACCACGACAAGCACCACAAGGCTTATGTCGACAACGGCAACAAGCTGGCCGCCGAAGCGGGCCTTGGCGATCTGTCGGTCGAAGAGGTGGTCAAGCAGTCGTTCGGCAAGAATGCCGGCCTCTTCAACAACGCAGCCCAGCACTACAACCACATCCATTTCTGGAAGTGGATGAAGAAGGGCGGCGGCGGCAACAAGCTTCCGGGCGCCCTGCAGAAGGCTTTCGACGCCGACCTCGGCGGCTACGACAAGTTCAAGGCCGACTTCATCGCCGCCGGCACCACGCAGTTCGGTTCGGGCTGGGCCTGGGTCTCGGTCAAGGACGGCAAGCTGGCGATATCCAAGACGCCGAACGGCGAGAACCCGCTCGTCCATGGCGCATCGCCGATCCTCGGCGTCGATGTCTGGGAACATTCCTATTACATCGACTACCGCAACGCGCGGCCGAAATATCTCGAGGCCTTCGTCGACAGCCTCATCAACTGGGACCATGTCCTTGAAATGTACGAAGACGCGAAAGCCTGATCGACCCAGAGAAGCCCCGGTACTCCGGGGCTTTTCTTTCTCAGCTGAAGCAGCAGGCACACAAAATTCGGCAGAATCCGGCCGGCGGACAGGGAATAATCCCGGCCCGCCCTCCGTTAACGTTAGGTCGCGACCCCTCATCATCCTGGAGCCAATTGAATGAGAAAGCTTGTTATCGCCATCTCTATGCTCAGCCTCGCCGCCTCGGCGGCTTTTGCCGACCCGATCCTCGACCGACAGGGACTGATGAAGGAACGAGGCAAGATCGTCGGCGGCCTGTCAAAAATCGCCAAGGGCGAGGCAGACTTCGATGCCGCCGCCGTGCTGACGGCGCTGCAGGCGCTGCAAGTCAATGCCGAGAAGTTCGATGTCGACACGCTGTTCCCGGCCGGCAGCGACAGCGGTGATACCACCGCCTCGCCCAAAATCTGGAAAGACATGGCGGGCTTCAAATCGACCGAAGACAAGTACCTCGCCGACGTCAAGGCCGCAGTCGCCGCCGCACCCGCCGATGTCGATGCGCTGAAGGCGCAGATCGATACGCTCGGCAGTGATTGCGGCACCTGCCACAAGACCTATCGGGTGAAGAAGAGCTGATCCCGGGCAATGCCCTTGTGGAAAAAATTTGTCGGCGCCGCCCTTGTCCTGGGCGTCGTCGGTGCCGGCGCCGGCTGGCTGTTGTCGGCGCCGGTCAAGCTCGACACTGACACCCTGGCGCAGCTCGGCCCCGGCGACGCCGCCAGGGGCAAGCGCATTTTCAATGCCGGCGGCTGCACCTCCTGTCACGCCAAGCCGGGCTCGCAAGGCGACGGCCGTTTGCAACTGGTCGGCGGCCTCGAGCTCAAGACGCCGTTCGGCACCTTCGTGCCGCCCAACATCTCACAGGATCCCAAGGACGGCATCGGCGCCTGGACGGTCGAGGACCTTGCCAACGCCATGCTGAAGGGCGTGTCGCCGTCGGGCGAGCATTTCTATCCGGCCTTTCCCTACGCGTCCTACGCCCGGATGAAGCCGGCTGATATTGCCGATCTCTATGCGTTCCTGAAGACGCTGCCGGCGGTCGCCGGCAAGGCGCCCGACAATTCCCTGACTTTCCCCTTCAACATCCGCCGCGGCCTCGGCCTGTGGAAGCGGCTCCATCTCAGCAAAGAGCCGGTGATTGCCTTTGCCGATGGCACGCCTGATCTGGTACTCGCCGGCCGCTATCTGGTCGAGGGGCCCGGCCATTGCGGCGAATGCCACACGCCGCGCGACATCACCGGCGGCACCAGGAAGAGCCAGTGGCTGGCTGGCGCGGCGGCCGCCGAAGGCAGCGGCATCGTGCCGAACATCACATCGGGCGAAGGCGGGCTCGGTGACTGGTCGGAAGCCGACATCGCCAACTATCTCGAAACCGGTTTTACCCCTGATTTCGATTCGGTCGGCGGCGCCATGGTCGACGTGCAGCGCAACATGGCCGAACTGCCGCCGGAAGATCGCGCGGCAATAGCCGCCTATCTCAAGGCGGTGCCGCCGCATCCCAACGGCTACCCGGTGCGCAGCAAGCCGGCCAAGTGATCCCGGCCACAGGTGGCGATCTACAGGTGGCGATCGCCGAGGAAGTCGAAGCCCGTCTCGAAGAAATGGCTGTAATTGCAGGTCAGTTCCTCGCCGGGTGCGATGTCGCGCAAGGCATAGGTTTCCTCGGGCGAGGAGACGTCGCAATTCGGTTCGTCGTCATGGTTCATGTAGCGGGCGTCGTCGGCTTCGAAGACGATGTAGTTCGGATCCCGGCGGTCTGGATAGGAATAACGGTCGAGATAGTTCTTCACCGGGCCGCTCTCGCCTTCATAGGTCTCGACGTCGATGATCCGGTCGAATCTGGGGTCGAGCTTCCAGACGAGCGTGCCCTTGGCAATGTGGTTCCTGGCGAAAACCCCGATGCCCTGGATCGGTGATTTCTCGAGATAGGTGTCGACGAGCAACATAGTGGCCCCTTTGCGTATGTCATGGTCTGGAAGGTGGCGCGCATTGGGTAGCGCGCAGCCATTGCAAATGCGAGTGAAAATGAGCAGCCTGGAATTCAAAAAGTGACGATCGGCGCGCCTCGACGGGCGCGCCTTTCGCATCGACATCAGCGCTGCTGCAAGGCCAGACGGACGCCTAACGCGCAGTAGATGCCGCCAACCACCTTGCCTTGCCATTTCACCACCGACGGATTGCGGCGCAGGAACGTGCCGAGCCGGCCCGCACTCACGGCAAAGACGACTGTGCTGAAAAGGCCGAGCAGAACAAAGATTATGCCCAGCGTCATCAGCTGGAGCATCACCGATCCGTTTTCAGGCCGCACGAACTGGGGCAGGAAGGCGAGGAAGAAAAGCGCCGTCTTTGGATTAAGCACTTCGGTCAGGACAGCTTGACGAAACGCCTTGCTGGCGGAGATCGCGAGTGCGCCGGCAGTAGGGTCGGCCGGTATTCTCTCGATGATTGCGCGGATGCCGAGGTAAACGAGATACGCCGCGCCGATGTATTTTACGACGCTGAACAGCGTTGCCGAAGTGGCGATGATCGCCGAAATGCCGACCATCGCCATGATGGTATGGAACACATCGCCAGCCGCGACGCCCGCGCCCGTAGCGACGCCAACCCTGGTTCCGGAACTCGTCGCTCGCGCGACCGTCAAAAGCGTGGCTGGGCCTGGAATAAACACAAAGCCAAGCACAACCGCTATGTAAGCCGTCAAGGTGGATAGATCGATCATTGCGACGCCTCCGTTGCATTCTCAGCCTTGCCCGTAACCTCGGGTTCGGGCTTGGCCGTAACCTTGAGCGCGAAGGAGTAGGTATAGGCGATCTCCTCCAGCCTTGAAAAGCGGCCGGAGGCGCCGGCATGGCCGGAATCCATGTTGATCTTGAACAGCACCGGATTGTCGCCGCTCTTGCGCTCGCGCAGCCGCGCCACCCATTTGGCCGGCTCCCAATAGGTGACGCGCGGATCGGTGAGGCCGGCCAGCGCCAGGATCGGCGGGTAGTCGTGATCGGCGACATTGTCATAGGGTGAGTAGGCGGCGATCGTTTGGTAATCTTCCGCCGACGCGATCGGGTTGCCCCATTCCGGCCACTCCGGCGGCGTCAGCGGCAAGCTTGCGTCGAGCATCGTGGTCAGCACGTCGACAAAGGGGACCTCGGCAACGATGGCGCCGAAATTTTGCGGCGCCATGTTGGCGATCGCACCCATCAGCATGCCGCCGGCCGAGCCGCCTTGCGCGACGATGCGGTCGTGTTGGGTGTAACGCTCGGCGACGAGATGCTGCGCGACGGCGATGAAATCGGTGAACGTGTTCATCTTGTGCGCCCGCTTGCCGTCGTCATACCAGCCATAGCCCTTGTCCTTGCCGCCGCGGACATGGGCGATGGCAAAGACAAAGCCACGGTCGACCAGCGAGAACCAGTTGGTGTTGAACGCCGCCGGAATGGCAATGCCGTAAGAGCCGTAGCCGTAAAGCAGGCACGGTGCGGAGCCATCGAGCGGCGTGTCGCGGTGGTGCAGCAGCGAGACCGGCACCAGTTCGCCATCGGCGGCCGGCGCCATCAGCCGGCGCGTGACATAATGATCCGGATTGTGACCGGACGGCAATTCCTGGGTCTTCAGCAGCACACGTTCGCGGCTGCGCATATTGTAGTCGAAGACCTGCGCCGGGGTCGTCATCGACGAATAGGTGAAGCGCATGATCTCGGTGTCGTATTCATAGGACCCCGACAGGCCGAGCGAGAACGCCTCTTCGTCGAACGAGATCAGATGCTCCTCGCCGCTGCGGCGATCGCGCACGACGATGCGCGGCAGCCCTTCCTTGCGCTCGAGCCTGACCATATGATCCCTGAAGCCGACCACCGACAGGATCAGCCGGCCTGGCTCGTGCGCCACCAGCTCTTCCCAATTGGCGCGAACCGGGTCATTAGCCGGCGCCGTCATGATCTTGAAGTCCTTGGCGCCGTCGGCATTGGTGAGGATAAAGAAGATGGCGCCGCCTTCTTCCAGATCATATTGCAGGCCAGTCTCGCGCTTTGCCACCAGCTTTGGCTCGGCGAAAGGCTCATCGGCGCGCATCAGGTGATATTCCGAGGTTTCGTGATCGTTGATCCCGATCATGATCCATTCGTTGGAGCGCGTGCCGCCGACATCCATGAAGAAGCCGGGATCGGTTTCCTCATAAATCAGCCGGTCATTAAGGGGGCTGCCGCCGAGCGCGTGGAACAGCACCTTGGACGGGCGATGATTGTCGTCGAGCCTTGTGTAGAAGAAGCCGTCATCGGCGGCATTCCAGACGCCGCCACCACTGGTGGCCTCGATCTGGTCGCTCAGTTCCTTGCCGCTGGTGAGATCGCGCACGCGAAGTGTGAAGAATTCAGAGCCCTTGTCGTCGAACGCCCACAACAGCTTGCGGTGATCGGCCGAATGGTCGACGCCGCCGAGGCGGAAATAGGGCTTGCCCTCGGCTTCCGCGTCGCCATCGAGCAGGATCTGCTCATCGCCGCCATCGCGCGGCATGCGGAAATAGCGGGGCTGTTCGCCGCCAAGCTTGAAGGATGAGCCGTAAGCATAGGGGCCATCCTTCATCGGCACCGTCGAATCATCTTCCTTGATGCGCCCCTTCATCTCGCCGAACAGCTGCTTCCGAAGCTCTAGCGTATCGGCCATAAGCACTGCTTGATAGGCGTTTTCGGCTTCGAGATGGGCGCGGATGCGGCCCTCAAGCAGGGAAGGGTCCCTGAACATCGCCTGCCAGTTCTCGGCCCTCAGCCAGGCATAGTCATCTGTGCGGGTAATGCCGTGATGCGTGTCGAAGACGGGGTGTTTCTCGGGGCTCGGCGGGCTGGCGGTCGGAAAAGCTGAGGTCTTGGTCATTGCGTCTCACTGAAGAAATTACTTGAATGGCAAATGAACACGCCGATCAGCGCGGGTTCAAGGGCCGGGATGTATTGGTTGCGGCGGGCTCGGGAGATGAGCCAAAAGGAGAGGATGATGAATTTCCATATCAACACCGCTGCGGCTCTCGCCGTCGTCGCTTCGACCGTTCTGGCTTTCACCGGCCAGTCTCATGCAACCGCGTTCGCCGCTTGGCAAGTGGCTGGCGTGCCGTTCGGCGACACGCTCAACGTTCGCAAATATCCGTCCGGCACCTCGCAGAAGCAGGCCGCCTATCCCAACGGGACGATCCTGCAGATGACCGGCAAGTGCACCGGCGGCTTGAATCTTCTGGAGATCGCCGGCCAGCCGCACTGGAAACAGAAACAGGCAATTCGCTATCAATGGTGTCAAGTTTGGCACGACCCGGCGCAAAATGGTGGTTTTGTTAGTGGCTGGGTCTATGGAAAATACCTCACGCCGTATTGAATCCGGTCAGACCGAAGATCTTCTTCGGCGGGTTTCGCCAACGCTTTGCAACTTGCGGTTTGGTACGAATCCGACAATCAGCTGCCCAAATCTTGAAGCATAGACCAAGCATCGCTGCCCACTTTATGAGTCCTTGCTGATTTAGCGATGGCGTGACCTTACGTCATGCTAGTCCTGGTCCGACCAGAAAATATCGCGAAGTTACAGAGTGCACGAAAGATTGAAGCTGAAGAGCGACTATTCGATGAATATCGTTGAATATAGCACAAGATGCGAATTGACTTACTTTGTCTGTGGGCTCATTAAGATGCCCGGACGCGAATCCATGAAGCTCTTCCCGCGTGAAATTCGCGCCATGCCCGATCTTCCAAAAAGGGCGCAAACAGAAACATCCTTCGTTGGGGCCTAAACCATGGATATCGTCGAAACACCTTCCAGAAATAGCGATGCGCTGATCGAGCTGACCGCCGATGTGGTGGCAGCCTATGTCAGCAACAATCCCGTGCCGGTCGGCGAATTGCCGAACCTTATCGCTGATGTCCATGCCGCTCTCGGGCGCGTGGGCGGAGCAAGCGAACAGCCTCCGGCCGACAAGCAGAAGCCTGCGGTAAACCCGAAGCGCTCTGTTCATGACGATTACATCGTCTGCCTTGAAGATGGCAAGAAGTTCAAGTCGCTGAAGCGCCACCTGATGACCCATTACGGTCTGACGCCCGATGAATACCGCGAGAAGTGGAATCTCGACGCCAGCTATCCGATGGTTGCCCCCAACTATGCCGCTGCCCGTTCGCAGCTGGCCAAGAAGATGGGCCTCGGCCGCAAGCGCAAGGGGCGGTAACACCGGCTCCAATGGACAAGATCAACGGCGCCCCTTACGGCGCCGTTTTTGTTTCTAGAACAATTCCAGGAAAACTGCCGAGCGCTTTCCCTTGGAATTGCGTCGAAAGAAGAGAAGATAGAGCAATCAAGCAGTCTGCTTGAGAGCCATCTCGGCGTCGCGCTTGATGCGCTTGACCATCGAGCGCAGGCCATTGGCCCGCTGCGGCGACAGATGTTCGTCGAGGCCAAGCGACCTCAGCGTCGCCTCGGCGTCCGTTTCAAGAATCTGGCTGGCAGTCCGTCCCGAAAACAGCGCCAGCATGATGGCGACCAGACCGCGTACGATATGAGCGTCTGAATCGCCTGTGAAGGTGATGACCGGATCGGCGCCCGGCGCTCGGCTCGTGGTCAGCCAGACCTGGCTGACGCAGCCCGGCACCTTGTTGGCGGCGTTGCGTTCGGCGTCGGGAAATGGCGGCAGCGCTTCGCCGAGCTCGATGACATAGCGATAGCGGTCTTCCCACTCGTCGAGCAGGGAGAAGTCGTCGCGGATCGTCTGGATCGTCGTGGCCATTGCTCGGGATATAGTCATCCGCGGCTGCGGCGTCACGGAAAAAGAAGAAAAGCACCGCAGGCATCGAGAGGTCCGACCGGCCTGCGGTGTCGCTGTAGATACAGCTGAAACGGTGTTTAGTTCTTCGCCACCAGCTTG
Source organism: Mesorhizobium sp. M0217 (assembly GCF_040321955.1). Lineage (NCBI taxonomy): Bacteria > Pseudomonadati > Pseudomonadota > Alphaproteobacteria > Hyphomicrobiales > Phyllobacteriaceae > Mesorhizobium > Mesorhizobium sp. M0217. Next base: position 118,337 of record NZ_JAMYSN010000008.1, on the reverse strand, counting down.
GCAGGTATGTTGACTGTCGCCGGCAGCACGATGTCCTTGGCGACGCTGCCGGTGGCCAGCGATGTATCGGGCGAGGTCTCGGCGCTCTTGTCGTCCAGCATGGCGGCGGCGATCTTGGCGGTTTCCTTGGCCCGGGCGCTGATCGTATGCATCGCCGACTTGCCGGTTTCGCAGACGTCCGGTTTGCGCTCGCAAATCGCCGCGATGTCGCCGACCGCTTCGCGCGCCGCAAAAAGCGCTTGGAACGGCCCGACGCTCTCGCGGCCATCCTCGTCGGGGCCGACGGTCAGCGGCAGCGCCAGCAACACCAGCGAAAACCAGAACGCCATTCTTATCAAAAAGCCCATCGATCTGCCCTCTCGTCCAATGACCGGATCATGCGTCCATGCGCAATGACCTCTTTATATCAGCGACAATGGCACATGAGGCGCAAAGGACGGCTTTCTTGCTCAGCGAAAATTTTCCTCAAATTTTAGGCAAATTCGAAGCGAGGCGTTTTGCAGTGCATTAGCCTCAAATGCCGGCAATTTTCTTAACCTTGCAGTAACCATCTAAGCGATTGTTGCGCATGGATATCTTCAGAAGAGCAGGCATGCCGGCTCAGGGTTTCGCAGCCACGAGCACGCCCTTTGCACATAACGCTCCGTTTACTATGGCCACAAATGGCGGTGCATTCCGGTGCCGGCGCTCCAATTTTTGCCGCAGCGCGCTCGTTGTTCCGGTCAGCCTTATTCATTCCTTAAACGCTGGATGCGAGTTTCAAACAAGCAAAAGCGACCTGCAAAGCAGGGCAGTCACGACCGGGTGCGAGTGCGTTGAGTTTGACAACTGCCAGATACATTGAACTGCCTGGCGCGCTGGCGGCCGGTTGCGAACGCATGGTCCATCCGGCCATCATCGGCCAGGGCGATCGCCTGCGCCAGCGCCGGTTCATCGGCATCATGCTTGCCGCTCCGTTCTTCGCCGCCGGTGCGGCGGTGACACTGGTCACCTCGGGCATGGGCGCCGCCGTCACCGTCGCAGCCATTTTCGCCGCCTTCGGTCTTTGCTGGTTCGCCGCCTTGCTGGTGGCGGCGTCAGGCAAGATGACGCTGGCAGCCCAGGTTGCCCTTGCCGCCGGCGGTCTTGCGCTTGCCGGCGCCGTCGCGGCAGCAGGCGGCCTGGCGTCGCCGGTTGCGCTGCTGGCCCTGGCACTGCCATTCGAGGCCTGGTGGATCGGCGGTTCAAAGCGCGCGGCACTTTGGGGCGGCCTCTCGGCCTTGGCCGCAATGCTGCTGCAGCCCTTTGTCGCCTCTGTCGTCCCGCTCGGCGGGGCGCAAGTCGCGGCGTGGCACTGGCTGCTGCCGCTCGCCTGGGGCCTGACGCTGGTTCCTCGGCTCGCAGCCCTAGGCGATGCCGCACGCGCGCAGCCCGCGCTGCTTCCAAACGACCGCCTTGAAGACATGATCGACGCCGTTGTCCTGCATGTCGCCCGGCATGGCGAGGTCCTGGATGCCTCGGCCAAGGCGCGCACCATCCTGAAGCTGCCGCCGGAACTGCTTTTCGGCGCCGGGCTGTTCGACCGCATCCACCTGTCCGATCGCGTCGCTTATCTCAGCGCGCTTGCCGACATGCGCGATGGCGCCCTGGCGCGCCGGCTCGATCTTCGGGTAAGGCTGCCGCAGGACGGCAGCGCCTCGACGGCCGACAATTACCGGCCATTTCAGCTCGAACTGATGCGTGCCGAAGAGCAGCAGGAGACCTTCACTCTGCTGCTGCGCGAGAACGACGAGACTGCCGAATTGCGCGACGAGCTTGCTGCCGCCAATGAGGCCGCAGCGTCGGCCGAGGTGGCAAAGGGCCGCTTCCTGGCGGTCGTCAGCCATGAGCTTCGGACGCCGCTCAACGCCATCATCGGTTTTTCCGACATGCTGCTGCATGAGATGTTCGGCGGCTTCAAGGACCCGCGCCAGAAGGAGTATGTCAGCCTGGTGAAGGAGTCGGGCCAGCATCTGCTTGCCGTCGTCACCTCCATCCTTGATGTCTCGAGGATCGAGGCCGGCGCCTACGCGACCGAGCCCGAACCGTTCCGATTCATCGAAGCGGTCGAGATGTGCCAGTCGATGATGCAGCTGCAGGCGAATGCCAAGAACATCGATCTCCAGGCGCAGATTGCGCCGGACGCCGGGGAGATCAATGCCGACCGTCGTGCCGTGCAGCAGATCCTGATCAACCTCGTCTCCAATGCGGTCAAGTTCACGCCCGATGGCGGCGATATCATCGTCGGCGCCAAGCGGATCGGCTCGCGGCTGCATTTCTGGGTCAGGGACACCGGCATCGGCATCGCCGAGGAAGATTTTGTCAATCTCGGCAAGCCGTTCATGCAGATCCAGAACGACTATACGCGCCGCTTCGAGGGCACCGGGCTCGGCCTGTCGCTGGTCAAGGGCCTGGTGGCGCTGCACGACGGCACGATGTCGATCGAAAGCATGCCGGGCGAGGGGACGACGGTCACGATCAGCCTGCCGGTGAACGGGCCGAAGAGGAGCGCGACCGAGAGGAACGGCGTGCTGCCGATGCCCGCGACCAGGACGAAAGGCGACGCGAAAGGGGACAGGAATGGCTCGCTCCGCAAAACAGCCTAAGGCGGTCAAGCGCCGCAGCGGCGCGTTCGAGGCCGGCGCGATTGCGCTGGGCGGCGCGATCTCGCGCAATCCGGTCCTGGTCGGCGGCTCGACCGCCTTCCTGGTGACGCTGTTCTACGTTTCCGCCAACGCGCTGTGGTACCAGCCGTTTCCGCATGCCGGCGCCTTCTTCGCCACCCGCAGCATCGAGGGTTTTCCGCACCCCGGCGCGGACGAACCCGAAACCACCATCAACATCCTGCGGCCCGGCCCGGCTCCGGTCAAAAGCGATCCGACCGTCGAGCAGGTCCAGGGCATCCTGAAGGATCTCGATTTCTACACGGGAACGGTCGACGGCATTTCCGGGCCGAATACCCAAAAGGCGATCCAGGCATACCAGCAGAAAGTTGGCCTGCCGGCCTCCGGTGAGATCGACGCCGTCCTGCTCGACCAGCTCGGCGCCAAGCAGACAACAGCTGGCATCCCGCATCCTGTGCCGAGGCCCGTGGATATGGCCGCCGCTCGAGTTGCCGCGCCCGAGGCCGCGCCTGCGCCCATCCCGGTTTCCGCGCCGGTATCCGCCCAAGCGCCCGATGCCCGCATCGTCAAGATCCAGGCCGGCCTGAAGGCATTCGGCAATGACGACATGCAACTCGACGGCGTCGTCGGCGCCCGCACCAAGGCGGCGATCAAGGAATTCCAGTCGCTGTTCGGCCTGCCGGAAACGGGCGAGCCCGACGAGGTCGTCTACGTCAAGATGCGCGAGATCGGCCTGACCAATTGAGTGGTGGTCAAGACGACCGCTCGCGGATAGCCGAAAATCCGGCTAAGACGCCGCGCATGTCCTCCGGAGCTTCGTCATGCGCGTAACCACCGAGTTTTGGGTGTCGGCCCTGCTGCGCCGTGTTTTCGGCGCCGGCGGCTTTGCGGCCGTCGTCAAGCGCGGCGCGACCGAGGCCGGCGCTGTCTTCGTGCTCTCCCGCGGCAGGCTGGGCGACGTCTCCCTGTTCGGCCCGGCGCCGCAGACGAGCTACGATTCGGACAAACCGGATGATCGCTTTTTCACGCTGCTCGGCGCCGGCGACGATGCCGCCGCGCTTGACGCCAGGCTTGAGCGGGAGAAAAAATTCGATCCCGACATCTGGGTGGTCGAGATCGAGGCCGGAACGGTTTCCGCCGAGGAGCTTCTCTCCGTCAAGACGCCTTGAGGCTGGCCCCTAGGCTGGCTTTGTCGACGTCCGGCGCTTGGTCGCCATTCGCGGCGACAGGGGTGTTGCCGCGCACCGCTCGCGACAATGTTTCGGCCTTCCAGCCGCGCACCTTGTCGAGCGCCGCCTCGTGGTGCAGCAGCCGGTAGCGGTCGAGGAAGATGCGGATCGCCTGCGGGTGCGGAAACTCCCGGGGGTAAACCGCGACCACGATCAGGAATGCCCTGTCCTCACTGAGGTCGAGCGCCCGCAGCGCGGCGAGCAGCGAGACATAGCTCGAATGCTCGGTCAGCGACCGCGCCGTCGAGAAGTCGATGTCGAGCGCGTCGGCAAGCGCGGTCTGAAAGAAGGCGGCGTTGCCGGTCAGCGCCGTCTCGCGCAGCTTGCTGTAAGTTGCTGAGCCGGCGAAGGGATTGACCGATGTCGCCTCGCCCTCGGCGAGCATCATCGAGCGCAGGCGGCGCCTGGCGGTTTCGGCGGCGCTGCCGGGCAGTTTTGGTGCGCTGGGAGCGGCGGCAGTGGCTTCGGCACCGTTGCCCGCCACGTCGGCGATCGGCTCGGGCTGCCGCACGCGCACCAAGGTCGGCTTTTCCAGCGCCTTGATCAACTGCGCGATGGTCGGGTTCAAATCCTTGCGGCGGGCAATGGCGCGCGCATGCGGCAGGCCGTGGCGGCCGATCAACGCGATCAGGTCGATGTCGCCCAGCGCCCGCGAACGGACCAGCAAGGGGGCGCAGACATCGACCGGCTCCTCGCAAAGCCGCCGCACCAGGGCGGCCGGCGCATATTCGCATTCGGACAGGGCGGCGGCGACATAGCGGCGCGATTCGACCGGCACGCTGTCGAACAGCGGCAGCGTCAGATCCTCGAGCTGGGCGATCTCGCGGCGCGACGGGCGGGTCAGCGAGCAGAACGCCGACACGGCGGCGCGAAACAGCCTTTCGGCTTTTCCCGATTCCGTCCGTATGGCGATTTGCCTGAAATCCGAAGCTGACACGGAAGATACGCCCGACACTCGACACAACCCGGACCTGCTCAACCGCAACTGTGTCGGTTTCGCGTGAGGCCTGGAACAAACATCAAATTAGCCGCGATCCGTTAGCGCTCCGTTAACCCTCTGCCGGCCTTAATCACATTTGGAGGCGTTGCGTTGTGCTCCGGGGCAACCGAGAGGAATACGCGAACCATGGGCATGGTACTGTCTTTCGTGCCGCGATCGGCACCAGTCAATCGAGCAGTTCAGGACACCGGTACGCCGGCGGCGGTGATCATTTTTCCCGGCGTCCGCTACGAGCATCCGCCATTGGCGGGCCAGGCGCGACCGGCGGACCAGCCGGGCACACCACGGACGCCTGTTCCGCACCACTGAATTTGCTGGTCGTCGGGGTGAGGTCAGTAGTCCTGCAGTTCGCAGGAGCTCTGGTCCAGGAACTGCGACACAACCGGCTTCCAGCTGTCGTCAGGCACGAAGGCGCGGATGACGAAGATGCCTTCCTCGATCGGCGCCTCGACGAAGATCGCCCCTTGCAGGTCTTCGGGAAGCTCCCTGCGCACGTCGATCATCTGTGCCGGCGTCAGCACCACGGTGTCCAGCTTGTTGCCGGTCGCCGTGCGGTCGTTGAATGAATAGAAATTGTGGCCGTTGCGGTCATAGACCGACACCGACCAGAACGGCACGCTGCCCGGCGCCTTGATCCGCACCACGCCTTCGGCAAGGTCGAAGCGGCAGGCGGCGGCGTAAAACAGCGGATCCACCGACTTCACCACCGGCGCGCCGCCCGCCTCGGCATCCAGCCTGGTCATCTTGTAGAGGTCGGAGGCCATCGCCAGCCGTGACCAGGCATCGCGCTCGGTAAATTCCGGCACCAGCAAAAGCACCACGATGTGGACGATGCCGGCGCCGAGCAGGCCGAGCAGGATGGCGTGCAGCAACCTACGCATTGCAGCCAGCCTTGACGATCCGGGGCAGCGACACGTCGGAAAGGCCGGTGCTTGAGGCAATCGGCGTGTCGTAGAAGGTGAGCACGAAATACATCCGGCCAAAACCTTCGGTCAGAAGCCAGTTGCCGGGGGCCGGACGGTTGCCGACGGCGATGATCACCGAATTGTCGGGTTGACGCAGCACCTGGTAGGATTGCAGCGCCGCCAGCCTCGGCTTGCCGGTGTCGACCACGCCGAGCGATTGATCCGCGGCATAGAGCGTCCAGAACCGGGCGGTCGGGAAACTGCCTTCGATCCTGTAGTCGCATTGCCGCTGAAGCTCATCGCCGGCCGCATCGCGTTCGGCGATGAAGGACAAGCCTTCCGCCTTGCCGAGCGCCAGCACGCCCTCGCGCGCCACGCGCGCCTTCGAATAGGGGTCGGCATCTTGCGTGCCGATCTCGGGGAAGGCGGTCCATTGGCCGATGCTGATCGCGCCGACGCCGCTCTGCGCCTGCAGCGCATACCAGACGCTGCCGCCGCCGAGGCCGATGGCTATGGCAAGCGAAAGCAGCGTGAAAAAGGCGGTCTTGAGCATGAAGAACCGGGACGAGAGAATTATCGTTCGGGGATATAGCGGGGCAGGCCACAGAGCAAGCAGCGCTGTGGAATCAAAGCGCCGACAGGGTCTCCGGTGTCTGCGGCGAGCCGAGCACGGGCGCTGTCTGGAACACCTTGGTCATCTCGCGCAGCGTCTGTGTCGTGCGGCTGGACAACACCGCCGGGCGCTCGGCCGCGGCATCGGCGGCTGCCTGATCGGCGTTTTTCTTCTCCGCTTCCTCGGCTTTGGCCGCGATCTCTTCGTCGACGAAGGGCTTGTCTAGGCCGGGGATCGGCTTCAGGTCGATATTCTGGTGCGCGTAGACCATCAGCCGCTGCCACACCATCGCCGGCAGCGTGCCGCCGGTCATGTTGCGGGTCGGGGTGAAGTCGTCATTGCCGAGCCAGACGGCAGCCGTGTAATTGCCGGTGAAGCCGACGAACCAGGCGTCGCGGTAGGATTGCGTCGTCCCCGTCTTGCCAGCGACGACGATGTTGGGCAGCTGCGCGCGCCGCGCGGTGCCGATCGCCGGCACCGCAGCCAGCATGGTGTTCATGTATTTCAAAGCCTGTTCCGACAGAACCCGATGCGGCGCCGGCGCATCCTTGGCAAAGTCGTAGACGACATCGCCGGTGCGGGTGACGAGCTGGGTGATGCCGTGCCGCGAGCCGGCGAAGCCGTTCTGCGCGAACACGCTGTAGCCCGTCGCCTGGTCCATGACCGTCATGCCCGATGTGCCGAGCACCATGGTCTTGTGCGACTCCAGCGGCGATTCCACGCCGAATGATTCGGCCATCGCCTTGATCGGGCCGATGCCGAGATAGTCCTTGGCCAGCCGTACCGGCACGGTGTTGATCGATTTGGCGATCGCCGTGATCAGCGTCACATTGCCGGCCGAGCCGCCATTGTAATTGTGCGGTGACCAGCCGCCCCAGCTGATCGGCCCGCCTGAGACGACGGAGTCCGGGGTGAACCCGTGCTCCATGGCGGTGGCGTAGACGTAAGGTTTGAACGAGGAGCCGGTCTGGCGCAGCGCCTTGGTGGCGCGGTTGAACTGGCTTGCGCCATAGTCGCGGCCGCCGACAATGGCGCGTACCGCGCCATTGGTCTCGATCACTACAACGGCGCCCTCGGTGACGTTGTATTCCTTGCCGAACTGGCGGAGATGGAATTCGACGGATTCCTCCGCCGCTTTCTGGATGTTGGCGTCGAAAGTGGTGTGGGCGACCAGCGAATGCTGGCCGGGCTTGGCGATTTTCTTGACCTCATCGAAGGCCCAGTCGAGGTAATAATCCGGGCTCTTCTGCTCGCCGCGGTCGACGATCTCGGCTGGATGCAGCCTTGCCTGCAGCACCTGGCCTTCGGTCATGAAACCGGAATCGACGAGGTTCGACAGCACCACATTGGCGCGAGCGCGGGCAGCGGGCAGGTTGATGTGCGGGGCGTATTTGGTCGGCGCCTTGAACAGGCCGGCCAGCATCGCCGCCTCGGCGAGGTTCAGATCCTTGACGCTCTTGCCGAAATAGAAATCCGCCGCCGCCTCGATGCCGAACGTGCCGCCGCCCATATAGGCGCGGTCGAGATAAAGCTGCAGGATCTCCTTCTTCGACAGATTGGCCTCCAGCCACAGCGACAGGAAGGCTTCCTTGATCTTGCGTTGGAAGGTCCGCTCATTCGACAGGAACAGGTTCTTGGCCAGCTGCTGGGTGATGCTGGAGCCGCCCTGGACGACGGAATTGGCCCGCACATTCTCGAAGATGGCGCGCGACAGGCCGAGCACGTCGATGCCGTAGTGCTCGAAGAAGCGCCGGTCCTCGGTCGCCAGCACTGCTTTGATGACATGGTCCGGCATCTCGTCGACAGGCACGGAATCGCGCTGGATGATGCCGCGCTGGCCAATCTCGTTGCCGTAGCGGTCGAGGAAGGTGACGGCGAAATCGCCCTGACTGCGCCAGTCGCCGGTGGTGATCTGGAAGGCCGGCATCGCGAGTGCGAGCAGCACGACGACGCCGCCGGCGCCCATCGTAAAACCTTCGCTCAGCACCTCGATGATGCCGCGTCGCCAGCCGGTGACTCGGAAGCGCCGCGAAAAAATGGTCGCCGATTCCCAGAACTGGCCGGCCTTGAAGCCGATTTCGTAGAGCGAGGAATCGATCCACGCGTCCACCGCCAGCAGTGCGGCGGCGATCGGACCTCTTCGTCTTGGACGTCGTTCTAAAGGACTGGCCATTCCCGAAACTCACCCCACCCACCTGAGAACCGCAAGCGGGCAATTTCAGGGCGGGCATACCCGGCGAAGACTATTCTTCCATTTCAGCCCGGCTCACAAGGGCAGCCAGGCCACACCGCACGGTTTGTTGAGCGCCGCCCGGATCGTGACGCTGGAGGTCGACGCCGTCGATGCCGACGCCAGTGGCTTCGAGCCAGTCTGGCACAAGGGCCGGCGCGTCGGCTTCGTCGCCTCAGCCGGCTATGGCTACACAATAGGCAAAAGCGTCGCGCTGACGTTGCTGGGCGACGAATTCGCCGGGGAGGGGACCGCGCTTTGGGTGCACATTGTCGGCGTCGAGCGGCCGGCGCGAATTATTCCGGCCTCGCCATACGACCCCGAGGGCAGGCGATGCGGCAATGAGGAGTTTTGGCCATGGTCGATGACATTATAAGGGAGACCAGGCGCGAGCGCCGGCGCGGGCACACCGGTGAGGCCGGCAGCGGGTCAAGCCGCCACCCGAACTATCGCTCGCTCAAGAACCCGTTCCTGCCGCAGCCGGTGTTTTCGGACGACCAGGTCGCGGCCATCCACGACACGGCGTTGCGCGTGCTGGAAGAGCTCGGCATCAAGGTGCTGCTGCCGGAGGCACGGGCGATCTACGCCAAAGCCGGTGCGCTGGTCGACGAGGACAGCCAGATGGTGCGCATCGGCCGCGATATTGTCACTGCGGCACTGGCCTCGGCGCCGAAATCCATCCGGGCGCTGGCGGGCAACCGTAGCCGCGATCTCATGCTGGAGCTCGGCTCGATGACGTTCCTGGCCGGAGCCGGGGCGCCCAACGTCACCGATCTCGAACGCGGACGGCGTCCGGGCACGCTCGCCGCTTTCGAAGAACTGACCAAGCTTGTTCAGAATTTCGACGTGCTGCATATGCTCGGCCCCTGGATCGAGCCGCAGGATGTCGACAACCATTTGCGCCACTATGCCGTCAACCGTGCGCAGCTGACCCTGTCGGACAAGTTCCCCTTCGTCTTCGCCCGCGGCACGCCGCAGGTCGAGGATGGGTTCGAGATGATCAGGCTGGCGCGCGGGCTCTCGCAGGACGAGTTCCTGGCCGGCGTCCATTGCTACACCGTGATCAACACCAATTCGCCGCGCCAGCTCGATATCCCGATGGCGCAAGGCATCATCGACTTCGCCAGGGCCGGCCAGGTCTCTGTCATCACGCCCTTCTGCCTGGCCGGCGCCATGGCGCCGATCACCGTCGCCGGCGCATTGACGCTGCAGCATGCCGAGGCGCTGGCTGGTCTCGCGCTGGCGCAGATGGTGCGGCCGGGCGCACCGGTGGTCTACGGATCCTTCTCCTCCAATGTCGACATGAAGTCCGGCGCACCGGCCTTCGGCACGCCCGAGCACGTCAAGGCGACGCTGGGCGCCGGCCAGCTGGCGCGCTTCACCGGCCTGCCTTGGCGGTCCGGCGGCGGCAGTGCGGCCAACATTTCCGATGTGCAGGCGGCGCACGAGACGCAGTTCGCGCTGTGGGGCTCGGTGCTTGCCGGCGCCACCGTCTGCATCCATGCCGCGGGCTGGCTGGAGGGTGGCCTCAGCGTCTCCTACGAGAAGCTGATCACCGATATCGAGGCATTGCAGACGGTTGCCGAACTCTGCGCTACGACCCCCGGCGACGAGGATTCGATCGGCTTCGAGGCGATCGCTGAAGTCCAGCCGGGCGGGCATTTCTTCTCCGCCGGCCACACCATGACGCGCTACCGCACCGCCTTCTACGAGCCGCTGGTCGCCGATTGGTCGAATTTCGGCAGCTGGACGCAGTCCGGTTCGAAGTCGGCCACCGAGCGCGCCACCGGCATCTGGAAGCGGACGCTGGCCGACTTCCAGCCGCCGGCGTCGGCCGTTGCCACATCCGATGTGCTCGACGAGTACATTGCCCGCCGCACCGAAGAGGGCGGAGCGTTGCCGGTGTCGTGAGGTTGGCAGCCGTCACGTCGGCCGCTTGTCGCCGGTCTTCGACGGCTCGCGGCGAATCGGCCCGGCATCGGCCTGCCTGTGCTTGTCGGCGGCAATCCGGCGGATGCGATCGAAGCGGCTCTCCTCCGCCGGCTTGGTCGCGGATACAGCGTTTGGCTTCGGGGCGAATGTGATCATCTGTCGATCTCCCTGTCGTTGATGACTGGTCTTGACTGACTGACGGAAATTCCTGGCTCGCCGGGGAAATGTCCCCGGCAGCCTGTTTTGATTTATGCCCGCCCAGATTCCCAGCGGGCAATTTTCGGGCGATGGTCAGTAGCCGCCCATGCCGCCACCGCCGCCCGCAGGCGCCGCATCCTTGGCCGGAACGTCGGTGATCATCGCTTCGGCGGTGATCAGAAGGGCGGCGATCGAGCCGGCGTCCTGCAACGCGGTGCGCACCACTTTCGCCGGGTCGACGATGCCGGCCTTGATCATGTCGACATAGACCTCGTTCTGGGCGTCAAAGCCCTGATTCTGGTCCTTGCTGTCGGACAGCTTGCCGACGACGATCGAGCCTTCGACGCCGGAATTCTCGGCGATCTGGCGGATCGGCGCTTCCAGCGCCCTGAGCACGATCGAAATGCCGGCGGTCACATCGTCATTGGCGCCGGTCAGGCCGGCCAGAGCCGATCTTGCGCGCAGAAGCGCCACGCCACCGCCGGGCACGATGCCTTCTTCCACCGCCGCGCGCGTCGCATTCAGCGCGTCGTCGATGCGGTCCTTCTTTTCCTTCACTTCAGACTCGGTGACGCCGCCGACGCGGATCACGGCGACGCCGCCGGCGAGCTTGGCCAGCCGCTCCTGCAGCTTCTCCTTGTCGTAGTCGGACGTGGTCTCCTCGATCTGGCCCTTGATCTGCGCGATGCGCGCCTGGATGGTCGCCTTGGTGCCGGCGCCGTCGATGATCGTGGTGGTGTCCTTCTCGATCAGTACGCGCTTGGCGCGGCCAAGCATCTCGATGGTGACGTTTTCGAGCTTGATGCCGAGATCCTCGGAAATCATCTGGCCCGATGTCAGCACGGCGATGTCTTCCAGCATCGCCTTGCGGCGATCGCCGAAGCCCGGCGCCTTGACGGCCGCGACCTTGAGGCCGCCGCGCAGCTTGTTGACGACCAGCGTCGCCAGTGCTTCGCCTTCGACGTCTTCCGAGATGATCAGCAACGGCCTGCCGCTCTGCACCACTGCTTCGAGGATCGGCAGCATCGCCTGCAGATTGCCGAGCTTCTTCTCGTGGATGAGCACGTAAGGCTCTTCCAGTTCGACGCGCATCTTGTCGGCATTGGTGACGAAATAGGGTGAGAGATAGCCGCGGTCGAACTGCATGCCTTCGACGACGTCGAGTTCGGTGTCGGCGGTCTTGGCCTCCTCGACGGTGATGACGCCGTCATTGCCGACCTTGTCCATCGCCTTGGCGATCATGGCGCCGACGCTGGCATCGCCATTGGCGGCGATGGTGCCGACCTGCGCGATCTCGGCCGACGACTTGACCTTCTTGGCCTTCGCCTTGATGTCCTTGACCACGGCGGCGACAGCCTGGTCGATGCCACGCTTGAGGTCCATCGGGTTCATGCCCGCGGCAACCAGCTTGGCGCCTTCGCGCAGGATCGATGCGGCCAGCACCGTGGCGGTGGTGGTGCCGTCACCGGCGAGGTCGTTGGTCTTCGAAGCCACTTCGCGCACCATCTGCGCGCCCATGTTCTCGAACTTGTCAGCAAGCTCGATTTCCTTGGCCACCGTCACACCGTCCTTGGTGATGCGCGGCGCGCCATAGGCCTTGTCGATGATGACGTTGCGGCCCTTGGGGCCGAGCGTGACCTTCACCGCATTGGTGAGGATCTCGACGCCGCGCAGCATGCGGTCGCGCGCGTCGGTGGCGAATTTGATTTCCTTGGCAGACATTTTTTTCAATCCCGTTGGTGTGGTGAAGCAAGCGGCTCGCCGGAGCCTGGCAAAGCCAGGCCGGTCAGGCAGCCTTCTTGGCTTTGACGCTCTTCTCGGTGACGACCGTCCCGCTCTTGCCGATAGCGGCCGTCTCGCTCTTGCCGATGACGCCCATAATGTCGGCTTCCTTCATGATCAGCAGGTCCTCGCCGTCGATCTTGACCTCGGTGCCCGACCATTTGCCGAACAGGATGAAGTCGCCGGCCTTGACGTCGAGCGGAACAAGCGCGCCGTTTTCGTCGCGTGCGCCCGGCCCAACGGCGATGACTTCGCCTTCCTGCGGCTTTTCCTTGGCATTGTCGGGAATGATGATGCCGCCCTTGGATTTGACATCGCCTTCGGCGCGCCGGATGACGACGCGGTCGTGGAGTGGCCGAAACTTCATGAGAACTTCTTTCTGGGGCCGGCATAGGCGACCGCGCCGTTCTTATAGGCGTGTTGGCACTCGATAGATAGGAGTGCCAAAAATTATTCGTGGCCAAAATTAAATATTAAAAAGTATTATGATGTCTGCAGGGTTCGAAACGTCGCGAGGCGCCTAGATATTTCAAAAAATTGAATTTCGAGGCAAAAGTGGCTATTTATATCGTAAGTTCGATTTCACAATTTCAGGCACGAAGGAGATTTAGGCGATGGCCGAAGGCAATCAGAGCATCATGGAAAAAGCTGAAGCCCGCTTCATGGACAAGCAGAAGAAGACGGCCGAGCGCAACAAGGCAACCTCCGACTACATGTCCGAAGCGAGGGCCAGGGAGATCAAGACGGCAAGGCTCAGGGAATTGCGCCTGGCCAAGGAAGAGGCCGACCGCGTCGCGGAAGCCTTGAACCCGACACCGAAGAAGAAGCGGGCTACCGTCAAGAAAGCCGCCGCCGCGCCGAAGGGGGGCACGTCATGAGCCTGACATTCCCCAATCCAAGCCGCTTCTATGACGAGGCCGGCAAGCGCATCCGCTTTGTCGGCCATGACGGCATGTTCCAGATTTCCTTCTCTGTCGCCGCCGATGCCCTCTCGAAGGCGCCATCAGGGACGGCGACCGCGGAAGCCACCTATCTGGCGGCCTTCGACACCGCGTCCAGCTCCATCCATGACATTGCCAGCAAGGCCTACGCCCGCACCCGCAAGAGCATTTATGTGCTCACAGCCGCGGATTTCGGCTAGCGCGCGTTCGTCTTGCATCAGAGCGGCTGAGATCAGCGTGCGTCAGGACTTGCGGTCGGCTTTTGCCCGCCGCTTGACGTCCCGGCTGTTCAGGCGGTCGGCCATCGCTTCCGCATCCCGCAAATTCATGGCCACCTTTACCTGTTGCTTAAGCTCGACAGGCTGGCCGGTGAAGATGTCGAAGATAGTCCAGCTCTCGGGCTCGTCCATGCGCAACGCGTAGCGGTTTGCCATATCGGCATCAGGCCCTTGACATGAAAAATGCCGCCGCCAGGATCAGGATTGTCCAGGCCACCACCGACAGCTTCAAGGCCAGGCCGCCATGCATTGAAAGTATCTCGCGCATGCGCAGGGCCACGGTCCTCTTCGACAGGGCGGGTGCTGCCGCAATCGCGACCGGGGGCTTGACGCCAAGCTTTCCAAAAGCCGGCAGCAGCGGTGGCGTTCGCATGAAATGACCTCGAATTGCCGGAGAAAACAGGGCTCCTCATAACACCCTTCTTGAAACTCCCCGCATGCCAAATAGAACCCGGTCCGTGAAAGGGCCATGCCGCCCGATTCGCCGCCTTCCATCAGGCGGATCGTCATCTGGCGAAATCCGTGCAACGCGGTTAGGTTGCGCGCGAAACTGAGGTTGTTCAAAGCGTGACAGGCGAACGGAGACGACGATGACGGCGCCCGGCGATTTGCTGCAAGCCTTGTTCATGAGATTGAAGAGCGATGCCTCGCTGACGGCGCTGCTCGGCGGCGCCGGGTTGCGCGAGCAGGCGGCCGACAGTGCCGCCTTCCCTTATGTGACCTATGGCAGGACCAGCGCATTCGATCTGGACACCGGCGCCGACAATGATGACGACCAGCTCATCACGCTGCATGTCTGGTCGAAGGCGCAAGGCGAGGCCGAGACGCGTCTGATTATGGACAGCATCCGGGCGCGCCTTGACGGCGCCGCTTTCGCCACCGGCTCGCGCGACCAGACCCGCCTGTCGCTGGAGTTCGCCGAGGCCCGCTACGACGAGGACCTGGCGCTCTACCACGGGGTGCTGCGGATACGCGCTCTCACCGAACAAAGTGATTGAAGCAACCTAGATCTGCGCCTGGATCTCGGCCTTGTCGATGACTGACCACACCTCGCGGATGCGACCCTCTCCGAATTCGTAGAAAACATTCTCAGCGAACGACACGCGCTTGCCGTTCACCGGCAGGCCGAACAGCACGCCCTTGGGATGACAGTCGAAATGCAGGCGCGCCGCCACGCGCGGCGGCTGGCAGACCAGCAGTTCGATGTTGAAGCGGAGGTCGGGAATCGCCTCGAAATCGCCTTCGAGCATACGGCGATAACCCGACAGGCCCAGCATTTCGCCATTGTGCTGCACCTCGTCGCCGACAAAGTCTCCAAGTTTCGCCCAGTCCTGGGCATTCAGGCAAGCGATATAGCCCCGGTAAAGGTCGGCAAGGTGTTTATCCGTCATGGCGCACTCCGATGATTTGACGTTTTCCCGCGCTATTTAGGGCGGCCCCAGAATGGTCTCGCCTTGACCTGTTCCCAATCTGGCTGCGAATTGAGAACCTGCGCGCAAACACCATAGCCGCGCAGCCGGTTTTCCGGTTATGAATCCATTGCCCGGTCTGAGGGACTGGGCGGTAGGATCGCATTCATTCGTTGCGCGCGCAGGGGGTATTGCGGGGATGGATTTTCACCCGTTCACCGTTCATTTCACGTTCAGCACAGTTGCGTTACAACGCCGACCATGAAAACGCTTCGCTCTCATGTCAGAACCGCGATACTGGCGCTCACAGCGGCCGGCCTGTTGGCGTCGCAAGCGACGCCGGCAGCCGCGGCGGATTGCTACGCGATCGGCCAGCAGGTTGCCGAGCAGAATGGCGGCACGCTGGCCAAGGCTTCGCAGACGACGCGTGGCGGCCAGGAGGTCTGCGTCATCGTCGTGCTTGTGCCGGGCAAGGACGGCCAGCGTCCGCGCCGCTCCGAGATCGTCGTCCCGGCGAACTGATCCAATCTTCCCCCTTGCAGGGTCGTTTCCCAGACCACCGGAATCGGCCTATAGCTGACCCATCAACAGGCCTGACCGATCATGCGCGTACTCGTCGTCGAAGATGACAAGGATCTCAACCGGCAACTGGCCGACGCGCTGGTCGATGCCGGCTATGTCGTCGACCGCTCCTATGACGGCGAGGAGGGGCATTTCCTCGGCGACACCGAGCCCTACGATGCCGTCGTGCTCGACATAGGCCTGCCGCAGATGGACGGCATCAGCGTCGTCGAGCGCTGGCGCCGCAACGGCCGCAAGATGCCGGTGCTGATCCTGACAGCGCGCGACCGCTGGAGCGACAAGGTGTCGGGCATCGATGCCGGCGCCGACGACTATGTCACCAAGCCGTTCCACATCGAGGAGGTGCTGGCCAGGGTGAGGGCGCTGATCCGCCGCGCCGCCGGCCATGCCTCGTCCGAGCTCACTTGCGGGCCGCTGCGCCTCGACACCAAGGCCTCCAAGGCCGATGTCAACGGGGTGCCGCTGAAGCTGACCTCGCATGAGTTCCGCCTGCTGGCGTATCTGATGCACCATATGGGCGAGGTGGTGTCGCGCACCGAGCTGGTCGAGCATCTCTACGACCAGGATTTCGACCGCGATTCCAACACCATCGAGGTCTTTGTCGGCCGGCTGCGCAAGAAGATGGGCATCGACATGATCGAAACCGTGCGCGGCATGGGCTATCGCATGCGTGAGCCGGAGGCGTAAGGCGGAACCGCTCCCCATACCAGCAAGGAAGCCTTTTTCGGCGCGGCTCTGGCCGCGCTCGCTGGCCTTCCGCGTCATCGGATTTTCCACGATCTGGGCGATCCTCACCCTGATCGTCATCTTCACTCTGATCACCACGCTCTACCGCCAGGCCAGCGAGCGCGGCTTCGACAGCCTGCTGTCGGCGCATCTGTTCAATCTGATCGGCTCGGTCGGCGTTTCCGAATCCGGCCAGCTCACCGGTGCTCCCGACCTTGGCGACCTGCGCTTCTCGGAGCCGAATTCGGGCTGGTACTGGTCGGTGGAGCCGGCTTCCGAAGGCGTGCACGGCAACCTTCATTCGTCCTCGATGACCACGACGATCCCGTCGCCGACCGTTGCCGAGGTGCCTTTCAATTCCAGTTTCCAGCGCAGCTATTCCACCGACGGCATCGGTGACGAGGAACTGCAAGTGTTCGAAAGCGAATTCGTCCTCGATGCCAAGAACCGCGCCGCGCGCTTCCGCGTAATGGGCAACAAGACCGAGCTCGAGCACGAGATCGCCACCTTCCAGGGCCGCCTGTTGACCTATCTCAGCCTGTTCGGCGTCGGCATGATCGCCATCAATGCGATCGCCATCCTGCTCGGCCTGCAGCCCTTGCGCCGGGTTCGCAACGCGCTTGCCCAGGTGCGCGAAGGCACGGCGCAACGGCTCGACGGCCAGTTTCCCGCCGAGATCGAGCCGCTCGCCAACGAGACCAATGCGCTGATCGAAAACAACAAGCGCATCGTCGAGCGCTCGCGTACGCAGGTCGGCAACCTTGCCCATTCGCTGAAGACGCCGCTCGCCGTGCTGATCAATGAGGGCCGGGCGCTCGGCGGCGCCAAGGGCCAGCTCATCGCCGACCAGGCGGCGTCGATGCAGAAGCAGGTCGACCATTATCTGCAGCGGGCTCGGGTCGCCGCGCAGCGCGACAGCGTCGTCTACCGCACGCCGGTGACCCCGCTGGTGCAGCGCATGGTGCGCGTGCTGCAAAAACTCAAGCCTGATGTCAGCCTGTCGCTTACGCTGCCGGCGGCCGACATCGTCTTTGCTGGCGAGCGCGAGGATTTGGAGGAACTGCTCGGCAACCTCCTCGACAATGCGATGAAATGGGCAAGGAGCACTGTTGCCGTATCCGTCACGCCGGCCGCAGCCGGCCTGTTCGAGCTATCGATCGAGGATGACGGTCCCGGCATCCCCGAGGACAAGGCCCGCGATGTCTTGAAACGCGGCCGGCGCCTCGACGAGACAAAGCCGGGAACCGGGCTCGGACTTGCCATCGTTGCCGACCTCGTCAACGAGTATGGCGGGGCACTGGCGCTGGAACGCTCCACGATGGGCGGGCTGAAGGCGGTTGTGCGCTTGCGGAGCTTGCAATGATGTACTGCCCAGGGCCAATCGACACGGCCGAATGCCTGTGTTATGGCGGCCCCTCGATTGCGCAAAAGCCGTTAAGAACGGCCAAATTTCCGACAAATATCAATAGTATGACGTCCTGACGCCCCCGATGACGCGGCCCCCAGCGCATCCCGTTCAAGAAAACCGGTTGTTGGCATGAAGATTCGCGTTGCGCTCGTTTCCGCACTGCTCGCTCTTTCCGGCTGCGGAACGCTGGGCAAGGGCAGTGGCCCGGATATCTCCATCACCAACCCGCCCGCGTCGCCTCCTTCAGGGGCCAAAGTCGCGACGACGATCATCTCGGCCATGGCCGGCGGGCTCGTCGGCGGATCGATCGGCAGCGGCCTGAACAGCACCGAGAAGCGCAAGGCGCTCGAGGCGGAATACAAGGCGCTCGAATATACGGCGAGCGGCCAGAAGGTGACGTGGAAGAGCGACAGTTCGGCTCATTCCGGCGAAGTCGTCGCGGCCCAGCCCTACCGCGTCGGCTCGCAGGATTGCCGCCAGTACACCCATACGGTGTTTACCGGCACGGCCGGCCAGACCGCGCGGGGCACCGCATGCCGCAACGCCGACGGCAGCTGGACGCCGCTGACCTGAACATTGGGCCGGGGTCGGAATCCCGTCAAAGCGTCGCAGCACCCTCATGTTGTGAGAGCAGGGCTCTCGCTCTATTGGAAGAACCATGCTGTTCTGGGTCATAGCCGCAATCCTCACGCTGGGCGCAAGCCTGACGGTGCTGCTGCCGCTGACCAGTGGCGGCAAGGACGCTCCGACCAGCAGCGACCACGACCTCGAAGTCTATCGCGACCAACTGGCCGAGCTTGAGCGTGACGCCGCGCGCGGGCTGATCCAGCCGGCGGAAGCCGAGGAGGCGCGCGCCGAAATCGCCCGCCGCATCCTTCGCCTGGGAGATGTTGGTCAAGCCAATGTCGGTCAAGCCGATGCGCCTGGCACGCGGCAGCCGTCAAAGGCGGCAAGGCTGGTGGCAACGGCTGCGGTACTGGCGGTCCCTCTGCTCAGCTGGGGCCTTTACAGCCAGCTCGGCTCGCCGGATCTGCCGTCGCAGCCGCTTGCCGAACGGCTGGCCAAGAATCCGGCCGATAGTTCGGTCGACGAGTTGGTGGCGCGCGCCGAGGCCCATCTTGCCGCCAACCCTGGCGATGGACGCGGCTGGGACGTGCTCGCCCCGATCTATCTGCGCCTGCAGCGCTTTCCCGATGCCGTGACCGCCTATCGCAATGCCATCCGCCTCGATGGCGACACGGCTGCCCGCGAGGCCGGTCTCGGCGAAGCGATCGCCAATGCGGCCGGCGGCATCGTTTCGGCCGATGCGCAATACGCTTTCGAACAGGCGCTAAAACTCGACCCGGGAAACGCGAAAGCCTCGTTCTATTTGGCGATGGCGCTGGCCCAGGAAGGCCACATACCCGAGGCAACCACGGCTTGGCAGAAAATGCTCGATTCCCTGCCGCAGGATTCGCCATGGCGCGGAGCTGTCCAACAGGCACTGGCCGAGGCCGCCAACCGCAGCGTCGCGTCAGGAGAGCCCGCCAAAGGCCCCGACGCCGCAGCCGTCGATGCCGCCTCGTCGATGGCGCCGCAGGACAGGCAGGCCATGATCGAAACCATGGTCGCCGGCCTCGACGAAAAATTGCGGCAAAATCCGCGCGACACGGAAGGATGGATGCGGCTCATTCGTTCCTATGTTGTGCTGGGCAAGGCCGACCAGGCGCGCGACGCGCTGCATCGCGGTATTGTCGTGTTTGGCGCCGACAGTGAGGAAGCGAAGAAATTCACCGCCTTTGCCGCCTCGCTCGGCCTGACGGCGACGGAGTAGGACATGACGCGCAAGCAGAAGCGATTGTCGGTTATTGTCGGAGGTCTTGCCTTCCTCGGCGCCGCCACCGGGCTGACCTTCTATGCGTTGGGCCAGAAGGCCTCCTATTTCTATATGCCCGCCGATCTGACCACCGCCAGCTTGCAGCCGGGACAGCGCATCAGGCTCGGCGGCCTCGTCGAAAAGGGCACGGTCGTGCGCGGGCAGGGCGCGACGGTTGCGTTCTCGGTCACCGACACGCACAAATCGGTCAAGGTCAGCTATACCGGCATCCTGCCCGATCTGTTCCGCGAGGAGCAGGGCGTCATCACCGAAGGCAGCTTTGGCGCCGACGGCGTTTTCGTCGCCGACAGCGTGCTGGCCAAGCATGACGAGCGCTACATGCCCAAGGAAGTCGCTGACGGGCTGAAGGCCAAGGGCGTGTGGCAAGAGAGCAAGAGCCAGTAATGGTTGAGACCGGACACTTCGCGCTCGTCCTCGCCTTTGTGCTGTCGCTGGTGCAGACGCTGGTGCCGCTGATCGGCGCCCGTACCGGCAACCAGAGGCTGATGGCTGTCGGCGGTCCCGTCACGGTCACCGGCTTCGCGCTCACGGCGCTATCGTTCGCAGCACTCGCCGGCGCCTATGCAAGTTCCGATTTCTCGGTGGCGAGCGTGTGGGAAAACTCGCATTCGCTGCAGCCGCTGATCTACAAGATCACCGGAACCTGGGGCAATCACGAAGGCTCGATGCTGCTCTGGGTGCTGATCCTGACCTTCTTCGGTGCGCTGGTCGCCGTCTTCGGCTCCAATTTGCCGGCGACGCTGCGCGCCAATGTGCTGGCCGTGCAAGGGGCGATCGGCGCCACCTTCTTCCTGTTCATCCTGGCGACATCCAATCCGTTCACCCGGCTCAATCCGGCGCCGATCGAGGGCCGCGATCTCAACCCGGTCCTGCAGGATCTTGGCCTCGCCATCCATCCGCCGCTGCTCTATCTCGGCTATGTCGGGTTCTCCATCTGCTTTTCCTTCTCGGTCGCCGCCCTCATCGAAGGCCGCATCGATGCCTCCTGGGCGCGCTGGGTGCGGCCGTGGACGCTGGTCGCCTGGATGTTCCTCACCGGCGGCATCGCGATGGGCTCCTACTGGGCCTACTACGAGCTCGGCTGGGGCGGCTTCTGGTTCTGGGATCCGGTCGAAAACGCCTCCTTTATGCCGTGGCTGGCCGGCACGGCTCTTCTGCATTCGGCGATCGTCATGGAGAAGCGTTCGGCGCTCAAGATCTGGACGCTGCTGCTTGCCATCCTCACCTTCTCGCTGTCGCTGCTCGGCACCTTCCTGGTGCGCTCCGGCGTGTTGACCTCGGTGCATGCTTTCGCCACCGATCCGACCCGCGGCATCTTCATCCTGTGCATTTTGACGCTGTTCATCGGCGGCTCGCTGGCCCTGTTTGCGCTGCGCGCCTCGCGGCTGACGGCCGGCGGCCTGTTCCACCCGATCTCGCGCGAAGGCGCGCTTGTCCTCAACAATCTGTTCCTGACCACGGCCACGGCCACCGTGCTGGTCGGCACGCTCTATCCGCTGGCGGTCGAAGCGCTTTCGGCCGGCAAGATCTCAGTCGGCCCCCCCTTCTTCAACCTGACATTCGGCCCGCTGATGGTGCCGCTGCTGGTCGTGGTTCCTTTCGGACCATTGCTCGCCTGGAAGCGCGGTGACCTCTATGCCGTCGCCCAGCGCCTGATGGCGGCTTTCGGCGCCGCTCTCCTGGCGATGCTGGTCACCGGGCTGTTCATCGACGGCGCGTCGGTGTTCGCCGCCCTTGGTGTCGGCCTCGCCTGCTGGCTGGTCTGCGGCGCGCTCACCGACCTCGCCGTCAAGTCCGGCTTTGGCAATGTGTCGCACGCCATCATGCTGCGCCGTTTCGCCGGCCTGCCGCGTTCGGTGTTCGGCACTGCACTTGCCCATTTCGGCCTCGGGCTGACGACGCTCGGCATTGTCGGCACGCTGTGCTTCGGCACCGAAAGGATACTGTCGATGCATGCCGGCGAGAGCGTCGAACTCTCCGGCCACACGCTGCGTTTCGACGGCCTCTTCCCGGCGCAGGGTCCGAACTACAGCGAGCAGCGCGGCCGCTTTTCCCTGATCGGCGCCGATGGCGGCGTTTCAGCCGAAATCACCTCGGCCAAGCGCTTCTTTCCGGTGCGGCAGACGACGACGACCGAATCCGGCATCGAGACGATCGGCTTCAGCCAGCTCTATCTGTCGCTGGGCGATGAAGGCACCGATGGATCCGTCGTGGTGCGCCTGTGGTGGAAGCCGCTGGTGACGCTGATCTGGGGCGGAGCTCTGGTGATGATGGCGGGAGCCGCAATGTCGCTGCTCGACCGTCGCCTGCGGGTTGGCGCACCCTCGCGCCGCCGCAAGCAGGCAGCCTCCATGCCGTCGGCAGGCGCGCCGTGAGCACCAGGTTCTCGTTGGCCTCGTTCACCCTGCTTCTGGCGCTGCTGTTTGCCGGCGCGGCGCAAGCGGTGAAACCGGACGAGGTTCTCACCGATCCGGCGCTCGAGGCGAGGGCGCGGCTACTGTCGGAAGGCCTGCGCTGCATGGTCTGCCAGAACCAGTCCATAGACGAATCCGATGCAGACCTCGCCCGCGACCTGCGCATCCTGGTGCGCCAGCGCCTGGTTGCCGGCGATACCGACCAGCAGGTGATGGACTATATCGTGTCGCGCTACGGCGAGTTCGTGCTGTTGAAGCCGCGCTTCAGCCCGCGCAACGCCTTGCTTTGGGGCACGCCGGTGCTTCTGCTTCTAGTCGGCGGCATTTACATTGTGCTGACCACACGCCCGCGCCGCTCGTTGGCAACCAAGGCGCTGAGCGCCGAGGAACAGGCGGCGCTGGACAAGATGCTGAGCGACTAGCTCGGCCATTCCTCCAAAGGCCAGTCCCGCGACGTGTGGATGGCGCGCAGGATAACAATGCTCTGACGGCCGGCGATCAGGCGCAATTCATAGGCAATGATGTAGGGCAGGCGGCCGATGGGCTTCTCATAAGTGCCTGTTACCCGGCCAGGTCGGCCCGTCGCCATATCACCAAGGCCCCGGCCCATTTCACGGATACGGTCCGCGAGGCGTCGGGCGGCGGCAGGATTGTCCTGAGCGATAAAGGCAACTTGCTGCGTGAGATCGTCCAGCGCTTCTCGCGACCAGGTGACGAACCGCTTCACGCCTTGCCTGCGCGCCTGGCTTTCGCTGCTTCGATCACCGCGTCGACCTCCGCCATGGCGTCGTCGTGGGGCACGACGCGGCCAGCCTCTGCGTCGGCCATGCCACGTTTTATGCCTTCGATGATATCCAGCTCGCGATCGACATAGGCTGAGACCGCCTCGGCGGCGAGGAACGATTTACTACGCCTGGTATCGGTAGCGATCTGCTCCAGCTTCAGCTTGGTCTCGGACGAGACTCGAATGGTCATGGTGGTGCTTGCTGTCATTGTGAAAGCCTTGTGCTGAGTTGTGTACACCATAGGGCAGCAGGCGAGCGCAACCAAGCGATTTGTGCGACCGCCCAACATTACAAAACTTTCATGCACCGGAAATGGCGCCGTAATGTGCGCCTCTCTATTTCTCTTGTCCGAGGATGCTCTGCCTGAGCCGCATCCAGTGAAAAGAGGATACGAGACCCATGACTATCGCCCCCAACCCATATTCCCGCACCCGCAAACGCCTGTTGGCCGCCGCCGCTTCGCTGGCCATTGCCGGCGGCATCGGTTTCGGCGCCGTTGCCACTGGTACAGCTCCCGTTCTGGCCGACGCCGTGCGGGTCGAAGCGCCCCAGGTGCCGGGCTTTGCCGATGTCGTCGAGCGCGTTTCGCCGGCCGTGGTCAGCGTCAAGGTCAAGGCCAAGATCGAGCCTGCCGCCGATGACGGCTCCGACCAGTCCGACGATCCGGACGGCATGAACAACCTGCCCGACAATCCGCAGCTGCGCCAGTTCTTCAAGCAATTCCGCGGCTTTGGTGATCAGAACGGCCATGACGGCGGCAATCGTCGCTTCAGCCACCGCGACCATAACAACGACCAGCCGCGTCCGGTGGCGCAGGGTTCTGGCTTCTTCATCTCCGATGACGGCTATCTCGTCACCAACAACCATGTCGTCGAGGAAGGCTCCGCCTTCACAGTGGTGATGAATGACGGCAAGGAGCTTGACGCCAAGCTGATCGGCACCGATCCGCGCACCGATCTGGCGGTGCTCAAGGTCGATGGCGTCGGCAAGTTCACCTATGTCGATTTCGCCGACGATTCCAAGGTTCGCGTCGGCGACTGGGTGGTGGCCGTCGGCAATCCGTTCGGCCTCGGCGGCACCGTCACCGCCGGCATCGTCTCGGCCCGTGGCCGTGATATCGGCGCCGGTCCCTATGATGACTTCATCCAGATAGACGCTTCGGTCAACCGCGGCAATTCGGGCGGCCCGACCTTCAACCTCAACGGCCAGGTCGTCGGCATCAACACCGCGATCTTCTCGCCGTCGGGCGGAAGCGTCGGCATCGCCTTCGACATTCCGGCCTCGACCGCCAAGCAGGTGGTGCAGGATCTGATGAAGAGCGGCTCGGTGCAGCGTGGCTGGCTCGGCGTCGAAATCCAGCCGGTTACATCGGACATCGCCGAATCGCTGGGCCTGAAGTCGCAGAACGGGGCTCTGGTTTCGGGCGCCCAGGACGGTGGCCCCGGCAAGAAGGCCGGCATCACCGCCGGTGACGTGATCACCCAGGTCGAAGGCAAGGACGTCGCATCGCCGAAGGAACTGGCTCGTCTGATCGGCGCCTACCCACCCGGCAAGTCGGTCGACGTCACGGTGTGGCGCGACGGCAAGAGCCAGACCATCAAGGTCGATCTCGGCACATTGCCATCCACTGACAAGCAGGCCTCGGCCGACCCGCAGCAGCCCGCGGCACCGGCAAAGCCCGCCGCGCTGGCCGATCTCGGCCTCACCGTCACCAAGTCGGAAAACGGCAAGGGCCTGGTGGTGACCGATGTCGATCCCGACAGCGATGCCGCCGACCGCGGCATCCAGCCCGGCGATGTCATCACCTCGGTCAATTCGACGGAGGTGAACGGCACCGAAGACGTCGCCAAGGCGATGGCCGATGCGGTCAAGTCCGGCCGCAAGGCGGTGCTGATGCAGATCACCCGCGACGATTCAAACCGCTTCGTCGCGCTGCCAGTCGCCAAAGGCTGACATCACACAGTTTCCAGTGCGGCGGTTTCAACACCCCCGAGCCGCCGCACGGGAAGCAAGGGGCCGAACGCGTTAGTCAGTCATCGTGTTCTGCCCCCGGCGGCAGCGGGCCCCCATCGCCCGCTGCCGCTCTAACATCGAAGCATGTCGCCCAAAAGTGCACGGCGGTTTTGGCAAAACGACATGCTTGAACGAAAGCTTTTGCGCTCATGGCGGCCCCTCAATCTTCCGGCGAAATCGCGTATAACGGCTCTATGAAGATTCTCGTCATAGAAGACGATCGCGAGGCGGCCGACTATATGCAGAAGGCCTTTGCCGAGGCTGGGCACACCGCCCATGTCGCCGGCGACGGCGAAACCGGCTTTGCGCTGGCCGATGCCGGCGACTATGACGTGATGGTCGTCGACCGCATGATGCCACGCCGCGACGGGCTCTCCGTCATTGCCGGCCTGCGCTCGCGCGGCAACACCACGCCGGTGCTGATCCTGTCGGCGCTGGGCGAAGTCGATGACCGCGTCACCGGTCTGCGCGCCGGCGGGGACGACTATCTGACCAAGCCCTATGCCTTTTCCGAATTGCTCGCCCGCGTCGAGGTGCTGAACCGCCGCGCCAGCGCCAGGGAGGCCGAAACCGTCTACCGGGTCGGCGATCTCGAGCTTGACCGGCTGTCCCATTCGGTCAAGCGCGCGGCGCGCGAGATCACGCTGCAGCCGCGCGAATTCCGCCTGCTCGAATATCTGATGCGCCATGCCGGCCAGGTGGTGACGCGCACCATGCTGCTCGAAAATGTCTGGGACTATCATTTCGATCCGCAGACCAACGTGATCGACGTTCACGTCTCGCGCCTGCGTGGCAAGATCGAGAAGGGTTTCGACAAGCCGATCCTGCATACGGTTCGCGGCGCCGGCTATATGCTGAAGAGCGGCTAGAGCATGATCCCAAAAAGTAGGTACCGGTTTTTGGAGAAGATCATGCTCCAACAAAGGGGTAGGTCATGGTGAGATTTCAGCCAAATCTCATCATGAGCTAGAACTCGATGGCCCTTTCCCTGCCGGCCATCATGAGGACGACGGCGGCGCGACTTTCAGCGCTTTATTTCCTGCTTTTCGCGCTATGTGCCGTGTTGCTGGTCTTCTACATGACGTCGTTGTCGGCCCGCATGCTGACCGGCCAGACCCAGCAGACCATCAATGACGAGGTGCTCGGCCTCGCCCGTGCCTATCAGAGCGGCGGCCTGCCGCGCCTGGTGCGCGTCGTCGAGCAGCGCTCGCGCCAGCCCGGCGCCAACCTCTATCTCATTGCCGATGTCAACGGCCAGATCCTCACCGGCAACGTGCAGAGCCTGGCACCGGGGGTGCTCGAGACCGATGGCTGGACGACCGAACCCTTCTCCTATCGCCGTTTCGGCGAAGGTGAGCTCGAACGGCAGCGCAACCAGGCTTCTGACCCGAATGGCGCGCAGCCCGGCGAGACCGAAATTCAGTCCGAGGGCGAGAAGGGCCACAACGCCATCGCGCTGGTGCTGCGGCTGCCCAACCAGATGATCATGCTGGTCGGCCGCGATCTCGGCGAGCCCGAGCGCTTCCGCGCCGTCGTCCGCCGCGCCCTGATGCTGGCGCTGGGCATGATGGGCCTGGGCGGGCTGCTGATCTGGTTCCTTGTCGGCCGCGCCGCGCTGAAGCGCATCGACAGCGTCTCGGAGGCAAGCCGGCGCATCATGGGCGGCGATCTCACGGGACGGCTGCCGGTGACCGGCGCCGGCGATGAGTTCGACCGCCTGTCGGAAAACCTCAACACCATGCTGGCCAGGATAGCGACGCTCAACGAAGGGCTGAAGCAGGTCTCCGACAACATCGCCCATGATTTGAAGACGCCGCTGACCAGACTGCGCAACCGCGCCGAGGCGACACTTTCGGGCAAGCACAAGACCACCGACTACCGGCAGGCGCTGGAAGGCACCATCGCCGAATCCGACCAGCTGATAAAAACCTTCAACGCCATCCTGATGATCTCCAGGCTGGAGGCCGGCTATTCCTCGGAGAGCACCAGCAAGGTCGATCTCGCCGCCGCGGTGCATGACGTTGTCGAGCTTTATGAGCCGGTGGCGGAGGAGGCTGGCGTGGTGCTTGAAACTGCCGCGGACGGGAATTTTTCCGTCGATGGCAACCGCGAGCTGATCGGCCAGGCACTGTCGAACATCGTCGACAACGCCATCAAATACTCGACCGATGCGACGGAAAAGCCTGCCGTGCGCGTAGCCCTGCAGCGCGTCGGTCACGAAATCCGCCTTTCCGTTTCCGACAATGGCCATGGCATCCCCGACGATGCCGACCGCGCCAGGGCGACCGAGCGCTTCGTGCGGCTGGAAAAGAGCCGCTCGCAGCCGGGATCCGGCCTTGGTCTCAGCCTCGCCAAGGCGATCATGACTTTTCACAATGGCCGGCTTGAACTTCTGCCTGCCAATCCCGGATTGTCCGTTATCATGAGCTTCCCGGGGCGGGAGGACCATTGATGGCGGTGCGGATGGCGCAGAAACGGATCGAGACCGAATGGCGCCTGCAACTGGCGGCGCAGCTCGCGCCGCTGGATGAGACCCGCGCCCGGCGTGAACTGTCGGAGATCGCTGGCGATGCCAAGGACGAGAACCTGCCGCGGCTGGCGAAATTCCTAGGAGGCAAGGGCGCGGCCCAGGAGTTTCTCGCTGCCGTCTTCGATCTCTCGCCTTTCCTCCGCGATGTCGCGCGCCGCCGGCCGCAAATCCTCGACGCGCTGTTCGATGGCAGTGTCGAGGCTCGGCTGCTCGCCATCGCCGAAGCGATCGGCAAGGCCGCCTTTTCCGAGACCGTTTCCGAATCCAGCCTGATGATGGAACTCAGGCAGTGGAAGGGTGAAGCTCACTTCCTGATCGCACTTGCAGACCTCTCCGGCGAGGCCGATACCGCGCTGACGGTAAGGCGCCTCAGCAATCTCGCCGATGCCTGCACCTGCGCGGCGGTCGACTTCCTGCTGCGCGAGGCGCACAGCCAAAGCAAGCTCAAATTACCCGATCCCGAAAATCCGTCACGGCAATCCGGCTGGATCGTGCTCGGCATGGGCAAGCTTGGCGCGCATGAACTGAATTTCTCCTCCGACATCGACCTCGTCGTCTTCTTCGATCCGGATGCGCCGGCAATCGTCGATCCGCTCGACGCCACAGAGCTGTTTGCGCGCCTGACCCGCAGGCTGGTCCGCATCCTGCAGGACCGCACCGGGCACGGCTATGTCTTCCGCACCGATTTGAGGCTTCGTCCCGATCCAGGCTCGACGCCGCTGGCGATCCCGGTCGAGGCAGCACTTCGCTACTATGAGGCGCGCGGCCAGAACTGGGAGCGCGCCGCCATGATCAAGGCGCGTCCCGTGGCCGGCGATCTCGATGCCGGGGACGCGTTCCTGCGGGAATTGCAGCCCTATGTCTGGCGCAAATACATGGACTATGCGGCGATCGCCGACGTTCATTCGATCAAGCGCCAGATCCATGCCCACAAGGGTCATGGCGAGATCGCGGTCAAAGGACACAACGTCAAGCTCGGCCGCGGCGGCATTCGCGAAATCGAATTCTTCGTCCAGACCCAGCAACTGATCGCCGGCGGCCGTTTTCCGGAGCTGCGCGGGCGCGAGACGGTGCCGATGCTGGGTGCGCTGGCGGCGCGCAACTGGATCACCGCCGATGCACGCGACGCGCTCACGCAGCAATATTGGTTTCTGCGCCGCGTCGAACACGCCATCCAGATGGTCGCCGACGAGCAGACGCATATTCTGCCCGACGATGATGAAGGGCTGGAACGCATCGCCCATATGCTGGGCTTTGCCGATGCCGCCAGATTTGCCGAAACCTTTCGCGCGGCTTTGCATGAGGTCGAGCGCCATTACGCCGCGCTGTTCGAGACCGCGCCTGAATTGTCGGCCGGCGTCGGCAATCTGGTCTTCACCGGCGATGTCGACGATCCCGACACGCTGCAGACCTTGCACGGCCTTGGCTTCCAGCGGCCAAGCGACATCTGCCGCGTGATTCGAGGCTGGCATTTCGGCCGCTACCGCGTCACCCAGTCTGCGGAAGCGCGCGAGCGGCTGACCGAACTGACGCCGGCGCTGCTCAAAGCCTTCGGCCAGACGCGCCGGGCCGACGAGGCGCTGGTTCGCTTCGACGAATTCCTCGCCGGCCTGCCCGCCGGCATCCAGCTGTTTTCGCTGCTGCAGTCGAATCCCGCCCTGCTGAAACTAATGGCGACGATCATGGGCGCCGCGCCTCGGCTGGCGGCAATCATCACAAGGCGCCCGCATGTCTTCGACGGTCTGCTCGACCCGGCGCTGCTCGCCGAACTGCCCAACCGAGCCTATCTCTCAGCGCGGTTGGCCGCTTTCATCGAAGGCGACCGGGCTTATGAGGACGTGCTCGACCGTTTGCGCATCTTTGCCTCCGAGCAGAAATTCCTGATCGGTGTCAGGCTGCTCGCCGGCTCGATCGACCCGGCGCGCGCCGGCCGCGCCTTTTCCGATCTCGCCGACCTCACCATCGACGCCGCATTGCAGGCGGTGACCACCGAATTCGCGCTGCGTCATGGCCGCATCGCCGGCGGCACCGTGTCGCTGCTCGGCATGGGCAAACTCGGCAGCCGCGAGCTCACCGCCGGCTCCGACGTCGACCTCATTCTGCTCTACGACCACGACCCGGATGCCGACGAGTCCGACGGCGACAAGCCGCTCGCACCATCGCACTACTATACCAGGATGACGCAGCGGCTGATCGCGGCTGTCTCGGCGCCGACCGCCGAAGGCGTTCTCTACGAGCTCGACCTGCGCTTGCGGCCATCCGGCAACAAGGGGCCGGTGGCCACCCACATCGATGCCTTCAAGAAATACCAGCGCCAGGAGGCCTGGACCTGGGAGCACATGGCGCTGGCCCGGGGGCGCGCCATCGGCGGCGACGCGGCCCTTTGCGCCGAGGTCGAGGCCGAGGTGGCGGCACTTCTGGCCTTGCCGCGCGACGCCGCCAAGGTGAGGGCGGAGGCATCCGAGATGCGCGCGCTGATCGAGAAGGAAAAATCGCCGCGCGATCTCTGGGACATCAAGCTCATCTCCGGCGGCCTCATCGACCTCGAATTCATCGCGCAGGTGGCGGTTATAACCGGGCAGGTCGAAGGCGGCCGCAGGGTGACCGCGACCGGCGAAATCCTGGCGCATCTGTCGCCGGATTTCGCCGAGGCTGACGTCAGGCAGCAGCTTTGCGAAGCCTACCAACTCTATCTGGCACTGACCCAGATGACGCGGCTTTGCCTCACCGGCGCATTCGAACGCGATGACGTTCCGCCGGGATTGTCGGATCTGCTTCTGGCGGTGACTGACCTGCCGGATTTCGGTGTGCTGGAAGCACATCTCAAGGAAACGTCGCAAAAGGTCAGAAAGGATTTCGACCTTTTGCTTCGTACGAAACGGTCGTGAGGGCGTGAAGCGCTGGCGGCTGTTTCGGATCGCATCGGGGGTGACGATGCAACAGGAGATACCCATGAGAAAGACAACCGGATTTGCCCTTGCCTTCGTCGCGCTTGCCGGCGCCGTTGGCACCACCGCCTATGCCGAGAACAATGCCAGCGCCAGAATGCGCGAGGGCGCGATGATGCGCCTCGACAAGGCGATGAAGGATTCCAACGGCACCATCAGCTTCGACCAGTTTTCCGACGCCATGAACGCGCGGCTGAAGAAGCTGGTCGCCGATAATGGCGGCAAGCTGACAGTCGCCCAGCTCGCCGACGCGCTGGAAAAGGCGCGGTTCGAGGAAATGGCAAAGCGTATCGTCGCCCGCTACGACACCAAGGGCGACGGCACGCTGACCACGGACGACATCACCGGGCGTGAGAAGAAGGTATTCGCCATGCTCGACCGCAACAATGACGGCAAGATCGAGCGCAACGAACTCCCAAAGAAAGGCCGCATGGGCCGCCACCACCAATGGGACGGCGGCGACGACAGCATGGAGTGAGTGGTGATTGTGGCTCCGGCGGCGAAGCCGCCGGAGTCCTTACATGACCGCGCCTACTCAGTCCTTGAACGCAGCGGAGAGCACCGCTGGCATTGGCGGGCCGTCAGGCCGCCGCCTTCACCGCCGGTTGCGCCTTCTTCACCGGGATGCGCACCGACACGATCGTGCCGACGCCTTCGGTCGAGCGGATTTTCAGCGCTCCTCCTTGCAACTCGGCCAGCGAGCGCGAGATGGCAAGGCCGAGGCCGGAACCGGCGTGGTTCTTCGAAAACTGGTTCTGCACCTGTTCGAAGGGGCGGCCAAGCTTGCTCAGTGCCTCCTTCGGAATGCCGCAGCCATTGTCCTCGATGGTCAGCACCAGCGCGCCTGACGTGTTGCGGGCGCGCACCGAGATATGGCCGCCCTGGCCGGTGAACTTCACCGCATTCGACAGCAGATTGATGGCGATCTGCTTGATCGCCCGGCGGTCGGCGAACAGCGTCATCGTATCAGCGATGCGGGTTTCGACCGTGATCGATTTCTCCGCCGCCTGCAGCGAGATCACCCGCACCGTCTCGCGGATCAGCGGGCAGAGATCGATTTCCTCGCGGTCCACCGAGAATTGGCCGGCTTCGATCTTCGACATATCGAGTATGTCGTTGATGACGCCGAGCAGATATTTGCCGCTGCCGTTGATGTCGTTGGCATATTCCTCGTAGCGCGGCGAACCGAGCGGCCCGAACAGGCCTTGTTCCATCAGTTCGGAGAACCCGATGATGGCGTTGAGAGGCGTGCGCAGCTCGTGCGACATGTTGGCTAGGAATTCGGATTTGGCCCGATTGGCGGCCTCGGCGCGCTCGGTTTCCTTCATATATTCGCGGTTGAGCTCGACCAGTTCCTTGGCGCGCTCTTCCTCGGCCCGGCGGGCGAGGCTGAGGTCGTGGATGGTCGCCATCAGCCGGCGCTCGCTGTCGACCAGCTTTTCCTGGTGCAGCTTGATCTGGGTGATGTCGGAGCCGACGGAGACCGTGCCGCCGTCCCGGGTCCTCAGTTCGTTGACCTGCAGCCAGCGGCCGTCGGAGAGCTGCCGCTCGAAGGTTGCGCCCCCTTGCGGCCCGTTGGTGTTGGCCAGCCGCCGTTCAGAGGCGAAGGCCAGCATGCGCTCTTCAAGCACGGCGCGCGCAGCGCCCGGCATGACGTCGCGGTCCGACAGGCCGTTGTCCTTCTGGTATTTGGAATTGCACATGATCAGGCGCTGGGCGGCATCCCACAGCACGAAGGATTCGTTGATGTTTTCGATCGCGGTCCGCAGGCGCAGGTCGGCCGCCTCCGAGCGCAGCGCCAGATGCCGCTGCTCGGTGACGTCGACGGCAATGCCGATCAGCTGGATCTCAGGCGCTTCCGGGTCGATCACCTGGGCCCTGGCGCGCATCCACACCCACTGGCCGTCGGCGTGACGCATCCGGAACACCTGGTCGATATGGTCGATCTCGCGCTCGACGATTTTGTTGGCGAGCTCGAACAGGTCGCCGTCCTCAGGGTGGATGATGTCGTCGACCTCGCCGAACGACAGCATCGAGTTGCAGGGCTCGTAGCCCAGCATGTCGTACATCGAGCGCGACCAGTACATCTTGCCGCGCACCATGTCCCAGTCCCACAGGCCGCAGCGACCGCGAACCAGCGCCATGTCGATGCGCTGATGGGCTTCGAGATAGATGCGGTCGGCTGTCTGGGCGCGCGATGCCTGGCCGAAATAGGCGTAGAGGATGATGATCAGCACGCCGGCTGTCAGCACAAACAGCGTGACGTTGAGCGAGACGGTCTTGCGC
This sequence comes from Mesorhizobium sp. M0217, assembly GCF_040321955.1. Lineage (NCBI taxonomy): Bacteria > Pseudomonadati > Pseudomonadota > Alphaproteobacteria > Hyphomicrobiales > Phyllobacteriaceae > Mesorhizobium > Mesorhizobium sp. M0217. The sequence continues at coordinate 85,610 of NZ_JAMYSN010000008.1, read as the reverse complement.
CAGTTGTCGAACACCGCTTCCTGCGGCACCAGCACGGCGGCGGTGTTCTTGCGGTCCCGGGTCAGGCTCACCGCCGCGTACCAGTCCTGGCCGCCGATGCTGACATCCATGACCCCGGCGCGGTCGCCGAACATGAACAGCGGCTGGCCGTCCAGCACCAGGCTGTCCAGCGATCGCCCTTGCCAGCCGGTCGACAGCGGCGACACGGCAATGATCTTGAAGGCGCTGTCGGTGATCACAAGCACATGGCTTCTGCCCATGGCGCCCTGGCGGCTCGTGCTTTCCAGAAGATCAATTGCACCGCTGGATGCCGCGGTCGGGTCGGCCGAGATTGCGTTCGCCATCTGGCCGGCGGCGAGACCTAGCACCGCCTTGCCGTCGCGCTCGGCCTCGTCGCGCTCGTTCATCAGCGACAGCACGCGCAGTGCGGCGATGACGATCAGGAAGATGATGATGAGAGCCGGTATCGAACGGCGCAGAAGGGGTTCGGCAGCCAGGAGCCGCCGGTAGGCTGGTTCAGCGATGAGCCGCGTATTGCCGGCGAGGCCGTCGCCTCGCGCCTTGCGCCGCTCAAAAGCCGTCCCTTCGGGCGCGCCCCACGCGTCCGCCTTGGCCATAAATGGCACTCCCCGAATTTCCGTACGCTTGACGATCCGGCAACACCGCACATCCGAATCGTCTGTAAAGAATCAAAGGTGATTCGCCTTGTCCAGAGGCGCGGCCGAAAAACATTAAAAATTGATTGAAATAACGCTGAAATCCCTCCCCTTGAGGGGAGGGTGGCCCGAAGGGCCGGGTGGGGTCCTCGGCGAAGCGCTCGACTCTCTCAATCACGGTCGAAGTTGGTCGAGGTCGCGCACTGCCGCAACGACCCCACCCGTCCATCCGCCTTCGGCGGCTGCCCACCGTCCCCTCAAGGGGGAGGGATCAGGCCAGCGTTCGCTCCACAATGTCCCGCAAATCCGCCGACAGGTTCTCGGCACCGGCGATGGCCAGCAGCGCTTCCCTGGCCTTGGCTTGCCTGCCCGGCTCCAGCGAGCGCCACGAGCGCAGCGCTGTCGCCAGCCTGGCCGCCACTTGCGGATTGCGTTTTTCAACCTCGAGTACGGTCTGGGTAAAAAACCGGTAGCCTTCGCCATCGGCGCGGTGGAAGCCGGTCTGGTTGGCGCTGGCGAATGTGCCGACCAGCGAGCGCACCCGGTTCGGATTGGCCATCGAGAAAGCTGCGTGACCAGTCAGCTCGCGTACCGTGTCGACTGTCCGGGGTCCCGGCACGCTGGCCTGGATCTGGAACCATTTGTCCATGACCAGCGGATCGGCGCCATAACGCGCCTCGAAATCGGCCAGCGCCTTGATCGCCTCCGGCGAACCGTCATGGCGGTGCGCAAGGACGGTCAGCGCTGCGGCGCGGTCGGTCATGTTGGTCGCGGTTTCGAAATGCCGGGCGGCGAGCGCAGCACCTTTCGGCAGCAGCGAGAGGTAGTCGAGCAGGATGTTGCGCAGCGCGCGGCGTCCCGCACTTGCCGCGTCGGGGCTGAACGGCCCGTCGCCGGCGAGGCGGCCGTATAGGTCGGTGAACGTTTGCTGATTGGCGCGCGCGATTGCCAGCGCCAACGCCTCGCGAGCGGCAAAGATGGCGTCGGGATCGATGTTCGTGCCGATGTCGCGGGCAATGTCGGCCTCGCCCGGAAGTGACAGCGCCAGCGCCCGGTAGGCAGGTTCCAGGGTCTCGTCGCCGGCGATCTTGCCGGCAAGTCCGGTCAGCCTGGCGGTGAAAGCCGGCTTCGCGCCGCCGAGGATCTGGCGGAAGGCCGCTATCAGCGCATCGGTGAGCAGCGTGTTGAACGCCTGCCAGCGCGCAAAGGCATCGCTGTCATGGCCGGCGAGGAAGAACTGGTCGTCGGCCTTCTGCTCGACCGAAAGCGTGATCGGCGCCGAAAAGCCGCGATTGAGCGACACCGCCGGCCGCTCGGCGACGCCTGAGAAGCGCACCATATGTCGGCGCTTGCGGATATGGATGACACCGTCTTCGACGGTGGCGCCTTCGACGCCGCCATAGGCGACCGGTTCGCCGCCGGCGCCGACCAAGCCGAAGGCGAGCGGAATGTGCATCAGGCGCTTGCGGCTCTCCGACGGTGTCGGCGGCACCGACTGCTCGATCTCGAGGGTAAACTCGCGCGTCGCCGGATTGTGCGTCGAACTGACGGTCAGGTTCGGGGTGCCCGCCTGGTGATACCAGAGCGCGAACTGAGACAGGTCGCGCCCGGAGGCGTCCTCGAACACCTTCAGGAAGTCCTCGATCGTCGCGGCCTCGCCATCATGGCGCTCGAAATAGAGGTCCATGCCGGCGCGGAACGTGTCAGGTCCGAGAATGGTGCGGATCATGCGCACGACTTCCGAGCCTTTTTCGTAGACGGTCGCCGTGTAGAAATTGTTGATCTCGCGGTAGCGGCGCGGCCGGACCGGATGCGCCAGCGGTCCCTGGTCCTCGGGGAACTGGTGCGCCCTGAGCGTGCGCACTTCGGCGATGCGCTTGACCGCGCGCGAGCGCTGGTCGGCGGAGAATTCGTGGTCGCGAAAGACCGTCAGCCCTTCCTTCAGGCAGAGCTGGAACCAGTCGCGGCAGGTGATCCTGTTGCCGGTCCAGTTGTGGAAATACTCATGCGCTATGATCGCCTCGATATTGGCGAAATCGGCATCGGTCGCGGTTTCCCGGTCGGCCAGCACATATTTGTCGTTGAAGATATTGAGGCCCTTGTTCTCCATGGCCCCCATGTTGAAGTCGGAGACGGCGACGATGTTGAAGACGTCGAGGTCGTATTCGCGGCCGAACGCCTGCTCGTCCCATTGCATCGAGCGCTTGAGCGCGTCCATGGCGTAGCCGGCAAGCCCCTCCTTGCCTGGCTCGACATAGATGCCGAGTTCGACCTCGCGCCCGGACATGGTGACGAAACTGTCCGCAACCTTGCCGAGATTGCCGGCCACGAGCGCAAACAGATAGGATGGCTTGGGGAAGGGGTCGTGCCAGACTGCAAAGTGCCAGCCGTCGGCAAGCGCCCCGCTTTCGACCGGATTGCCGTTGGAAAGCAACAGCGGCGCTTCGTCCAACCTTGCCTCGATACGCACGGTATAGACCGACAGGATGTCGGGGCGGTCGAGGAAATAGGTGATGCGGCGAAAGCCCTCGGCCTCGCATTGCGTGCAATAGACATTGCTGGAGCGGTAGAGGCCCATCAGCGCCTCATTGCTGGCCGGCGCGATCTCGGTCTCGAGCAGCAGCTGGAAACGGGCCGGCGGCCTCAAAATGGTCAGCTGGTCCGGCGTGGCGAGATACTCGGCCGGGGCAAGCTCGCGACCGTCGATGGCAATGCGCTTGAGCACCAGCCCGTCGCCGTCCAGCACCAGCGACGTCGAGGCGGCGGCGCCATCGCGGCGTTCGATCGTCAGCACTGCGGTGACACGCGTTGCGTCTGGCGAAAGGCGGAAGGTGAGGCCGGTTTGCGGGATGGAAAAGTCGTTGGGGCGGTAGTCTTCGAGCTTGAAGACCTGGCCGGTATCGGTTCGCATTCCCTTGGGTTTCCCTGTCGCTATCGGAGCCGCTGACGTGTCCTGGCCCATTAATCTAAAGTTGCGCGCTCTTTACACGAAACGGTCACTCGACAAAACTGCGCCAATGCCTATTTCGGGGCGTTCCCCTTCCGCCATCATCGTGAGGCCTTGATGACCGTCGTCAGATCGAAGTTCGGCATGGGCGCCTGTGTACCGCGTCGTTCGACGCGCATCTCAGCGGAGATCCGGGAAGCAACAGAACAGTGAAAGCCGGACCTGGAGACGAAGCGGGCGGGAAACTGTCCGATCATCCCGGCGCGCATCGGCCCAATAATCGATGTCGATTTTTGGAAAGCACGATGCGCAGATTTAAAGTGTCAGAGCGTCCTTTGCGCGTCGAAGACGACGCGCGGCGCTCTAATGTTCTCACCGGGATCATGCTCAAGGTCATGTCGGTGGCGGTCTTTGTCGGCATGCAAACCTGCATCAAGGCCGCCGGCACTTTGCCGGCCGGCCAGATCGTCTTCTTCCGCTCCTTCTTCGCCATCTTCCCGATCATCGCCTTCCTGGCCTTCAAGAGAAAACTCGGTACGGCGTTCGCCACCAAACGCCCGCTGAACCACATTGCGCGCGGTGTCGTCGGCGTTTGCGCCATGGGGCTCGGCTTCTTTGCGCTGACCCGGCTGCCGCTGCCTGAGGCGATCACGCTGAACTATGCCCAGCCTTTGCTGGTGGTGGTGTTCTCCTCGCTATTCCTCGGCGAAGCCATTCGCGTCTATCGCTGGAGCGCGGTTGCGGTCGGTCTGGTCGGCGTGCTGATCATCTCCTGGCCGGAGCTGACGCTGCTCACGTCGGGCGTCGCGCTCGGCGACCAGGAGGTGCTGGGCGTCATCGCTGCTCTTGTTTCTGCAGCAATCTCCGCCAATGCCATCCTGCTCGTGCGCAATCTTGTCCAGACTGAACGAACAGCGACCATCGTGTTGTGGTTCTCGGCGACGGCGAGTGTCATGGCGCTGCTTACGCTGCCCTTCGGCTGGCAGGCGCTGACGCCGCTGCAGGCCGGTCTGCTGGTCGCAGCAGGGTTCTGTGGCGGGCTGGCGCAGATTTTGATGACGGCGGCGTACCGCCATGCCGAAGCTTCGGTGGTGGCGCCGTTCGAATACACCTCGATGATCCTCGGCGTGGTCGTCGGCTATTTCGCCTTTGGCGATATCGCCACCATCAACACGCTCGTCGGCGGTGTGATCGTCGTTGCCGCCGGCATGTTCATCATCTGGCGCGAGCGCCAACTCGGCCTGGAACGCACCCGAACGCGCAAGGCAGCGCCACCACAGGGGTGAGGAGGTCCGCGGGGTTGGCTCAGTTAGCTTCCGCACGTTCCTTCGCCAGCCGCACCAGCACCGCTCGCGTCTGCTCGTCGGCCGGGAAGAAAGACTCGATCGCCAGTTCCGACAGCGTCACGTCAAGCGGCGTGCCGAAGACGGTGATGGTGCTGATGAAGGACAGCACCTGGTCGCCATGCGCCAGCCGCAGCGGATGGACGATGCCGTTGGGCTCGACCGGCACCGGCCGCGCACCCTTGAGCCCGGACGGATAGGTTCGCAATTCGCGCTCCAGCTCGACCAGGACGGGATCGCCGGCGGCATCGTTCTGGTGTTTCAGCCGCTCCAGCAGATGCGCCCGCCATTCCGCGAGATTGACGATGCGCGGTGCGATGCCGTTCGGGTGCAGGCTGAGGCGCAGCACATTGACCGGCGGCTGGAGCAGCGACGGCTCGGCAACATCGGCCAGAAACGGGCCGATGGCGGCATTGGCGGAAATCAGGTTCCAGTGCCGGTCGACGGCGAGGGCGGGGAACGGCTCATGCCCTTTGAGCACGCTCTCGACCGCGGCAAGCGCCGGCGCCAGCGTCGTATCTGTGAGTGGCCGCTCGCTGAAGCTCGGGGCAAAGCCGGCAGCCAGCAACAGCTGATTACGCTGCCGCAGCGGAATCTCAAGCTGCTCGGCCAGATGCAGCACCATCTCGCGCGAGGGCGCGGCGCGGCCGCTTTCGACGAAGGAGAGATGACGCTGGGAAATCTCAGCCTCCATTGCGAGATCAAGCTGGCTCATGCGCCGGCGCGTGCGCCATTCGCGGATCAGGCTGCCGGCGGAGGTTTGGGCTGTTGTCATGGGGGATGAGTAGGCCGGGGAGAGGCGTATTTCAATTACCTGGGAGGTCATTGGCGCGGTTCTCCCTTCTCCCCCTGTGGGAGAAGGTGGCCGAGCGAAGCTCGGTCGGATGAGGGGTGTTCCAGGGAACGCCAACGTCTCACTCCGCTGGAACACCCCTCATCCGTCTCGGCGCTGCGCGCCGATCCACCTTCCCCCACAAGGGTGGAAGGAAGAGGCGCGCTTCACCCCAGCTCCCGCAACTTCGCCTTCACCTCGAGAAAATCCCGCCACGCCAGTTTCTTGTGCGCCGGCGTCCGCAAGAGATAGGCCGGGTGCAGCGTCGGCATGGCCGGAATGGCAGTGCCCGACACCGTCGTGTGCACCTGCCAATTGCCGCGCAGGCGCAGAATGCCCTCGGTCGTGTTGAGCAGGGTTTTGGCCGAAGGGCCGCCGAGATTGACCAGCACCTTCGGATTGACCAGCTCGATCTGCCGCTCGATGAAGGGGCGGCAGATTTCGGTCTCGTGCGGCGTCGGCGTGCGGTTGCCGGGCGGCCGCCAGGGAATGACGTTGGCGATATAGACCGAAGTCCGGTCAAGCCCGATCGCCCCCAGCATGCGGTCGAGCAGCCGGCCGGAGCGGCCGACGAAGGGCAGGCCCTCAATATCCTCGTCGCGGCCGGGCGCCTCGCCGACCAACATCACCAAACCTTCCGGATTGCCGTCGGCAAAGACCAGGTTCTTGGCGGTGAATTTGAGGTTGCAGCCATCGAACGACGCCATGTGCTGGCGCAGTTCGTCGAGCGTCGAGGCACTTGCCGCCATTTGCCGGGCCAGGGCCGCCTGTGCCTCGTCGGGCACCGTCGCCATGGCCGGAACGGAACGCGCCGGCGCGTCCGGCACCCGGCTTGCGTCCAGCCCGGGGCTGGCGGCGGCTTGTTCCGGAAACTTGTTTTCGCGAGGCGGCGCGGCAGGCGCCGTTGTGCGCTCGGGGCGCTCCGGTGCTGCCCCGGCAAACCGGTTCACCGGCGCGTCCTCCAACGCTTCGTCGACACCGGCAGAGGCGTAGAAGGCGAGCAACTCGGCCAGGTCGGATCGGTTGTTGGGGGAGGCGGCAGTCATGCCGGGCACATTCGTCCGCCGAGAGACGATTTGCAAGGTTGGGCGGTTAGTAATCTCCCCCTTAAGGAGGGAGATTACGCGCTCGTCGGCTTTCGCCAATCACGAAGGGCATTTCGTGGCGATTTTCACGGCGTCTGCCGCTTACCCCGTCGGTATCCGCGGATCCTGCACCAGATAGAACGTCCAGCGCGGCGTGTAGTCGGTGATCAGAAACTCGAAGCGTCCCCTCTTCAGCGGGTCGATCTGTCCACTCTTGAACAAGAGCCGGTCATAGGGTTCGAAATCGCGGTCGAAATCGGCGTACGCGCTCGACAGGATGTTGTCGGGCGTCTTGTTGCGCTGGTCGAAGGACAGGCCGTCGCCGAACACGCTCGGCTGGTTGAGTATCTCCTGCAGCTCGAACTGGAATTCGACCCAGGCCTGGCCGCTGTTGTTGAGCACCTCGATACGCATGTACAGGATGCCGTTGGCGAATTCGCCGTTGGTGCTGAACGGCTGGATCGGTTTGGTGGTGCGGATGGTGAGCGTCACCGGCGTCGACGAATTCAGCTCCTCGGAGATGACCAACGGATCTTCCTTGGTGCCGGTGCCCGAGGCGCCGGTGATGTGGAAACCGCCAAGCTCGTCGGAAAAGGAATAGGCGCCGGTCGCCCACACCTTCACCGGCTCGGCCTGAGCGCGAACCGGCGTAAGCATTGAAAGGGCGAGAAGGATCGCTCGGCACGTCCGGCCGGGCGGAAGGGGGAAGCGCGTCAATGAATAGCCGGACGGCGTGCGCATGGAAATAAGTATGGCCGATAAGAGAGCCGTCGAACAATTAAAATATGGGACGCTGAGCGCGGCCGCGCGCAAAACGCTTGCGGCAGAGTTGTCATCCGCGACTTTTTGTCGAAATCGGCATTGTCACGTCAGCGCCGGTTTCCTGTCGCGGATTGATGCGCTATGCAGCGCAGGAGCCAGCAAAATGCCGGAAACGGTTGGCCAGTGCGGAGGGGTTGATGAGCGAGATCGAACGCGAGAGCATGGAATTCGACGTGGTCATCGTCGGGGCCGGCCCGGCGGGCCTTGCCGCAGCGATCCGTCTCAAGCAGGTCAATCCCGAGCTTTCCGTCGTGGTGTTGGAAAAGGGCGGCGAGGTTGGCGCCCATATTCTGTCAGGCGCCGTCGTCGATCCCATAGGCATCGACCGCCTGTTGCCGGGCTGGCGCGAGGAAGATGGCCACCCCTTCAAGACGCCGGTTACGGCCGACGATTTCCTGGTGCTCGGCCCCGCCGGCTCGTTCCGTCTGCCCAATATCCTGATGCCGCCGCTGATGAACAATCACGGCAACTACATCGTCTCGCTCGGCAATGTCTGCCGCTGGCTGGCGACCAAGGCTGAAGCGCTAGGCGTCGAAATCTATCCGGGCTTTGCTGCCGCCAGCCTCGTCTACAACGATGCTGGCGCGGTCACGGGCGTCATCACCGGCGACATGGGCGTCGAAAAAGACAGCACACATGGCCCGGGCTTTGCGCCGGGCATGGCGCTGATGGGCAAATACGTGCTGATCGGCGAGGGCGCGCGCGGTTCGCTGTCCAAGCAGCTGATCGCAAAGTACAAACTGTCGGACGGGCGTGAGCCCGGCAAATACGGCATCGGCCTCAAGGAGCTGTGGCAGGTCAAGCCCGAGAACCACCGGCCGGGCCTGGTGCAGCACTCCTTCGGCTGGCCGCTCGACCTGAAGACAGGCGGCGGCTCCTTCCTCTACCACCTGGAGGACAACCAGGTCGCGGTCGGCTTCGTCCTGCATCTCAACTACAAGAACCCCTGGCTGTCTCCCTTCGAGGAATTCCAGCGCTTCAAGACGCATCCGGCGATATCGCGCACCTTCGAGGGCGCCAAGCGCATCGGCTACGGCGCGCGCGCCATTACCGAAGGCGGCTGGCAGTCGGTGCCGAAACTCTCCTTCCCCGGCGGCGCGCTGATGGGGTGTGCGGCGGGCTTCGTCAACGTGCCGCGCATCAAGGGTTCGCACAATGCGGTGCTGTCCGGCATGCTGGCGGCCGAGCATGTCGCGCAAGCGATCGGCTCCGGCCGCGCCAATGACGAGCTGTCGTCTTATGAGGACGCCTGGCGCGCGACCGATATCGGCAAGGATTTGAAGAAGGTCCGCAACGTCAAGCCGCTCTGGTCGCGCTTCGGCACCATTATCGGCGTCGGCCTCGGTGGTCTCGACATGTGGCTGAACACGCTGTTCGGCTTCTCGCCCTTCGGCACGCTGAAACATGGCAAGGCCGATTATGCCACGCTTGAGCCCGCGGCCAAGCACAAGAAGATCGCCTATCCCAAAGCGGACGGCGTGCTGACCTTCGACCGCCTGTCCTCGGTGTTCCTGTCCAACACCAATCACGAGGAAAACGAGCCGGTGCATCTCATCGTCGGCGACATGGAGTTGCAGAAGCGTTCCGAGCATGATGTCTTTGCCGGGCCTTCGACCCGCTATTGCCCGGCCGGTGTTTACGAATGGGTCGACAAGGACGGCAACGCCGCCGCCGATCCGTCTGCCAAAGATGTGCGCTTCGTCATCAACGCGCAGAACTGCGTGCACTGCAAGACCTGCGACATCAAGGATCCCAACCAGAACATCAACTGGGTGCCGCCACAAGGCGGCGAAGGCCCGGTCTATCAGGGCATGTGAGCCTCACCGACCGGGGCCGTCTCAACCAGCAAAAATGGCGGCGATGGCCGGGTTTACCAAGGCATCTAAGGCGCTCGGCGCCAAAGATTGTTGAAACCGTCGTCTGCTTGTGGTCTCATTGCCGTGTCCATGGGGAAAATGGCATGCGCGTGTTGGTCTTGTTTTGCGTCGCCGTCATAAGCGCGGCCTGCGGCGTCGTCGGGACGGCGTCGGCGGGGGTGAAAACCGTCGTCAAGACGCGAACCTATGACATCACCGGCACGACAGGTGCCGGTCTGGTTATCGCCATGAACCGCAGGGGCCCCAAGCACGGTTTCATGACCCACGCCATCGCGCAGACAAGCTACACCGCCGACTGGAGCCTGGACGTGGGTCAGGTCAACGGCGTCTGCCGCCTGCGCCAGGCCAATGGAACGCTCAACATCGCCTACACCTACCCGCGCGTCGCCTCGGCCGTCACGCCGGCGCTGCGCAAACGCTGGAACCGGTTTTTCACAGGCGTTCTCGCTCATGAAGGAACCCATGGCCGTATCGCCGGGCAGATGATGCAGGCTGCCGAGCGGTCGGTTCGCGGCCTGAAATTTGCCAACGATCCGCAATGCAACAAAACGCGCGTCGAAGCCACGCGGCGCTTGCAAGCCACTTCCAAGCTCTATGAGGCAAAACAGATCGCGTTCGACGCGCGCGAGCACAGTGAAGGCGGCCATGTCGAGCGCATCATCGAGGCCTTGGTAGGCTTGTGAAACCGTAAGCCCCGTGGCGTACGATCTAGCCGCCCATGCTGGGCTGGATCAGCGACACAGTCGCGGTAGAATCCTCGTCGACCGGCTTGGTCTCGTCGCGCATCAATGAAAATTCCACCATCACCGGCAGATGGTCGGAGCCGGTCTCTTCCATCTTCGTCGACGACAGGATGGTCACCCCGCCCTTCGAAAACACCTGGTCGATCGGCAGGCCCACATAGCGCCGCAGGAAATCGGGCAGGGTCCGGTGGATCCAGGTCGGTCCGGCCGACGGCATCACGGTCAGTCCGCCGAGCGAGGCAACGCGCCGTACCGCGGCGCTCCACGGCACGGCGTTGCAGTCGCCGGCCATGATCGCCGTCTCGCCGAGCGAGGTGAGCGTCTCGGTCAACTCGCCGATCTGCCAGTATTGTTCCTTCGGCCACGGCCAGCTCAAATGGATCGCCGCGACATCGACCGGAGTGCCGCCGAAATCGACGGTGGCGGCCGCCATCGCGCCGCGCGGTTCGCAATGCGGCTCGGTGCCGGCCGCAAAAGGTCGCCGGGACAAAAGCGCCACGCCCCACACGCCGTCGGGATGGGCGCACAGGATGCGATAGGGATAGGCGTTCTGGATATAGCCGAGTTCGGTCGCCCACATGGCCGATACTTCGTCGAGCGTGATCACGTCTGGGTTGGTCCTGGCGATCAGCGAAAGAACCTTCTTGGGTGTCGGATTGTTGAAACGCAGGTTCATCTGCAGCAGCCGGTAGACCGGTTCGTTGCCGGGCGCGGCGTCATTGGCGGCCTGCACCGGCCACAGGCGCGGCAAGGTGCTCAACGTGCTGGCGAAGGCGGCCACGGCCAGCAGCAGGCCCACGCCCGCCTGCAGGCGAAACGAGGTGGCGAGCAGCGGCAGCGCAATCAGCCCCATCAGCACGGCAAAATGGATGCGGAAATGGGCAAAGGAATCGAAGGCCGGATGCAGTGCGCCAAAGAACCCGGCTACAAGCGCGGCCGAGAGGCCGAGCATTGCCAGGAACGCCATTGAAGCCATCATCTTTCGCACGCGTGCCATCAGACCGGGTTTTGCCCATAGACCGGGTAATACATTGCCGAGGTATCAGGCCTTTATCGGCTGAAATGCGGCCCAATCAAGATGACGAAACGCCTCGCGGCAAACATTTACGGCAAGCCGGTCTACTGAAAGGCCGTCTCCGAAAAGCTTCTCAGCTTGCGCGAATGCAACCGTTCCATCGGCATTTCCGCCAGCTTCTCCATCGCCTTGATGCCGATGGTCAGATGCTGCGCCACTTGCCGCTTGTAGAATTCGGTCGCCATGCCGGGCAGCTTCAACTCGCCATGCAGCGGCTTGTCGGAGACGCAAAGCAGCGTGCCGTAGGGCACGCGGAAGCGGAAGCCATTGGCGGCGATCGTGGCCGATTCCATATCGAGCGCGATGGCGCGCGACTGCGACAGCCGCTGCACCGGTCCGCGCTGGTCGCGCAGTTCCCAGTTGCGGTTGTCGATGGTGGCGACGGTGCCGGTGCGCATGATGCGCTTGAGATCGTAGCCGGAAAGTCCGGTGACTTCGGCGACCGCCTCCTGCAGCGCCACCTGGATCTCGGCCAGCGGCGGTATCGGCACCCACACCGGCAGGTCATCGTCCAGCACATGGTCTTCCCGGACATAGGCATGCGCCAGCACATAGTCGCCCAGCGCCTGAGTGTTGCGCAGGCCGGCGCAATGGCCGAGCATCAGCCATGCATGTGGTCGCAGCACCGCGACATGGTCGGTGATCGTCTTGGCGTTGGACGGGCCGACGCCGATGTTGACCATGGTGATGCCGCCATGGTTCGGCTTCTTCAGATGATAGGCTGGCATCTGAGGCAGGCGCGGCGCCGCCACGCCTTCGCTGGGTGCGTTTTGCCCTGCCTTGGTGATGACATTGCCCGGTTCGACGAATTCGGTATAGCCGTGGCCGCCTTCAGCCATCTGGGCCCGCGCGCGGGCGACGAACTCGTCGATGTAGAACTGGTAGTTGGTGAACAGCACGAAGTTCTGGAAATGCTGCGGGCTCGTCGCCGTGTAGTGCGTCATGCGGTGCAGCGAATAGTCGATGCGCTGCGCCGTGAACGGCGCCAGCGGCCTTGGTTCGCCGAACGCGACCTCGAAGGTGCCGTTGGCGATCTGGTCGTCGGTGCCGTCAAGATCCGGCACGTCGAACAGGTCGCGGATCGGCCGTTTGATGCGGTCGGCGGCGGCGCCATCGACATGGGTTCCTTCAAGGAACGCGAAATGCAGCGGGATCGGCGTGGTCGATTCCGAAACCGTTACCGGCACACCGTGATTGCGCATGATCAGGCGAAGCTGCTCTACGAGATAGCGTTCGAACAGCACCGGCTGGGTGATGGTGGTCGAGAAATGCCCGGGGGTCGGCATGTGGCCGTAAGCCTGGCGCGAGTCGATCTGGGTGAACGAATTGGTGGTGACGCCGATCTCTGGGTAGAAGGCGCGGTAGCGCTTGCTTTCGTCGCCGCCGGCGGCAAGCGTGGCAAAGGAGTCGCGCAGAAACTTGGTGTTGCGGTCGTAGAGCACCTGCAAGGCGGCCACGGCCTTTTTGGCGTCGTCGAAGCTCTGCTTGCCGAAAGGCTCCGGCATGACGACCGATTCGATAGCTTGTGGGTAGATTCGCTTTTCCATGGCTCAATATAGAGACTTGAGGCCGCACTTGGGAGGGGAGGATGGCCGCCAAGTGGTCGATTTATTCGTCCACGCCCAAGGTGTGCTGAGATTCAGGTAAGGCTGAGCCGGAGTCGAAGACGGGCGCGAAGCGACCAAACTGGTTGGCTTCGAGAACCGGAGCGGAGCGTACTCGAAGTATGTGAGCACCAAAGGCCGCCACTTGCAGGCCGGCATCACCTTAATACCCGCACACCTTACCCGCGCTGCAGACTGACCAGCAAGACAAAGCCGACGCCATGCTTCTTCGTCGCCGGCGCGTCGATCGTCGTGTCGGCATTGGCCCGCATCATCGGCATGACCAGGACCGGCGCCGACAGCACGACCAGGACGAGCGCCGCCCGCGGCAGGAGCCGAAGGGTCTGGAGGGCGTTGATGGCGATGCGGTTCATGGCTTTTGCTTTTCTGTTTGGATCTATGTCTTTGTCGTCTCAGGGGCGAAAATGGTTCATGCAATCGAATTGGCAGGAACTGGCTGCATCCCAGGAACGGGCCGGGCGGCCGGCTTCGGCCACGAGGATGGCGAAGAGCATCCCGAACAGGCTCATCAACAGGCAGACGATGGTGAAGCGGCGAGCGAGCATTTGCGTAGTGTCTCCTTGAACACGCCATCAAAATGCCCTGATGCGACTGAACCGGCGCTGATGCCGACGTTCATCTGCGGTTCAAAGTGATTGACGAGGTCTTAGAGAGAGCGTCGGTTCGGGTTTGCGCCGCCGCAAACGGCACGGTCGTCGCTATGGCGCGGACCGTCCTGCAAAAAGAAAACGGGGCCTGTGAAGGCCCCGTTGGTCAACTCAAAGCAGCAAGATCAAAGCTTGTGCCAGGTCTGGCTCTTGCAGATCAGCCCGCCGAGCACGCAGCCGCTCATTTTGAGCGAGGTGCCCGACAGTGTTGCCTTGCCCGAATAGGTCTTGTCGTTTGCCGGATCGGTGATGTTGCCGGCATATTTGTTGGCCCCGGCCGCCTTGAGCGAACCGATGGTCTTCCCGGCATATTTGCCGGTCTTCAGGGTGATGGAGAATGAACCGCTGCCGCCGATAACTGCTGTGTCGCCGGCTTGTGTCTTCCAATTGCCTTCGATCGGATCGGCCCAAGCCGCACCAGCCATCATCACGGCGGCCGCCAGGGCCAAGCTCACTTTGCGAAACATATCTGTCCTCCCTGGTTTAGATGGGGCAGCCGCCTCTCTGCCCCTTACGCAAACGTAAGCTAATCCAGCTCCCGGCAAAACAAAAGCGTGCCGCGACGGAAGGTTTCGCAATTTTCATGCGGGGTCGGGAGAGTGCAGCCCGTGGAAATGAAACGATCGAGGCGTTGGCTTTTGGTTCGCGTGGTTAGCAGAGTGTTGATCGGCGCCTTGCAAATTTTCGTCAAATCGGTCGAGAAACGGCGGGATTGCTGACTTTGTATCCTTAACGAATTTCCGCGTTTACCTCTTGTTTTAGCTTTGTTTTCTCCAAATTAAGCACGCCATTTAACGACGGATTCAAGGCTCGGCCTCATTCTCGGAAGCATCGAAAGAGCGGCTCCCCAGGGAACACCGGGGGACAGAAGAGGCCCGCTCTCGGGAGCCAGACAGGGGACTAAAATGGCACGTTTTGAAATGCTTGAAGCCGGCTTCGGCGCCATGGGGGCAACTGCCCAGGCCGACATTCTTTTCGAACTGGGCATGATGTATGCGACCGGCCGCGATTGCGAGACCGATGTCGTTGCCGCCCACAAATGGTTCAACATCGCCGCCATCAAGGGCTCGGTCCGCGCCGCGGAACTGCGCTCGGAACTGTCGGCCGCAATGTCCAAGGTCGAGATCGCCAAGGCGCTGCGCGAAGCCCGCGAATGGATGACGATGCACTGAGATCGCGAGCAGATTATCGCAGGCAGATTATCGAAAACAGGGAAGCCCCGGGATCAAGACCGCAAAGACGGTCGGAACCGGTGAAACGACAAGGCCGCGACAAGACGGCCGACCATGAAAGAACAAGAACGCGGCAGGCCGGCACGGTCCAGTCGTGCACAATGGGGACGGCGGGCAGGTTTTCGTGGCGCGGGGGCGCATGGGGACTGCTACGAGCAAAAAGCCACGAC
Source organism: Mesorhizobium sp. M0217 (assembly GCF_040321955.1). NCBI lineage: Bacteria > Pseudomonadati > Pseudomonadota > Alphaproteobacteria > Hyphomicrobiales > Phyllobacteriaceae > Mesorhizobium > Mesorhizobium sp. M0217. Next base: position 70,556 of record NZ_JAMYSN010000008.1, on the reverse strand, counting down.
CGGCCGGAACAGGCTGGCGTGGCTTTTTGCGTTGATGAGGCCCAATCGAGCGGCGCCGATGCGCCTAGACAGGCCCAATGAAGGATGAAATTGTCCCGCCTTCGGAAAGAAGCGCGGCCAGAGCGGCTGCGCGAGTGTGGGAGGAGTTCTATCACCATGAAAAAAATGGGTATTTTGAGCGCGGCCGTATTTGGCCTGATGATGAGCGCGCCGGTTGCCTTTGCCGATGACATCACCATTTCGGTGGTCGGCCCGATGACCGGACAGCTCGCCACGATCGGCGACCAGTTCAAGCAGGGCGCAACGGCAGCCGCCGACGCGATCAACGCCGCCGGCGGTGTCAACGGCTCGATGATCAAGCTCGACATCGAGGACGACCAGTGCGATCCCAAGCAGGCGGTTTCGGTGGCCAACCGGATCGTTGCCAACAGCGTCAAGTTTATTGACGGCCATGCCTGTTCAGGTTCGAGCATCCCGGCTTCCGCCGTCTACGCCGAGGCCGGCGCGCTGATGATGAGCCCGGCCTCTTCAAATCCCGAGCTGACCGATGCCGCCGCCAAGGCCGGCTGGCCGACGATCATGCGTCTCTATACGCGTGACGACGCGCAGGGCGCCTTCATTGGCCCGTGGATCGCCAAGAAATATGCCGGCAAGAATGTCGTTATCCTGCATGACAAGAGCGCCTACGGTCAGGGCGTTGCCGATGCCGTGAAGGCGACGATGAATGCCGGTGGCCTCAAGGAGATCGACTATGAAGGCATCAATGCCGGCGAGAAGGATTATTCGGCTCTCGTCACCAAGCTGAAGGACCTCAAGGCCGACGTTGTCTATTTCGGCGGCTATCACCCGGAAGCCGGGCTTATCCTGCGTCAGTCGGCCGAGCAGAGCGTCAAGTTCCAGCTGATCATGCCGGACTCGATCGCCTCGCCGGAATTCTGGCAGGTCGCCGGCCCCGCCGGTGAAGGCACCCTGTTCGTCTTCCCGTCGGACCCGCAGGCCAAGCCGGAAGCCAAGGAAGCCATCGCCAAGATCAAGGCGGGCGGCTTCGTGCCGGAAGGCTTCACGCTGTTCTCCTACGCCGTCGTTCAGGCGTTTGCAGAGGGCGTCAAGCGCGCCGGAACGGACGATCCGGTCAAGGTCGCCGAAGCGCTGAAGAACGGCACGCCGTTCAGCACCGTGGTCGGCGACGTGACCTTTGACGAGAAGGGCGATCTGAAGAACGCCAGCTACGACATCAACCAGTGGCACGACGGCAAATACGCACCGATCGCGCAGTAAGCGGCCGCGTACTCATGGAAATGGCCGGGCTTGTCCCGGCCATTTTTGTTCAAGCCTCCAGCCGGCTATGAAGCCTCTTCAACGAAGCGCACCAGCACCGTTCCGTCGGTGACCTGCGCGCCCTCTGTGGCGATCTCGGCGATCACGCCGTCATGGCTGGCCGCGATCGTGTGCTCCATCTTCATCGCTTCCAGGATCAACAGCGGCTGGCCCTTGATCACCCTTTCGCCCTTTGCCGCGCGCACCAGCTTGACCAGGCCCGGCATCGGCGCGCGCAGGCTGCCGGAAGCGGCGGCCGCCTCGTCGGTTCGCGCCAGCGGATCCGGGACGAGGAAACTGTAGCCGACGGCGCCTTCGAACACGGTGACGTGGCCTGGCCAGCGGGCAAGGCGAGGGGCGGCGCGAAGATCATGCGAATTGACGCTGTCATAGGGCGCGTCGAGCGCCACCTCGAAGCGCCCGTCCGGCCGCACTGAAACACGCGCCAGTATATCGTCCTCGCCATGGCGCAGGCGCGTGCGGCGCGCAACGCTGTGGAAATGCGCATAGCCGGCAAGTGACGACCACGGATCGTTCGACGGCGGCAAGGCACCGGCGCCCGCCGCGGCAAGGGCCGCCGCGGCAACGATCTCGCTGCGCGGCGGGGCGACCGCGGTCAGCGCTTCCTGATGCCTGCCGATCAGGCCGGTATCGACATCACCGGCCGAAAAATCTGCGTCCGCGGCAAGTGCCGCGAGAAACGCGGTGTTGACGGTCGAGCCGGCAATCTCGGTCTGCGACAACGCAGTGCCGAGCGCATCGAGTGCCGCCTGCCTGTCCTTGGCATGGACGACCAGCTTGGCGATCATCGGATCGTAGAAGGGCGAGATCGCATCGCCGGGCCGCACGCCGGTCTCGATGCGCATGCTGGCGCCTTCGGGCGCGTTGTCGGGAAACGCCAGGTGATGCAGCGTGCCGGTCGCCGGCAGAAACCCTTTCGCCGCGTCCTCGGCATAGATGCGCGCCTCGAAGGCGTGGCCGGAAAGCGTGATTTCGCTCTGCGTCTTCGGCAGCTTTTCGCCGGCGGCTACCCGCAACTGCCACTCGACCAGGTCGGTGCCGGTGACCATTTCGGTGACGGGATGCTCGACCTGCAGGCGGGTGTTCATTTCCATGAACCAGAAACGGTCGGCCTTCAGCCCCTGCGAGGCGTCGACGATGAATTCGATGGTGCCGGCGCCCGAATAGCTGATCGCCTTGGCGGCTTTGACCGCCGCTTCCGTCATCGCCTTGCGCAGCGCCGGCGTCATGCCGGGCGCCGGCGCTTCCTCGATCACCTTCTGGTGGCGGCGCTGCGCAGAGCAGTCGCGCTCATAGAGATGCACGGCATTGCCAAAATTGTCGCCGAACACCTGGACCTCGATGTGGCGCGGCTTGTCGACATATTTTTCGACCAGCACGCGGTCGTCGCCGAACGCGGCCTTGGCCTCGCGCCGTGCGCCCGACAGCGCCTCGGAGAAATCGTCGGGATGTTCGACCCGGCGCATGCCCTTGCCGCCACCGCCGGCGCGCGCCTTGATCAGAACGGGATAGCCGATCTCACGCGCCTTGGACGCCAGCAGCACGATCTCCTGCGCCTCGCCATGATAGCCCGGCACCACCGGCACGCCGGCCTTTTCCATCAGCCGCTTGGCCGCGTCCTTCAGCCCCATGGCGCGGATCGAGGCGGCCGACGGGCCGATGAAGGTGAGCCCTGCCGCCACCACCTGGTCGACGAAATCGGGGTTTTCCGAGAGGAAGCCATAGCCGGGGTGAATTGCTTCGGCGCCGGTCGCCAGCGCCGCCGCAACAATCCTGTCGCCGCGCAGATAGCTTTCACCGACGGGCGAAGCGCCGATATGCACCGCCTCGTCAGCCATTTCGACGTGCAGAGCCTTGGCGTCCGCGTCGGAATAGACGGCAACGGTGCGCACCCCCATCTTCCTGGCCGTGCGTATCACCCGGCAGGCGATCTCGCCGCGATTGGCGATCAGGATCTTGGCGAACATGGAGCCTCCAGAGTTTGTCTCGGGCGGCGCCGGTCTGGCAGGAATGAGCCTATTTCGAAGCCGCGATTTTGCAGCCGCCGCTCGCGGTCTGAACCTTCCACTTTTTCAGGCCAACCTGACAGCTTCGCAACGCCAACTCTTCCGCGGCCTTCTGAGATGGCGCGTTCAGCCGCGCACCGCAGATGATGTAAAGATCGTCGACGCGCGAGTAGAATGTGGTCGCGTAGGCCGAGTGGCCACTCGCCGCGACATAGGCGTTGTACGACTTCGTGCAGGGCTCCTTTGGATTCAGTGACAACGGAGGCCAGAATCGGGTGTCTCCCTTGCTGCCCGCCAGCGATCCAGCCGCCCCGATACCGGGTGCCGTAAATACGAGCAGGCCGGCAAGCATCGATACAGTAATTCGTTTGATGCGTGTCGATTTCATCTTGCGCCGCCCATTTGAAAAATACCCAAGCCGATGCTTGTCGGCCTACTTCGATGCCGCAACTTCGCAGCCCGCACCTGTAATGACCTTGTAATGGCTGCGGGCGGACTCGCAGGATTTCATCGCCCGTTCTTCGGCAGCCTTCTGTGACGGTGCATTCAAGCCCGAGCCGCAGATGATGTACAACGAACGGATCCGGGCATAGGGCGTGGTCGCATAGGCCGAATGGCCGCCGGCGGCCACATAGGCGTTGTAAGCCATGGTGCACTGGTCTTTCGGGCTTTTCGGCAAATACGGATAGAAATGGATGTCGCCTTTGCTTCCCGCCAGCGATGCCGCGGCGCCAACGCCGGGTACCGCAAATATAAGCAATGCTGCAAGTACCGACGCAGTCGTTTTTCCCGAATATTTCGGCCTCATCTTTACCCCTTCCCCGTTGCCCAATGCGGGATGAACAATAGCGTCTATTCTCCAGCGCCGCCAGCCTGCTAACCGAAAATTGCTTTTGCGTAGGTGGATGAACCATCTTATCCATGCAGACTAGCATCTTCCAATGGCAGCAACGGCTTGTCGGTATAGTTGAGCTGTTGGCTCGTCGAAGCAGCAGAAAATAACTGTTTCGGGCGTTGAGTTCTGTCCGACGAAGGTACCTGCGATGCCAACGGCGATCTGCGTCGCCTCATTTTTCGGATAGCGGTACATGCCGGTGGAGATCGCCGGAAATGCCACGGTCCGGCAATCCCTGGCGGCGGCGATTTCGAGCGATCGGATATAGCAGGAGGCGAGCAGTCCGGCTTCGCCTTTGCCGCCGCCTTGCCAGACAGGTCCGACCGTGTGGATGATGTAACGTGCCGGCAGCCTGTAGCCCTTGGTAAGCTTTGCTTCGCCGACCTTGCAGCCGTTCAGCATCCGGCATTCGAATTCGAGCTCCGGGCCGGCCGCCCGGTGAATGGCGCCGTCGACGCCGCCGCCGCCCAGCAGCGAGGAATTGGCGGCGTTGACGATGGCATCGACCGCAAGCCTGGTGATGTCGCCGGTGTGGACATGTATCCGTTCGCCGAACTTGCTCATCCTACATCCTGAACACGCCGAACTTCGTTTCCTCGATGTCGGCGTTGAGTGCGGCCGACAGGCTGAGCGCCAGCACCTCGCGCGTTTTCGCCGGGTCGATGATGCCGTCGTCCCACAGCCGCGCCGAGGAGTAGAGCGGGTGGCCCTCATGCTCGTATTTCATCAGGATCGGCCTTTTGAATTTCGCTTCCTCGTCCGCGCTCCACTCACCGCCCTTGCGCTCGATGCCCTCGCGCTTGACCACCGCCAGCACGGTCGCCGCCTGTTCGCCGCCCATCACCGAAATGCGCGCGTTCGGCCACATCCATAGGAAGCGCGGCGAGTAGGCGCGGCCGCACATGCCGTAATTGCCGGCGCCGAACGACCCGCCGATGATCATTGTAACCTTCGGTACCTTGGCGGTGGCAACCGCCATCACCAGCTTGGCGCCGTCCTTGGCGATGCCGCCGGCCTCGTACTTTCGCCCGACCATGAAGCCGGTGATGTTCTGCAGGAAGATCAGCGGGATCTTGCGCTGGCAGCACAGCTCGATGAAATGCGCGCCCTTCACAGCACTTTCGGAAAACAGCACGCCATTGTTGGCGATGATGCCGACCGGCATGCCCTGAAGATGGGCAAAGCCGGTGACCAGCGTGGTGCCGTAATTCTGCTTGAACTCGTCGAACTCGGAGCCGTCGACGACGCGCGCGATCACCTCGCGCACATCGTAGGGCTGGCGCAGATCTGTCGGCACGATGCCGTAGAGTTCACGCGGATCATGAAGCGGCGGCATGGGTTTCTGTAACGTCAGGCTTACGGTTTTGCGCCGGTTGAGGTTTTTGACGATGCGCCGGCAGACGGCCAGCGCATGTTCGTCGTCCAGCGCATAGTGGTCGGCGACACCGGACAGCCTGGTGTGCACGTCGGCGCCGCCAAGCTCCTCGGCGCTGACATCTTCGCCCGTAGCCGCCTTCACCAGCGGCGGGCCGCCGAGAAAAATGGTCGCCTGGTTGCGCACCATGATCGTCTCGTCCGACATTGCCGGCACATAGGCGCCGCCCGCAGTACATGAGCCCATGACGCAGGCGATCTGCGGAATGCCGGCCGCCGACATGTTGGCCTGGTTGTAGAAGATGCGGCCGAAATGCTCGCGGTCGGGAAACACCTCGTCCTGGTTGGGCAGGTTGGCGCCGCCGCTGTCGACCAGATAGACGCAAGGCAGATTGTTTTGCAGCGCGATCTCCTGCGCGCGCAAATGCTTCTTCACCGTGAGCGGATAATAGGTGCCGCCCTTCACCGTGGCGTCGTTGACCACGACCATCACCTCGGTCCCTTCGACACGGCCGACGCCGGCGATGATGCCGGCCGAGGAAATCTCCTCGCCATACATGGACCATGCCGCGAACTGGCCGATCTCGAGGAAAGGCGAGCCGGTGTCGAGCAATTGCGCCAGCCGCTCGCGCGGCAACAGCTTGCCGCGCGAAACATGACGCTCGCGCGCCTCCTCCGAGCCACCGCGCTCGACGCTGGTTGCTTTCTCCGCAATGTCGGCAACCAGCGCCCGCATGCGCTCAGCATTGGCGCGGAAGGTTTCGGAGGAGGGCGAGATCTGGGTTTGGAGTACGGCCATGCTAAACCCCTTCCGCCATGATCTCGCGCCCGATCAGCCAGCGGCGGATCTCGCTGGTGCCGGCGCCGATCTCGTAGAGCTTGGCGTCGCGCAACAGCCGGCCGGTCGGATACTCGTTGGTATAGCCGTTGCCGCCAAGCAGCTGGATGGCGTCGAGCGCCATCAGCGTCGCCTTTTCGGCGGCAAACAGCACGCAGCCGGCAGCATCCTTGCGTGTCGTCTGGCCGCGATCGCAGGCAGCCGCGACAGCATAAACGTAAGCGCGCGCGGCGTTCATCGTCGAATACATGTCTGCAAGTTTGCCCTGCACGAGCTGGAACTCGCCGATCGGCTGGCCGAACTGCTTGCGCTCATGCACATAGGGGATCGCCACGTCGAGACAGGCCGCCATGAGCCCGAGCGGTCCGCCGGCGAGCACGGTGCGCTCGTAGTCGAGGCCCGACATCAGGACCTCGACGCCGCGGCCCTCCTCATGCAGCACATTGTCATAGGGCACCTCGACATTGTCGAACACCAGTTCGCCGGTGTTGGAGCCGCGCATGCCGAGCTTGTCGAGCTTTGGCGATGCCGAGAAGCCGGCCATCGTCTTTTCGACGATGAAGGCGGTGATGCCGCGCGATTTCCGCTCGGGATCGGTCTTGGCGTAGACCACCAGCGTTTCGGCATCGGGGCCGTTGGTGATCCACATTTTCGAGCCGTTGAGCACATAGCGGTCGTTGCGCTTTTCGGCGCGCAGCTTGAGCGAGACGACGTCGGAGCCGGCGCCCGATTCCGACATGGCCAGCGCACCTGCCCTTTCGCCCGAGCACAATGCCGGCAGGAATTTCTCCTTCTGAGCCGGCGTCGCCCAGCGGTTGATCTGGTTGACGCAGAGGTTCGAATGGGCGCCGTAGGAGAGACCAACCGAGCCCGAGGCGCGCGAAATCTCTTCCACCGCAATGACGTGGGCAAGATAGCCCATGCCGCTGCCGCCGAAATCGGGATCGGCGGTGATGCCGAGAAGGCCGAGCGCGCCGAGCTCTTTCCACAGATGCGTGGGGAATTGATTGCTGCGGTCGATCTCGGCAGCGATCGGCGCTATTTTCTCCTGGGCAAAGCGGCGCACCAGATCGCGCAGCGCCTCGATGTCCTCGTCATGCCCGAAGCTGAGTGTGTTCGTGTACATGCCGTTCCTCCCCGATTTCGATCTTCGCGCCAACCAGGCGCATTGTCATTGAAAGATATGTCGCCGTGACTTCAGCCATCGACAGCCGCTCGCCCGGCCGGAACCAGACGATGACGCCGGTCATCATCTGGATCAGGGCCATGGCAGTGAGCCCGGTGTCATCGACACTGAAGGCGCCTGCCTCCGCGCCGTCGCGCAGGATGGCGCGCAACTCCTTCTCATAGGCGGTGCGCATGCGCAGTATCTGCGTCAGCCGGTCATGCGACAGGCTGCGCAATTCCATGTTCGAGACATGGGTGGAGTGGCGGCGCTCGATGTGGAAAGCGATGTGGTTTTCGACATAGGCGGCAAGCCGCGTTGCCGGATCGGCAGCGTCGGGGCGTGCGGCGTCCCACGCTTCGATCAGCCCTTCCATATGTTCGCGCATCAGCGTGAACAGCAGGTCTTCCTTGGTCGGAAAATAGCGGTAGAGCGCGGCGGCCTGGACGCCGACCTCGGCGGCAAGCTGCCGCATCGACATTGCCTCGTAGCCGAAGCGGGCGATCAGGCTGACCGCAGCCTCCCGGACGGCCGCTTCAGTTTTTTCGCCGTCGGATCCCGTTGTGCGTGCCATGAACGTCTCCCGATACCTAGTAATAAAAAGAACGTTCAATTAATTCAAGCGGCAACAAAGTGGTTCCGTCTAGACGATGATCCGAAAGTCGATGGGCGCGTCGAGGAGTTCGAATTCCTCGGTCTCGACCTTCGAAACCGAAGCTCCCCTTGGCCCTTGCCGGAGCTGTTCGATCATTGTGGAAACCGCAGCATCGGCACCGGCAATCCAGGCCGTCACGGTGCCGTCTCGTTCATTGCGTACCCAACCTACGAGGCCAAGCCCTGTCGCTTCGCCTCGCGCCCACATCCGGTAGCCGACGCCTTGCACCTTGCCATGCACACGCGCCTGCACTGCCCTTTGCCGGTCATCCATCGTTGCCTCCCATGCACAGAAACTGGCGCGGAATCGGACGAAAGCAACAGGCTTGACTTCGGATTGCTGCTGGATCGACGGAGTCGGGGTCGCGGCTGATTCTGTTTTGGCCTTGGCGGCCTCGGCAGGCTCTGTTGCGATGGCAATCGGCGGCGCTAGTTTCCCCGCGCCGCGGCGAGTGCGCCGGGCAGTTCCTCGGCAAAGATGTCGAGTTCATGATCGAGGCCGACGCTGACCCGGATGCAACGTTCGAGCCTTGGCGCCATCGGCTTGCGGATGAAAACGTCGCGCGACAAAAGGTTTTGCAGCACTTTCAGCGCGAAGGCGCCGTCCTGGCCGCAGTCGATGGTGACGAAATTGGTCGCCGATGGCAGCGGCTTCAGCCCGTTCGTCTCCGCAATCCCGGCTATACGTGTGCGGCCGGCAGCGACTCGCGCCACCACGGTGTGCAGCCAGTCCTGGTCGGCCAGCGCCTCGACGCCGGCGATCTGCGCCATGCGGCTGACGCCGTAATGGTTGCGGATCTTCTCGAAGTCACGGATCACCTCGGCTTCCGCCACCGCATAGCCGCAGCGTATGCCGGCCAGCCCGTATGCCTTGGAGAAGGTGCGCATGCGGATGACATTGGATCGCGCGACATCGATCGGCGGCAGCGCCGAGGCCGGCCCCAATTCGCCATAGGCCTCGTCGAGCACCAGCATGGTGGTTTCCGGCAACGCTTCGACGAAGCGGGTGATATCTCCTGCTTCCCACCAGCTGCCCATCGGATTGTCCGGATTGGAGAGATAGACCAGCGGCGCCTTCTCCTTGATGACTGCCTTGAGCAGGCCGTCCAGGCTTTCCTTGTCGTTCTCGTAAGGCACCGTGACCAGCCGGCCGCCGACGCCGGCAATGTGGAAGTTGAAGGTCGGATAGGCGCCGAGCGAGGTGACCACTGCGTCGCCGGGCGCGACATACATGCGCGCCACCAGGCTGAGCAGCCCGTCTATGCCTTCGCCGACCATGACGTTTTCGGCGCCGACGCCGAGATGGCGGGCCGCAGCCTGCTTCAGATCGTAATTGTCGGGATCGCAATACATCCACTGGTCACGCGCGACGCGCTCCATACGGGCGATAACGCGCGGCGAAGGCCCGAAGCTGCTTTCATTGGCGCCGATGCGGGCGCGAAAAGCACGTCCGCGCTCGCGCTCCTGCGCTTCCGGTCCGACAAACGGCACCGTCGAGGGAAGCGCGCCGACAAGCGGCGTGAGGGCAGGGCGCTGGCGCATGGCAAAGGCTCACGAGAAGATGGGCCTTCTTGCTAGCGTGCCCAATGGGACGGCGCAAGTTCTGGCGCGGCTGGAAATAGTGGCCATCACGCCCGTGATGAAATCGGCGCGGGTGGCCACGCTCTACGACCTGACCGCCGGTAGGCGGCAACCCTTTTGAAGGCCAGCACTGCAGCCAATGGCGACGGGCGCTTCAAAAAGAAAACCCGGCGGTTGCCCGCCGGGTTCGATTTTCAGCCAGGCTGAGCGTCTTAGAACGAGCGCTGGAAGCGGAGGAGACCGCCGATGCTGCTCTTCTTGTCGGCGTTGGTGAAGTTGGAGAAATTGGCGTCGTCGAACTTGCCTGCATTGAGGTAGTCGACTTCGGCCGTGACCGTGAAGCCGGGAACAACGTCGTAGGCGATGTTGGCGGCAACACCGAGATTCTTCCATTCGTCATACGAGACCTGGGCATTGAACGAGGTCTTCTCGTTGATGGTGTAGGTGCCACCACCCCAGAAAGCCCAGTTGCCGCCCCACTGCTTGTAGAAGCCGCGGCCGCCGGCGTCGATCGCATAGCTCGAGTCCGTCAAATTGTCGTCGGTGCCGTAGCCGCCCATGATGAAGAGCGACAGGTTCTGCATCGGGGTGATATCCAAACGAACTTTGCCGGCGACTTCTTCGTAGTTGCTGTCATAAGCGACGACGCCGGTGATGGCGCCCCAGCCCGGCGTGTACTTCACGCCGCCGACGACATGCGGAACGTAGCTGTCGATGGTGCCAACGGTTCCGGAGCCTTCTTCGAGAGAGACCACGGCCGAGAAGCCGTTGCCCGCATCGAAGTAGTACTGGACGACGTTGGTATCGAAATCGCCGTAGGGAACGAGCGTATCCTGGAGGACGTTGCCGGCGTAGCCGATGAACGTGTCGAAGGCCGATTCGTCCTTACCGACGCGCAGGCCACCGAGCTGGATCCAGGCGAAGTTCAGCGAAACGTTCTTGTTGCCGGCAGGGTTGGAGTTGAACTCGTCTGCTTCGGTCGTCGGATCGTCTGCCGAGGGGTAGCCGTTGCGGTTGCCGAAGTTGAAGCGGGTCTCGGTGTAGGTCTTCAAGGTGCCGAGTTCGGTTTCCTGGCCGGTCCAGGTCTTCAGCGTGAAACGGGCGTTCTTGTAGAAGGTATCCTGCTCGTCGCCATCCTTATGGTCGAAGGACCTCGCACCATCGAACGAACCCACGTCGCCGGCACCGATGTCGTAACGGACATAGCCGCCGATGCGCAGGCAGGTTTCGGTGCCGGGAATGTAGAAGTAGCCGGCGCCGTAGACGTCGCAAATCTTGACGTATTCAGCCGGTTCCGGCTCGGCGACGACGACGGCGTCGGCGGCGCGCGCACCGGAAACTGCGATCAGGGCCGCAGCGGAGCCGAGGAGAAGGCTCTTAATGTTCATTTTCTGACCTCCAGTCAGAATCGAACAAGACAGTGAAGCCGGCGACAGGCGTTTTCGCTGTAATCAGTTGTTATTGTTGAGGTCTATTGAAAAATGGAACTTTGCTGCGGGTGATGCGGCCATCACCACAGGCGCTTGTTTGCGGAAGCATGCCCTGAACCGGATTTGAGATAGCGCTCGAATGAAGCTGCCTTGCCCTGGTTCGAAAAGGCCATATAGGTGACGATCCGCCACGGCAGAAACTTGGATGTATGGCTGGATTTCCCCGCATTGTGCTCGACAAGCCGTCGTTTCAGGTCCGTCGTTATGCCGATATAGCGTTCGCGTTCGGCAGCCGCACTCCCCAGAAGATACACATACCACATGAGCTGCTCTCCCTTGCCGGGCGTCGGAGGGCATCCTCTCCGCCATCCTGCTTCGCGCTGAGGTGGGCTTGTCCTGCGAAGCTCGAAGAGCGAAGCAGGACTGCCAATCGAATTTTGCAAGGGATTGTCTGGGCTTACGCTGTGCGGCACGTAGCACACCACACGGTCCGGCCCTTCTACGCCAAGGCTTCGGAGGGCATCCTCTCCGCCATCCTGCTTCGCGGTGAGGGTTGGGCTTGTCCTGCGAAGCTCGAAGAGCGAAGCAGGATGGCGGAGAGGATGGGATTCGAACCCACGAGAAGCTTTTGACCTCTACTCCCTTAGCAGGGGAGCGCCTTCGACCACTCGGCCACCTCTCCGTTGCGCCGCTGGATAGAGAAAAGCGCCGGCACAATCAACAAGCCGGCGCGATAATCGTTGAAAAATCCGCATTCGGCCGCAGCGGCGCCTTTTGCATGCGGCGATTCTACGGCAGTTCCCTGGCTGGCGAGTCGGCGACATGGCCGCAATTCTGGCCGGCCATCGCCGGATTCGGCCGCATTGCGCGGCGCTGGATAAGGCTTGCGGGCCCTTCGATAGTTAATGAGAGCTTTCTGACTGAGGCCAAATCGTGTCATTTGTGCAACAACGCATGGGGATAGCGCCCGCATAGCCCTTTCGCCGGTACGATCGTGGTTGAACGCCGCCGCCTCATGGGTAATGTCGATTTCGAAGGAGCGGCGCGGTGCGCATCTTTTTCGGTAGTGGGGATGGGGCAGGGAACGCTGTCCTTCAGCAAAGAATACCCAGACCCGTTTTTTAACTTTTGACTGGAGGTCAGAAAATGAACATTAAGAGCCTTCTCCTCGGCTCCGCTGCGGCCCTGATCGCAGTTTCCGGTGCGCGCGCCGCCGACGCCGTCGTCGTCGCCGAGCCGGAACCGGCTGAATACGTCAAGATTTGCGACGTTTACGGCTCGGGCTACTTCTACATTCCCGGCACCGAAACCTGCCTGCGCATCGGCGGCTATGTCCGCTACGATATCGGCGCCGGCGACGTCGGCGCATTCACGGGTGCGGAGTCGCTCGACCACGAAGATGGTGACGCGCAGGACACCTGGTACAAGAATGCCCGCGCCACCTTCAAGACCTGGACCGGCCAGGAAACCGAACTCGGCACCTTGAAGACCTACACCGAGACCCGCTTCAACTTCGGCAACAACAATCGGTACGCCACCAACATCGCTGATGATCCGGCCACACCCCTCGTCGATGAAACCGCTTTCGATAGCAATCCGGCCGGCATGAAGAGCGTTTCGCTGAACTTCGCCTGGATCCAGCTCGGTGGCCTGCGCGTCGGTAAAGACGAATCGGCCTTCAATACGTTCATCGGCTATGCCGGCAACGTCATCCAGGATACGCTGGTCCCCTACGGCGGCTTCGACACCAACGTCATCCAGTACTACTTCGATGCGGGCAACGGCTTCTCCGCCGTCCTCTCGCTCGAAGAAGGCTCTGGCGTCGTCGGCACCATCGACAGCTATGTTCCGCATGTCGTCGGCGGTCTGAAGTACACACAGGGCTGGGGCGCCATCACCGGCGTGATTGCTTACGACAGCAACTACGAAGAAGTCGCCGGCAAGGTGCGTTTGGACGTCACCCCGATGCAGAACCTGTCGCTGTTCATCATTGGCGGCTATGGCACCGACGACAACCTGTCGGATCCGACCTGGGCAATCCCGGCCGGCGGCCGCGGCTTCTACAAGCAGTGGGGCGGCAACTGGGCAGTCTGGGGTGGTGGCACCTACACCATCAACGAGAAGACCTCGTTCAACGTCCAGCTTTCGTATGACGAAGACAAGAACTTCGGCGCCGCGGCGAACATCGCCTACGACGTCGTTCCCGGCTTCACGGTCACGGCCGAAGTCGACTACATCAACGTTGGCGACTCCGATTGGACCGATGCCCGCGATGACGACGCCATCGGCGGCATGCTCCGCTTCCAGCGCTCGTTCTAAGGGCTGGCTTTATACAGGTGAATACCAGCCCGGGCGCATAAACGCCCGGGCTGTTTTTGTTTCGTGGCTGGACAAGACAAGCAGAAGGAACAGGGGGAATCGGCAGCTGAACAGTCCGTAGGATGAGTTCGTGGGATCCGCTGATGGGCGGATGAATTCACAACTGCGTGATTAAATCTCTTGAAAGGACGCTTCCAAGCGGGTAGGTCTGACTCTATCCACTCGGGGGTGTGGCAATTTATGACCATCGACGCGATACAAGAGGGCGACCCCTCCGAACATTTCTCAATGTTCTCTTCTCAAAGTGCGAAGATAAAATACAGCTACAACAAGATCAGAGAAGTAAAGTCGCACCGGGTCGGAGAGCTTTTTTCAGCATACCGAGACATACTCTGGGATGATGGGCGACATAAATACAATGTCAGCTCCTTCATCGGCGAAATAGACGAGATTCTCCTCGGAGAACGGTTCAGCGCCTTTGACCAGAGCACCCTTGATAATCTTATCGGCACCTTGCGCCAGCGCGGCAACAGCAACGCAACCATCAATCGAAAGATGGCTGCCCTCAGCAAACTGCTGCGCAAGGCTTACAAGATGGGGGATATCCACAGCCTGCCCGAGTTCCGCCGCCAGAAGGAGCGGGCGGGACGGATTCGTTTCCTCGAAAGGGACGAAGAAGCAAGGCTGTTCGCCGCCATCAGGACCCGCAGCGAAGACGCCTACCGTCTCTCGGTCTTTCTCGTCGACAGCGGTTGCCGCCTCGGCGAGGCGCTTGGACTGATCTGGAACGATATCCAGGAACATCGCGTCTCGTTCTGGATCACCAAATCCGGCCGCAGCCGCACCATCCCGATGACCGAGCGGGTCAAAGAGGTGATCAAACTGCCGCCGTCAGAGGGCCGCCGGCCCAAGGGTCCGTTCACCAAACTCAGCCAGGCACAGTTTCGCGCCATCTGGAACGATGCGAAGGCCGAAGTCGGTCTCGGCGCCGACGATCAGGTGGTGCCGCACATCTTGCGTCACACCTGCGCGTCACGTCTGGTCCAGGGCGGCATCGACATCCGCCGCGTTCAGATGTGGCTCGGCCATCAGACGCTTTCGATGACCATGCGCTACGCCCATCTGGCCACCAACGATCTCGACGGCTGCGTCGTCGTGCTGGAAACCCCCCGCGGCGAAGGGCTGTCCGGCGATGGAAAAAACTCCGCCTTCGCATCGCCGCTGACCACGGCCTCAGTGCCAGCGCCTGCCCAAAAGAGCAAAGCGGCAGCGGCGAGGGCACCTAAGGCGCCCCGGAAAAGCTCGAAAGCCAAATAGTTACCCAAGGCTTTCATATACTGCCACGGAACTGCAGGAGTAAAATTTGATCTTGGGGTTTACTTTTTCTGGGCAGAATTTGGTACTCCATCCAGGAAAGCCGCGATAGCGCCCGGCAGATTGCCTGTCTCCAGGAAGGGGGCATGGCCCTGGCCCTCGACGGTGATCGCTTCCATGCCGGAATGACGCTTTTGCATCTCGTCGAGTGTGTCGGCCGACAGGAGTTTCGAGTTGGCGCCGCGAATGGCAAGCAAAGGTATGGCCGCCAGCGCCTCGAACTGTGGCCACAGATCCGGCAACGGCTTGCTGAGGTCGAGGCCCGCCACCGTCTGGACCAACTGCGTGTCGAAATCCGGCAGCAGGAGACCTTCGCCCGTCTCCCGGTAAAGGGCCGACACCATCCGCTCCCAATCCGCTGCCGTCAGCGCGGGAAAATCCGCGCCGTGCGCGACGCGTTGCGCATCGATCGCCTCAGCGCGGCTCTTCGGTTTCGGTGCCGGGTCGAGATAGGTTTGGATATGGGCGAGCCCCGCGGCCTCGATCACCGGTCCGATGTCGTTCAGCACAACGGCTTTCAGCGCGGCTGGCCGCAGCGCGCCGAGCACGTGGATGATCAGCCCGCCGCGCGAGGTGCCGACGAAGGCCGCTTCCTCGACGTTCAGAGCGGCCAGTCCAACGAGGACATCGCCGGCCTCGATGCCGATAGTGTAGTGGCCGATATCAGGGTCGTAAGCGGACTGGCCGCGGCCGCGATAGTCGAAGGCGATGACCTTGCGCGGATTGTCGGTCCGCTGCGACAGATAAAGCGCCAGCTCATGGAAATCGCGCGCGTTGCGGGTCAAGCCGGCCAGGCAAACGACCTGCCAGTCTGCCGAATTGGTCTCGCCATAGACGCGGGCGTGAAGCTTGAGCCCGTCCGGCGCGGTGTAGAAAAAGTCGGAGAAGCCGTCGGTGCTCGACATATTAAAAGGACTCCCTGGCCGGATTGTCTCCGTCTGCTACAGGCGAGGGTGGGAGCGGTCAAATCGAGGGTTGTCGGCAAGCTGACACTCTTGGAAATGTCGGAGGGACAGCGCCCCCTTCTGTCCTGCCGGACATCTCCCCCCACGAGGCCCCACGAGGGGGGAGATTGGCGGTTCAGGTGCTACGCCCTTCCTTCGACGTTGGAGATTGGCGAAATCGGCAATGACAGCTGATCTCCCCACTCGTGGGGGAGATGGCCGGCAGGCCAGAGGGGGGCGCGAAGGATCGCCAACGACTGCCCGTGGCGACAGCTCTGCCGCCTCAACCCCTTCCGTTCACCAAATCCCCAACTATATCGTACTTCCCCGAAATACGCATCTTGTAGACCTCGTAATTCTCCATCACGCGCTGCACGTAACTTCTTGTTTCCGTGTAGGGAATCCGCTCGATCCAGTCGACGACGGCGTCGATGCCCTTGCCGCGCGGGTCGCCGTACTTGGCTACCCATTGGCTGGCGCGGTTAGGGCCGGCATTGTAGCCGGCGAAGGTCAGCACATAGGAGCCGCCGAAGCGGTCGAGCTGCTCGCCAAGGAAGGCAGCCCCCAGCGTCGCATTGTAACCGGCATCGCTGGTCAGCCGATCCTGGGAAAAGCTCAGTCCTGCCTTCTTCGCCAATTGCTTGGCGGTGCCCGGCATCAGCTGCAGCAGGCCGCGCGCGCCGGCGCTGGAGACGGCGCCGACATTGAATTCGCTTTCCTGGCGGGCGATCGCATAGGCCAGCGCCTTGCCCGAGCCGGATATGTCGGCGGTGTCGGGAATGACGCCCAGCGGATGCGACAGCGCGCCGACATCGATGCCGCGCGCGCCGGCGATCTTGCCGATCTTCAGCGCCATGAAATGATTGCCCTGCTTTTCCGCCAGCACCGCAAGCAGCGCCAGCTCGCCGGGGCTGGTCAACTGCCCGGCGAGGTCGCGGTAAAGCGTCTCGGCATAGCGGTCGTAGCCCGCCTCCTGCAGCCGCTTGATGGCGCTGACGGCTTCGCGGCCGTCAAAGCTTTGGCGGTCGGCAGTGCTTGGCTCGGGATAGACGATGTTCAGCGTGCGCAAGCCAACCCGTTCCGCCGCCAACTGCCCGTAGAAAGTGGTGCCATAGGCTGCCGCCTTGGTGAAATAATCCTTCGCATTGCCGGGACCGCCGACTTCCGCCGCGCGGCCAAGCCAGTAATAGGCGCGTGACAGCGACATCGGTCCCTGCGCGAGATCGGCGATGCGGGCAAAATGGGTCGAGGCCGTCGCAGGATCGTTGAGGCCGCGCAACGCATACCAGCCGGCGTGGAATTCGGCCTCGGCGGCGCTGGCGGGGCTTTCGGCGGCATGCGCGGCAACGATCTTGTAGGCGGTCTTCCAGTCGCCCTGGTCGACCAGTGCGCGCGACAGCACGCGGCGCTCGACCCACCAGGCATCGGGATCGACCAGCGCGTCGCGGTTCGTTGGCGCTTTCATCATCACCGCGGCGGCGTCCGCAAACTTCCGCTGCTTGCGCAGATATTCGGCTTGCGCGAAGAAATAGCCGGCCGATTGCTGTGCGGCAGGCACTGCTTTCAACAGCTTGGCCGCGTTCTTGTCGCCACGCGAGGCGGCGGCCCAGGCATCGGCCAGCGGTTGCGCGCCAGCAAGGGCTGCGACCCGCAGCGCCGAATTCTCCCGGTCGGCATAAAACATCCGCTCCATGCGGAAACGATGGTCGGCAGCCGGAATGATGGCGCCGAACTCCTTGACGACGGCCGCCTCGTCACTGGCTTCCAGCTTCTCGGTGCGCCAGAATGGCGACAGCACGGAAAGCGCCGCCTTGGTGTTGCCGAGAGCTCCATAGGAGCGGGCAAGGATGACCACGCCTTGAAAGGTCAGCGGTTGGCTGCCGTCAAAGGCTTTCACCACGGTCTGCGGCGACGGGCTTTCGCGGTAGAGCGCGCGCTCGCTGTTCTTGCGCAAGGCCATGGTGCCCGGCCAGTTCGGCAGCATCTTTGCGGTATCGGCAATCTCGCTGCTCGGCACACGGTCGCCGCCATAGAGCGCGATTGCCCAGGCCAGGATATGGCGGTCCAGCGAATGGGCCGGCAATGTTTCGCGCACGGCTCGCGCCGCGGCGATATCGCCGGTCGCCAATGCGTCGAGACCGCTTTTCAGCACGACGATACTGGGGGAGGGCGCATCGGTCTGCGCTCTGCCTTGCATGTCGGGCATCGGGATCGATGAGGTCGTCTGCTCGTCGACGCTCTCGTTTGCCGCCGTCCCCACTATCAGCAGGGCAACGGCGCCAAGCAATATGAAGCGGAGTGGCCGACCGGCCGGCATGATCCTGATCTTTCCCTGTTGCGGCACTTTAGATGGCAAGCCCAGGTGCCCGAGAGCCTAGACTTAGGTCGTGAAGAGCTCGTAAACAAAGGATTATCGAGGCCGTTCGAATTGCGCTTGCTGGCACCATCGGCATGCTTGCCGCGCAACAGTGTCGAGACTATGGTGCGCGGCTTCGCTTTCGGCTAGAAGGCGCCCGATGCAGTCGCCCAAAAGTGGGAACCGGTTTTGGGACGACGACATGCATAAACAAACAAGTTCCAAGGAGTTGGACGACATGCTGAGAGGCTCGCTTACTGCGCTCGTGACACCGTTCGAAAAGAGCGGGCGTTTCGACGAGAAAGCCTTTCGCGCCTTCGTCGAATGGCAACTTGGCGAGGGCACGACGGGCCTCGTCCCGGTCGGCACCACCGGCGAGTCGCCGACGCTGTCGCATGACGAGCATCGCCATGTCGTCAAGGTCTGCATCGAGGTGGCCAAGGGGCGCGCTCCGGTCGTGGCCGGCGCCGGCTCCAACAACACCGCGGAAGCGGTCGGTCTGGTGCAGTATGCCGAGCAGGCGGGCGCCGACGCCGCTCTGGTGGTCACGCCTTATTACAACAAGCCAACACAGCGCGGCTTGTACGAGCATTTCGCCGCCGTCGCCAGGGCGACCAAGCTGCCGATCATCATCTACAACATCCCGCCGCGCTCGGTGATCGACATGATGCCGGAGACGATGGGCAGGCTGGCGCACGACTTCAAGAACATCGTCGGCGTCAAGGATGCCACCGGCAAGGTCGAGCGCGTGTCCGAACAGCGCGCCACCTGCGGCAAGGAGTTCATCCAGCTTTCAGGTGAGGATGCCTCTGCCCTCGGCTTCAACGCCCATGGCGGTGTCGGCTGCATCTCGGTGACGTCGAATGTCGCGCCGCGGCTGTGCGCCGAATTCCAGGAAGCCACACTGTCCGGTGACAGCGCCAAGGCGCTGGAATTGCAGGACCGTCTGCTGCCGCTGCACAAGGCGATCTTCCTCGAGCCCGGCCTGTGCGGCGTCAAATACGCGCTGTCGAAAATTGGCAAGGTCGAGAACGTGGTGCGCTCGCCGCTGGTGACCATCGAGGCGTCGACCGCCGAGAAGATCGATGCGGCGATGAAACACGCCGGCTTGATAAATTAAGGATGAGGCGCCACCTCTCCGTATCATGAACCAGGTCAGAAAAGCCGATCCCAACAACAAGACCGTTGCGGAAAACCGCAAGGCGCGGTTTTCCTATGAGGTGCTCGACACGGTCGAGGCCGGCCTTGTGCTAACCGGCACCGAGGTCAAGTCGTTGCGCCAGGGTCAGGCCAACATCCAGGACAGCTACGCCTCGGTCGAGGGTGGCGAGATCTGGCTGATCAACTCCTATCTGCCGGAATATCTGCAGGCCAACCGCTTCAACCACGAGCCCAGGCGGCGCCGCAAGCTGCTGCTCAACAAGCGCGAGATGGCAAAACTGGCGCAGAGCATCGACCGCGAAGGCATGACGCTGGTGCCGCTGAAAATCTACTTCAACGACCAGGGCCGTGCCAAGCTGCTGCTCGCCGTCGGCCGCGGCAAGAAACTGCACGACAAGCGCGAGAGCGAAAAGCAGCGCGACTGGTCGCGCGAAAAGGGCCGGCTCATGAAGGAACGCGGCTAGAATCTCAGGCAGCCCCAGAAAAGCCAGACATCGGCTTTCAAGTTTCGAACAGCTGCAACAGCAAAACACGACGGGGGAAGGCTTGAAGAACCGGATCATCCTCTGGGGTGCGGCCAGTCTGGTCTTCGCCGGCATCGTCGCCGCAGGCGGCATCTTCTATTTCCGGACGTTCTCGCCGGATCGTGACAGCTATCCGGTCAGGGGTATCGACGTTTCCCATCATCAGGGTGAGATCGACTGGCGGCGCGTTGCCGCCGACGATGTCGCCTTCGCGGTCATCAAGGCGACCGAGGGCGGCGACCATGTCGACGATGCCTTCGCCAAGAATCTGCGCGAGGCGCGCGCGGCCGGCCTCGCCGTCGGCGCCTATCACTTCTTCACCTTCTGCCGGCCGGGCGCTGACCAGGCGAAAAATTTCATCGCGGTGGTGCCGCACGACCAGCCGCTGCTGCCGCCGGTCGTCGACATCGAATTCGGCGGCAACTGCCCGCAACGCCCCTCGCCGGAGCAGCTGAGCGCGGAACTCCAGGCCTTCCTCGGACCGGTTGAGGCTGCGTTCGGCAAGCCGGCGATCATCTACCTGACCGACGAGGCCGAGGACGCCTATGCCGGGAAAATCGACGTTCGCCCGCTCTGGCGTCGCTCGTTGCTCCTGGAGCCAGGTCGCAACGACTGGATCTACTGGCAGTACCACAATATGGGCCGCGTCGACGGCATCGTCGGCGATGTCGATCTGAATGTGCTGAAGGGCGGGCAGGAGAAGCTGGCTGAGTTGTTGGCCGCGCCTTGACCTGGCGTGCTCGACCGGCGCGAGATTGGAACCAAACATCGCGGCGCTGATCGGTCCTACCCAGCGTTCCGGCCAGTCTGCGCGCTAACGAAGGTCGGTTTCAGACCGAGCGCTTCCGGGACTTTCATGATTGTCGCAATTCCGGGTTCCCGTCGCCGCTCAAGGCTTTGGAGAGCGCCTGTCTCGTCATGCCCGCCTTTCGGCAAGCTTCGTCATCCGCGCCCGGGCAAGCCAAGCGCAAGATCGTGCTGGCGGGGTTCTGAAGGCGTTAATTGCGCAGGAAGGCGGCGATGTCGCTGAATACCTTGACAAACATGGGTTCGGTCAAAACACCGGTGTTGGTGTTGTAGCGCGAGCAGTGATAGCTGGAAAACAGCGTAACGCCGCCGGCCGGCAACTGACCGCCGTGCTTGAACGGATAGGCAGCGACGCGCTGACCCAGCGCCCTGACGGTCGACTGGTGGGCGATCGAGCCCAGCGCCAGCACGGCGCGCAATTTTGGAAAGCGCGCGATCGTCGGCACCAGAAAGCTGCGGCAAGTGGCGATCTCGGCGCCGACCGGCTTGTTCTCCGGCGGCACGCAGCGCACCGCATTGGTGATCGCGGTGCCGATCAGTTCGAGCCCGTCATCCGGCCGCGCCTTGAACTCGCCGCGGGCAAGACCGTGAGCGATCATCGTTGAGTAGAGCAGGTCGCCGGCATAGTCGCCGGTGAACGGTCGCCCGGTGCGGTTGGCGCCGCGCAGGCCGGGCGCCAGCCCGACGATCAGCAGCTCGACGGCGTCCTCGCCATCAGGCGGCAGGAAAGTCGGCACCGGCGCATTGAACCACGACGGCTCGCGCTGCCGCCAGTCTGCGATGAAATCATGCAGGCGCGGGCAGAGCGGGCAGTCGCGGTCGGGTTCGGGAGCGGCGTCCAAGGCCGCCGCCGTCAATAGTCTTCCTCTTCGACTTCGGCCGGCTCGGGCCTGCGCACCGGCCGTTCGGAGGGATCGCGGCCGACCTCGTTCTTCAGCGAGGTCAAATCGATGAAATGGTCGGCCTGGCGGCGCAGATCGTCCGAGATCATCGGTGGTTGCGAGGCCATGGTGGAGACGATCGAGACCTTGCGGCCGCGCCGCTGCAGCGCTTCGACCAGTGTGCGGAAGTCGCCGTCGCCGGAGAAGATGACATAGTGGTCGACAACATCGGCAAGTTCGAGCGCATCGACGGTCAGTTCGATGTCCATATTGCCCTTGATCTTGCGGCGGCCGGTCGAGTCGGTGAACTCCTTGGCCGGCTTGGTCACCACCTTGAAGCCATTATAGTCGAGCCAGTCGATCAGGGGACGGATCGAAGAGTATTCCTGATCCTCGACCAGAGCGGTGTAGTAATAGGCCCGCAGCAGATAGCCGCGCTTCTGGAAGCTGGATAGCAGTTTGCGGTAGTCTATGTCGAAGCCGAGTGCGCGCGACGTGGCGTAAAGATTGGCGCCGTCTATGAAAAGAGCGATTTTTTCACGGGGGTCGAACATGGCAATATTCCTTTTTCGAAATAGGTGGCGGACTAATCGAAATGGGTCGTTTATATCGCTCGGCTCGTAAATAAACCGGCTGACCTTTCGTCAACCGAGATAGCGCCAGTTTTACGGCAATCCAAGGGTGCCGGGCGCACTGCAAGCAATTGTGATCGGAGCCGTGTCGTCGCCCGGTAGGCGGGCTTCGCCGGCAAGGCATTCAGCGGCGCCAGAAGCTGGCATTCGCCAGCCCATGGGGCCACAGAGCCATAATGCTTGTATTTTGGCGGCGTTCGGGTTATGGACCGCGCCTGTTTTCCATCAAATCCAGGCATGAAAGGGGCAATCAATGGCCCGCGTAACCGTTGAAGACTGCATCGACAAGGTCGACAACCGCTTCGAGCTCGTGCTGCTTGCCGGCCATCGCGCCCGCCAGATCAGCCAGGGCGCGCCGATCACCGTGCCGCGCGACAACGACAAGAACCCGGTCGTGGCGCTGCGCGAGATCGCCGACGAGACGCTGTCGCCCGACGACCTCAAGGAAGATCTGATCCACTCGCTGCAGAAGCATGTCGAGGTTGACGAGCCCGAGGCCGACGGCGAGGCGATCGCCGACCAGACCGGCAACGCAGTTGCAGCTACCGACGCCGACGACGCGGAAGAAAACGTCACCTTCGATCGCATGACCGAGGAAGACCTTTTGGCCGGCATCGAGGGCCTGGTTCCCCCGGAAAAGAGCGACGACTACTAATCGCTGCCCTGGACCTGCCGGGAATATGATTCCGGCACTTCCGTCCCGTGTGTTTCGTGGTTATCTATGAGATGCGCCGTACATCAGTGCGGCGCATCAATCATTTCAGCACCGTGAGAACCCGCCCATGATGCGTCAGTATGAGCTTGTCGAGCGCGTTGCGCGCTACAAGCCTGACGTCAATGAGGCGTTGCTCAACAAGGCCTATGTCTACGCCATGCAGAAGCATGGCCACCAGAAGCGCGCTTCCGGCGATCCCTATTTCTCGCATCCGCTCGAAGTCGCCGCCATCCTCACCGAAATGCACATGGATGAGGCGACGATCGCTGTCGCCTTGCTGCACGACACGATCGAGGACACCACCGCGACGCGGGCCGAGATCGACGATCTGTTCGGCCCCGAAATGGGCAAGCTGGTCGAAGGCCTGACCAAGCTGAAGAAGCTCGATCTCGTCTCCAAGAAGGCCGAGCAGGCGGAAAACCTGCGCAAGCTGTTGCTGGCCATCTCGGAGGATGTCCGCGTTCTGCTGGTCAAGCTCGCCGACCGTTTGCACAACATGCGCACCCTCGACCACATGCCCGAGGCCAAGCGCCTGCGCATCGCCGAGGAGACGATGGACATCTACGCGCCGCTGGCCGGGCGCATGGGCATGCAAGGCATGCGTGAGGAGCTGGAAGAGATCGCCTTCCGCTTCATCAATCCGGAAGCCTACCGCGCCGTCACCGCGCGGCTTGCCGAGATATTCGAGCGCAACAAGGGTGTGCTGACCGACATCGAAAAGGCGCTGTCGGCGCTGTTCGAGAAGCATGCCATCAATGCCGGGGTGAAGAGCCGGCAGAAGAAGCCGTGGTCGGTGTTCCGCAAGATGGAGGCCAAGGCGCTGTCCTTCGAGCAGCTCTCGGACATCTTCGGCTTCCGCGTCGTCGTCGACAGCGTCGAAGACTGTTACCGCGCGCTCGGCGCCATCCACACCACATGGTCGATGGTGCCTGGCCGCTTCAAGGACTACATTTCTACGCCCAAGCAGAACGACTACCGTTCGATCCACACCACCATTGTCGGCCCGTCGCGCCAGCGCGTCGAACTGCAGATCCGCACCCGCGAGATGAACAAGATCGCCGAATATGGCGTCGCCGCCCATTCGATCTACAAGGACACCGGCGGCAAGACGAACGGCGCCGCCCATGCGATCTCGAAGGAGACCAACGCCTATGCCTGGCTGCGGCGCACCATCGAGCAACTGGCAGAAGGCGACAACCCGGAAGACTTCCTCGAAAATACCAAGCTGGAGCTGTTCCAGGACCAGGTATTCTGCTTCACGCCGAAAGGCATGCTGATTGCGCTGCCGCGCGGCGCCACGCCCATCGACTTCGCCTATGCCGTGCACACCGATGTCGGCGACACCTGCGTCGGTGCCAAGGTCAACGGCCGCATCATGCCGCTAATGACGGAACTGAAGAACGGCGACGAGGTCGAGATCATCCGCTCCAAGGCGCAAGTGCCGCCGGCGGCGTGGGAGTCGGTGGTGGTCACCGGCAAGGCGCGTTCAGCCATCCGCCGCGCCACCAAGAACGCCATTCGCAAGCAATATTCAGGTCTTGGTGCCCGCATTCTCGAGCGCGCCTTCGAACGCGCCGGCAAGACCTTCACCAAGGAAAGCCTGAAGCCGGTGCTGCACCGGCTGGCGCGCAAGGACATCGAGGATGTGCTGGCCTCGGTCGGGCGCGGCGAACTTGCCTCGACCGACGTCATGAAGGCCGTCTTCCCAGACTACAAGGACGAGCGCGTCACCGTCAGCGCCCCCAAGCAGCGCGAGGAGGGCTGGTCGAAGATCCGCAACGCCGCCGGCATGCTGTTCCAGATGCCCGGCACACGAGCCGCGCGCAAGGACAAGGACCAGCCGCGCGATGGCGCGGTGCCGATCCGCGGCGTGCGCGGCGACCTGCCGGTGCGTTTCGCGCCGGAAGGGGCCGTGCCTGGCGACCGCATCGTCGGCATTGTCCAGCCGGGCACCGGCATCACCATCTATCCCATCCAGTCGCCGGCGCTGCAGGCCTTCGACGACCAGCCGGAGCGCTGGATCGACGTGCGCTGGGACATTGACGAGCAGACCAAGGAGCGCTTTCCGGCGCGCGTCTCGGTCACCGCCATCAACGCGCCGGGCTCGCTCGCCGACATCGCCCAGGTCGTTGCCTCCAACGACGCCAACATTCATACGCTGTCGATGGTGCGCACCGCGCCCGACTTCACCGAAATGCTGATCGATCTCGAAGTCTGGGATCTGAAGCACCTCAACCGGCTGCTGTCGCAGCTCAAGGATAATTCGAGCGTCAGCGATGCGCGGCGTGTGAATGGGTGAATAGTGAATAGTGAATAGTGAATAGTGAATAGTGAAAGAAGGCGCTCTCACTACCATTCACCATTCACCATTTCACCATTCACCATGGACATGGGGCGAGTTATGAATACCGACGAGGTGCTGGGCATTTTCCGCGAGGCGGGCGCTGTTCTGGAGGGGCATTTCATCCTGACGTCCGGCCTGCGCAGCCCGGTCTTCTTGCAGAAGGCGCGCGTCTTCATGCATGCCGACAAGACCGAGCGGCTTTGCAAGGCGCTGGCCGAGAAGATTCAAAAGGCGGTGCCGGGCAAGATCGACTACGTCGTCGGCCCGGCGATCGGCGGCCTGATCCCGGCCTATGAGACGTCGCGCCATCTCGGTGTGCCTGCAATCTGGGTGGAGCGCGAAGGCGGCGAGTTCAGGCTGCGCCGCTTTGAGATCGCTGCCGGCTCGCGCGTCGTCATCGTCGAGGACATCGTCACCACTGGTCTTTCGATCCGCGAAACCATCGACTGCCTGCGCGCGATTGGCGCCGAGGTCGTGGCGGCGGCCTGCATCATCGACCGCTCGGCCGGCAAGACCAATGTCGGCGTGCCGCTGATCGCGCTTGCCGAATACGAGGTCCCGGCCTATCCCGCCGACCGCCTGCCGCCGGAACTTGCCGCCATTCCCGCCGTTAAGCCAGGAAGCCGCAACATCTAGGGGACATCACAATGATCGCCGGCATCGATCATTTCGTGCTGACGGTCCGCTCGGTGGAGGACAGCTGCGCCTTCTACCAGCGGGTGCTTGGCCTGAAGCGCCTCGACGAGCCGGAGCGGCCGACGGCGTTGCTGTTCGGATCGCAGAAGATCAATCTGCATCAGGCAACGCACACTTTTGAACCGAAAGCCAAGACGCCGATGCCTGGCTCCGGCGATTTCTGCCTGGTCGCCGCAAGGCCGCTTGCCGAGATTTGCGCCAGTCTCGAAGCCAATGGCGTTGCCATCGAAGTCGGCCCGGTCGAGCGCACCGGCGCCCGCGGCACGATGATGTCGGTCTATTTCCGCGACCCGGACAGCAATTTGGTCGAAGTCAGCGAATATCGGGAATAGTCTATCCGCCTCGGCGTCGTCTTCCCGGGCAGGCCTGATCGTCGTCATGAAAGTCTCGCTTGGATGTTGTGTTGTCCTCAGTTTCGCCCCAATGGCGCTCTTGTTACCCGCCTGCGGCAGACCATCGCGGCGGCGTTTCATTGTTCCGCCGCAAGGCAGTCGCTATATCAAAGTCGTTGTTGCCTTTCTGCGCCCTCGAAGCGCAAGATGGAGCGACCGCGCCCGGCCAGGGATGGTTGCAATTTGGGCGTGACGAACCGGGAACTGGAACAGAGTGCTTTTTCGACGCCGAAAGCCTGATGGCATTCTGGAGCGGGTGCGTACCTATCTGTGGCCGCGCCGCTCGTTTTCGCGCTCGTTGCAATATTTCTCCAAGCGCATCCTGCGGCTGAAGGCGACACCGCATGCGGTCGCGGCCGGCGTCGCGGCCGGCGTTTTCGCCTCCTTCTTTCCGCTCGGCTTCCATTTCGCCGTCGCCGCCGTGCTCTGCTGGGTGGTCGCCGGCAATCTGGTGGCCGCCGCCCTCGGCGCGGTATTCTTCGGCAATCCGCTGACTTTCCCGCTGCTGTGGGGAGCGTCCTGGGAAGTCGGCAAGCTGATCCTGCATGAGCGCCTGCCCAAGAACGGACCGCCTGCGCATCTTGGTGAGATGATGCACACGCTGTCGTTTGCAAAGCTGTGGCACCCGGTGCTCGAGCCGATGCTGATCGGCGCTGTGCCGCTCGGCCTGATCTTCGGGCTGATCTTCTACGGCATTACCCGCTGGGGGATGACAGCCTTTCGCGAGCAGCGCAGGAAGCGCATGGCAGAGCGGGCGCATAAGGCCGGGCACCGCGGACGGGAAGTTCCGGCGGAATGATCATCGGCATCGGCAGCGACCTGATCGACATCAGACGCATCGAAAAGTCGCTGGAACGGCATGGTCAGCGCTTCATCCAGCGCATCTACACCGAGGTCGAACAGGTCCGCTCCGAAGGCCGCAAGGGCCGCGCCGCCTCCTATGCCAAGCGCTTCGCCGCCAAGGAGGCCTGCGCCAAGGCGCTTGGCACCGGCCTGGCGCAGGGCGTGTTCTGGCGCGACATGGGGGTCGCCAACCTGCCCAGCGGCGCGCCGACCATGGCGCTGACCGGGGGAGCGGCGGCACGGCTGGCCAAAATCCTGCCACAGGGGCACAGAGCGGCGATCCACCTCACAATCACCGATGATTTCCCGCTTGCTCAAGCCTTTGTGATCATCGAGGCGTTGCCCGCCGAACAAGCGCCACATTGATTGCATCAGACGACCGCTATCTAACGCCGACTTGACGTTGCCCAGCGCGCGCCGAGACTCTATACCATCCAACGCACAATCGAGGACGACATGAGCGTGGCTGAAAAATCCGAGAAGAAATCCGGCGGGCTTGGCGAAATCGTCAGCGTCATCATCCAGGCTTTGCTGCTGGCCATGGTCATCCGCACGTTGCTGTTCCAGCCCTTCTCGATCCCGTCCGGCTCTATGCGGCCGACCTTGCTCGAAGGCGACTATCTGTTCGTCACCAAATGGTCCTACGGCTTCTCGCGTTATTCGCTGCCATTCGGCCCCGACATCTTTTCCGGCCGCATCTGGGGTTCCGATCCGAAGCGCGGCGACGTGGTGGTCTTCAAGTTCCCGCCGGATCCGTCGCTCGACTACATCAAGCGCGTCGTCGGCCTGCCGGGGGACAAGATCCAGATGAAGGACGGCCAATTGTTCATCAACGGCCAGGGCGTGCCTCGTGTGAAAACCGGCCAGATCCAAAATCCTGATATCACGGAAGTGCCTGAGCCGGTCGACGTCTATCGCGAGACCCTGCCCAACGGCGTCAGCTACGACACGCTCGACCTGACACCGAATTCGATCACCGACAACACCCGCGAGTTCGTCGTGCCCCCCGGCAACTATTTCATGATGGGCGACAACCGCGACAATTCCTCCGACAGCCGCCTCAGCGTCGGCTACGTGCCGGCGGAGAACCTTGTCGGCCGCGCTAACATCGTCTTCTTCTCGATCGCCGGGAAGGCGAGCCCGCTCGAGATCTGGAAATGGCCGTCGCTGGTGCGCCTGTCGCGCCTGTTCCATTTCGTGAATTGATGGCTTTGAAGCGCCCGACGGGTGAAACTCTGGCCGATTTGGTGACAGCCAAAACCGGCCATTCCTTCCGGGATGTCCGTTTGCTTGAGACCGCGCTGACCCATTCCAGTGCGGTCAAGGCAAGCAGCAACAACCAGCGCCTCGAATTCCTTGGCGACCGCGTGCTCGGCCTGATCGTTGCCGACCTGCTTTTCGAAAAGTTTCCTGAAGCGCCGGAAGGTGAAATCGCCCCGCGCTTCAATGCCCTGGTCGATGCGCGGACATGCTCCGAGATCGGCATTGAAATGCAGCTCGAAGATCTGGTTCGGGCCGACGCTGCCTTGAAGGCGCGCTCGCGCGGCTCGGGCGGAAACTATCTGGCGGATGCGGTCGAGGCGCTGATCGCGGCGGTCTATATCGACGGCGGCCTCGATGCCGCAAGGCAATTCGTCCTGCGTTACTGGGAGCCGCGCTCGCAAAAGGTGGTGGCCAAGCCGCCCAATCCGAAATCCGACCTGCAGGAATGGATCGCCAAGACCAGCGATGTCAGGCCCGAATACGCGATCGAGAAACGCGAGGGACCTGAACATCAACCGGTTTTCACGGTGTCCGTGAAGGTCGGCGGTTTTGCGCCGGCAAGCGGCACGGGCGGCTCTCGCCGCGCAGCCGAAGAAGCGGCGGCATCGGCGTTTCTTATGCGCGAGGGCATCTGGGCCAACCAAGGGAGTGCGGCGTGACCGGCAGCGAAGATCTCCCTCCGGCAGCGGAGGCCACGCATTCCGGCTTCGTTGCCCTGATTGGGGCGCCCAATGCCGGCAAGTCGACGCTGGTCAACCAACTGGTCGGCGCCAAGGTGTCGATCGTCACCCACAAGGTGCAGACCACCCGCGCCATCGTGCGCGGCATCGCCACGCATGACAACGCGCAGATCGTCTTTGTCGATACGCCCGGCATCTTCAAGCCGAAGCGCCGGCTCGACACCGCGATGGTGACCACCGCCTGGGGTGGCGCCAAGGACGCCGATATCGTGCTTCTGCTGATCGATGCCGAGCGCGGCATCAGGGGTGACGCCGACGCCATCCTCGAGCGGCTGAAGGACGTCCGCCAGCCGATGGTGCTGATCCTCAACAAGGTCGACCGGGTCAAGCACGAGGCGCTGCTGGCCCTGGCTGCGGCAGCAAACGAAAAGGTGCCGTTCAAGCGCACCTTCATGGTCTCGGCGCTGACCGGCTCCGGCTGCAAGGATTTGCTCGACTATCTCGCGCAAGCGCTGCCGGTCGGCCCCTGGTACTATCCGGAAGACCAGATCTCGGACCTGCCGATGCGCCAACTGGCCGCCGAGATCACCCGCGAGAAGCTGTATCTGCGGCTGCATCAGGAGTTGCCCTATTCCTCGCATATCGAGACCGAGAAATGGGAAGAGAAACCGGACGGCTCGGTGCGCATCGACCAGACCATCTATGTCGAGCGCGACAGCCAGAAGAAGATCGTGCTCGGCCACAAGGGCGAGACCATCCGCGCCATCGGCCAGTCGGCGCGCATGGAAATAGCCGGCATTCTCGAGCAGAAAGTGCACCTGTTCTTGTTCGTCAAAGTGCGTGAAAACTGGGGCGACGACCCCGAACGCTACCGTGAGATGGGGCTTGAGTTTCCCCATTGAGCTTCATCGTCTAGAAATGCCGCTCCGGCAGTTTGAGACGATGACATGCCTGATCCAAAACCGACCATCGATACCGATCTCGTGCGCCGGCTGGTCAACGCGCAGTTTCCGCAATGGCGGCATCTGCCGGTGAGCCCGGTGACGTTTGGCGGTTGGGACAACCGAACCTTCCACCTCGGCAATGATATGACTCTGCGGCTGCCGAGTGCCGCACCATATGCCTTGCAGGTCGAAAAAGAGCACCGCTGGCTGCCCAGGCTGGCGCCGCTTCTGCCGCTGCCGATCCCGGTTCCACTGGCGATGGGCGAGCCTGGGGAGGACTACCCCTGGCAATGGTCCGTCTACCGCTGGATCGACGGCGAAACAGCCAAGACCGCCGAAATCGCCGATCGCCCACAGTTCGCGGTCGATCTGGCCAAGTTCCTCATTGCGCTCCGGCGGATCGATCCGGCGGGCGGGCCGCCCGCGGGCCAGCACAATTTCTTCCGCGGCGGATCGCCGAGCGTGTATGACAACCAGACAAGGGAAGCACTCCAGGCGCTGGAGGGGCAGATCGACACCCAGGCGGCCACCGCTGTCTGGGATGCGGCCCTTGCCGCCACCTGGCAAGGGTCGCCCGTCTGGTTTCACGGCGACGTCGCCTGGGGCAACCTTCTGGTCCAAAACGGCCGTTTGAGCGCCGTCATCGACTTCGGCACCTCCGGGATCGGCGATCCCTCTTGCGACCTGGCGATCGCCTGGACGTTCTTCCAGGGCGAGAGCCGGGAGGCGTTCCGTGCCGCCATCGACGTCGATGAAGCGACCTGGGCGCGCGGCCGCGGCTGGACGCTGTGGAAGGCGCTGATCACCGTTGCCGGACACGACGCCAACCAGGCCGAAGCCGAGCGATCGCGCCGCGTCATCGACGACGTCCTGGCCGATCACCGGAAATTCGCGTGATCGGAGCCTTTCGACGATGTGCGGAGATCCAATGTCAGCACAGATCGCACGCGGTGCGCCAAAATCTTGATTTCGCCATGCAACCGGTGACAAGCTCCTGCCATGGAATGGCGCGACGAGGGAATCATACTCGGCACCCGCAAGCATGGCGAAACCAGCGCCATTCTCGAGGTAATGACGCGTGCGCATGGCCGCCATCTCGGCCTGGTGCGCGGCGGGCGCTCGCGCAAGCAGCAGCCGGTGCTGCAGCCCGGCAACCGCGTCGACCTTTTGTGGCGGGCACGCCTCGACGAGCATCTCGGCACCTTCCAGGCCGAGGCGATCGAGATGAATGCCGCCCGGTTGATGGACAGCGCAGTCGCCGTCTACGGCCTGCAGACCATGGCCGCGCATCTCAGGCTCCTGCCGGAGCGCGACGCCCATGGCGGCCTGTATGAGACGCTTGCCGTGATGATCGCCCATCTGGACGATTCGGATGCCGCCGGGGAACTGGTGGCGCGCTTCGAACTGCTCATCCTCGACGAACTCGGCTTCGGCCTCGATCTCAGCCAGTGCGCGGCGACCGGCGCCAGGCAGGATCTGGCCTATGTCTCGCCGAAATCCGGCCGTGCGGTGTCGCGAGCCGCCGGTGCGCCGTGGCGCGACAAGATGCTGGCGCTGCCGGCCTTCCTGCAGCGCGGCTCCGGCTTGCGGGCGGACCACGCGGCACTCGAGGACGCCTTCCATCTGACCGGTTTCTTTTTCACCCGCCATGTCTACGAGCCGCGCGGCATTGAACAGCCCGATGCCCGTGCCGGCTTCCTCGCCGCCTTGCGCAAGCATCATTCGGGCGGCAATGCCGCCACTACGGCAGACGCTGCGCCAGAAAGGGGAGGGAGACTCGGTGGGTGCTGACCTCCGCAACCGTCCAGGTTCACAGCAAAAGCTGCATGCGGCAGCATTCCCTCCTCCTTGTGGGGAGGGTTAGGGTGGGGGTACTCGTAGGGCAAGAGCCTCAGCCGGCCTTGCGATGCTCCATGAAATCATCGAGGATGGCGCGCTGACCGCCGAGGATCTTGAGGCTGGCCTCCGCGAAGGAAAACCAGCCGGCCCTGTCGATTTCGGGAAATTCCCTCGTCACGCCTGACCTGGGCGGCCATTCCATCGTGAACATGTTGCTTTTAACGGCATCGGGATCGAAATCGGCTTCGACACTCCAGGCGATGACGATCTTGCCGCCGGCTTGCCGATAGCTGCCGACAGGCTCGAAATCACCCTCGATGCTGACTCCGAGTTCTTCCCCAGCCTCGCGCCGGGCGGCGGCCAACTCATCTTCATTGTCCTCGACGAGGCCCTTGGGGATCGACCAAGCGCCTTCATCCTTCCTTGCCCAGAATGGGCCGCCGGGATGGACGAGCAGAAATTCGAGAATGCCGGCCCTTGTCCGGTGGATCAGCAGCCCTGCACTTCGTTTCGGCATTCGATTTCCCCACAGTTCATCCGAGGATAGCATGGCTCCTGGGCAAGTGGCGGCGGCATGCCATTCCTGGCTATCTCAGATGATGGGTGAGGATAAAGACCGTAGGCCGCTGGAATTTGCCGACGAAACATGCTCGATAACTTCTTTTCGGCCACCATTGCGGTGGCGTGACTTGAATAGCCGTCTGGGGTGGCCGTGTGGCCGCCGCAATTGTCAGTGAAAACTGGCCTGGTTTGGGGGAACCGCCATGTTTGAAAGCCTGATTGGCGCCGTCGTCGTTATCGTGCTTTTTGTCCTCGTCTTGCGCCAGCAGGGCCGCGTCAGTCTGATCGAGCGCGAGCTCGGAGCGCTGCGCAGCCTGGTTCTGTCCGGCGTGCATGCGACACCGCCCGTTGCCAAACCGGTCGAGCAGGTTGCAAGCGCACCGGCGGATGCCGCTCAGGCCACCGCACCAGTTGCCGACATAGCTTCGCCAACAACAGCCGACGCGGCACATGCCCAGGCACCGGCCGCCGAAGCCGATGCGGCCACCAGCGAGGCCGTGCCAGAACTGTCAGCCGCGGCCAAGGCGGCATTCACCGGATCCGCGCCTGCCGCCACGGCGAAGGCAGCCCGCCAGTCCGAGGTCGAAACCGCGCTCGGCACACGATGGGCGGTCTGGGTCGGCGGCGTCGCGCTGGCCCTGGGCGGCCTGTTCCTGATCCGCTACACCATCGAGGCCGGCATTTTCGGCCCCGAAGTGCGGCTGTCCCTGGCGGCGCTGCTCGGCCTGGTGCTGATCGGCGGCGGCGAGTTCATCCGCCGCACCGGCTTCAAGGTGCCGGTGCAAGGGGCTGCAGGCGCCTATATTCCGGCGATCCTGACGGCTGCCGGCGCCTTCATTCTGTTCGGTACGGTCTATGCCGCGCACGCCATTTACGGTTTCGTCGGCCCGGCCTTCGCTTTCGCCGTGCTCGGCGCCATCGGCGTAGCGACCATTGTCGCCGCTCTCGTCCACGGTCAGGCCCTGGCCGGCATCGGCCTTGTCGGCTCGATGGCGACGCCGGCGCTTGTGTCCTCGCAGGCGCCCAACCCATGGGCGCTGTTCGTCTACCTGGCGATCGTGCTTGCCGCCACAGCCGTGATCGCCCGCATTCGCGACTGGAAATTCCTGATTGCGGCCGCCTTCTTCGGCACCGGCGCCTGGACCATCGCCTACATGATGAGTACGCTCGTCGCCGACCTTGCCGTCATCCGGTTCGCCGACCTTGCCGTCGTCCTGTTCATCGACGCGGTGACGCTGGCGGTGCTTGCCTTTGTTTGCCTGGGCAGTCGTGGCGGCGAAGCGGAACCTGCAAAGGCGGGCTTCGACTGGCCCTCGATCATGCCTGGCGTTTTCGTTGCGTTTTCAGCGCTAGGCCTGTCCGTCGACACGACGCTGGTCGCCGCCGGTGGCGCCTTGCCGGGCGCCTTCGTCCTCGTCGCCCTTGTCGCTACCGCACTCTACCGGCCGCGCGCGCTGCCGCTGCTGCATGCCGCCGGCGTGGTGAGCGTGATGATCCATCTCGGCATCATTCCGCCCACCACCATCGGCTCCGACATAACCCAGGGGAATATCGGCTTTGACGGCATGCCGGTGGCGGCCGGAAATCCGTTGACGCTGCGCATCGGCATTGCCCTCGGCCTGGTTTTCATCGGCGCCGGCTTCTGGGCCGCACGCCGCTTCGCCGCCTCAGCACGGGTCCGCGCGGCATGCTGGGCGGCATGGGGCGTCGCTTCGCCGCTGCTTATTCTGCTGACGCTGTGGTTCGCCTACGGCAATCTCGACCGCGACCTTGTCTACGCAGCGATAGCTGCCCTTCTGGTCGTCGTCTTCGCCGCCGGCGGCGAATGGATTGCGCGCGCCGAACAGCCGCCGCTCAAGGGCAACGTCGCCGTCTCCTTCGCGCTTTGCGGCTCGGCTCTGGCCGGGCTCCTGATGCTGCACATGGCCTTCGGTTCCGGCTGGACGACCATTCTTGCCGGCGTTGCCGCCATCGTGCCGGCGCTGGCGACGCGGTGGCGCAGCTATCCGGTGCTTGGCTGGATTTCGGTCGGCGCGGTCGTTGCCGTGCTGGGCCGCGTCGCCTTCGATTCGACCATCGTCGGTGCCGAGTTCCTGACGACGACGCCGGTGTTCAACTGGCTGCTGCCGGGATACGGCGTACCGGCGCTGGCCTTCGGCTTTGCCGCCTGGCAACTCGCGCGTACCACCCCCGCACTACCAACAACTGGCAATGGCCGGCCGCGCCTTGCGATGGAGGCGGGTGCAGCCCTGTTTGCGCTGCTCACCGTCGCCATGCTGGTGCGCCACGCCATGCATGGCGGCGTCATCGACACCGGCCCGGTGACGCTCGCCGAACAGGCGATCTATACGCTGATCGCCATCGGTGCCGGCGCGATACTGGTGGCCATCGACATGCGCTCGCCAAGCTCTGTGCTGCGCTACGGCTCGATGGCCGCCGGCGTGCTCTCGGTCGCCTTCATCGTCCTCCAGCATTTCCTGGTGCTCAATCCGCTGTTCACCGACGAATCGACCGGCCAGATCCCGGTGTTCAACCTCTTGTTCCTGGCTTACCTGTTGCCGGCCATAGCCGCCGGCGGGCTGGCGCTCTATGCCAGGGACAAGCGGCCGCCATGGTATGCGCAGATGCTGGCGGTAGTGGCGGCATTGCTTGTCTTCGCCTACGCCACACTGTCGGTCAGGCGCGTGTTCAAGGGCGAGTTCATCGGCCTGTGGAGCGGCCTCGGGCAGCTTGAGACCTACACCTATTCGGCGCTCTGGCTGGTCATTGGCGTCGTGCTGCTCACCGCCGGCGTCTGGCTGAAGTCGCAGGTGCTGCGCATTGCCTCGGCGGCGCTGATCGCGATTGCCGTGGTAAAAGTCTTCCTGTTCGACATGTCGGAACTGGAAGGCGTGCTCAGGGCGCTGTCCTTCATCGGTCTTGGCGCCGTGCTGATCGGCATCGGCCTGTTCTACCAGCGGCTGCTGACGCGGGCGGCGAGGGAGGCCAACGCTGCAACTTGAAGTGATATACGAGATGGAATATATGAATATCCAACGGAGGATATTCGATGCCGCTCTATATCCGCGACGACGAAGTGGATGCGCTGGCCAGCAGATTGCAACGCGAGACGAACGCTCCGAGCAAAACGGAGGCGGTGCGGGTCGCGCTCGTGCACGAACTTGAGCGCAATCGGGCGAAGGTGCCGCTGCGCGATCGGATCGCCAGTCTTCAGGACAGGGCCAGGAAGCTTGGCCTGCCCAATCCCGAT
The DNA here is from genome assembly GCF_040321955.1 of Mesorhizobium sp. M0217. Taxonomy (NCBI): domain Bacteria; kingdom Pseudomonadati; phylum Pseudomonadota; class Alphaproteobacteria; order Hyphomicrobiales; family Phyllobacteriaceae; genus Mesorhizobium; species Mesorhizobium sp. M0217. The sequence continues at coordinate 34,750 of NZ_JAMYSN010000008.1, read as the reverse complement.
TTCGATATGAAGAAGTTCACCGACGAGATGTGGGAAGACTGATGTTTGTCGACGCGTCGGTGATCGTCGCCATTCTCAACCAGGAACCTGGGTGGGAGGAATTGCTGAAGCAGCTATCCGGTTTTTCCGGGCAGGTCTGGGTTTCTCCGTTGGTTCACTTCGAAGCAACACAGGCATTGGCAAGGGCCGGCGCCGGCCCGCGCAGACCCAGCGCTGAAGCCCTTCTCCATGCCCGCGATCTGATCGATGAGTTCATTGTGGAGATCATGGGAGAGAGTCTGGCCATTGACGACAACATCAGCTCTCGGGCCATTGACGCGAGTGCCCATTACGGCAAAGCCGTTGGCCACAAGGCGGATCTGAATCTAGGAGACTGTTTTGCTTACGCCTGCGCGAAAAGCCGCGATCTTCCACTGCTATACAAAGGCCATGATTTCGCACAGACCGATTTAGGATAATTCGGCCCTTTTGTTGATTGCGGGGAATAATTTAGCCGATCAACTCGTTATCTCACTGCTTGGGTGACCGGGGCGGCAGACCGCTTCGCGCTGGCCGCTTGCGCCGCGCCGGGAAGGCGCGTTCAATCGGGTTAAACAAGGGCGACCTCAGAACCAGCGGTCATGGACGAAAAGAAGGCAGCAATCCTTGGCGAAATACCGCGCCTGCGCCGCTACGCACGCTCGCTTCTGCGCGACCGCGAATCCGCTGACGATCTCGTCCAGGATTGCCTCGAACGAGCGCTCTTGCGGCTTGAAAGCTGGCAGACAGGAGAAAGCCCCCGGAGGTGGCTGTTTACGATCATGCATCATTTGTTCATCGATCAGATGCGCAAGGTGAACCGGCGCGGTGAGGCGGCGATCCTGCCGCTCGACGCAAACGAGGCGCAGACAGTCCCCGCCGAGCAGGCCGAGAACGCCGCCTCGCGCGAGATCATCGACGCATTGCAGGCGATCAGCCCCGACCGCCGCGCCGCCCTCGTCATGGTCGCCATCGAAGGGTTTTCCTATGCCGAAGCCGCCAACATTCTCGGCGTGCCCGCCGGCACGCTGATGTCGCGCATAGCGCGCGGACGCGAGGAGCTGCGCAGCCTGCTCGATGACACGGCGCGCCGCCGCTCGATAAGGATCGTCGAGAAATGACCCGCCGCGATTTTTCCGAACGCGATATCCACATGGCTCTCGACGGCGAGCTGCCGGGCGACGAGCGCGCCGCCTACGACGCCTGGATCGACGCCAATCCCGAAATGAAGGCGAAAAGCGCCCGCTACACCGCCGACCGCGCCGCGTTGCGCGCCGCCTTTGCCGGTGTGCTCGACGAGCCCGTGCCGGTGCTGTTCAAGCAGATCGTTAGCGGTGAAGGCGCGACCAAAGCGGCGGCGCGGCAGTCGCGCTGGTGGCTTGCGGCCGCGGCGGCCGCAGTGCTCGTCATCGGCGGTCTTGGCGGCTATTTTGCCGGCATCGACGGCATCGGCAGGGAAGATGGCGCTGATGACCAACTGGCCGAAGAGGCGATCGCCGCCCATGTCATCTATGCCGCCGAACAGCGCCATGCGGTGGAAGTGCCGGCAAGCGACAAGGATCACCTGCAGACCTGGCTGTCCAACCGCGTCGGCCTGAAACTGGTGGCGCCGGATCTGGTGGCGGAAGGCTTCCAGCTGGTTGGCGGCCGGCTGCTGCCCGCCGGCCAGGGCAAGGCAGCGATGCTGCTTTACGAAGACGCCAAGGGTCAGCGCATCTCCTTGTTCGTTACCGCTGATTCCTCAGCCAAGTCCAAGGGCACCTACATGGCCGACGCCGACGGTCCCGAGGCGGTCTACTGGCTGGACAAGGGCTATGCCTGCGCCGTCGTCGGCTCGCTGCCGCGAGAGCAGCTGGCTGCGGTCGCCAAGCGCGCCTACGGTCAGCTTCTGGCGGGTATCGCCAGTTAAGCGCATTCCGTTTCGGGAATGCGCCTGGGTAGAAAGTGTCACAATTCGGCCCTATTCGAAGTGCGATAGCGCTTGATGGATATCGGCGTTTCGGCTGATGTTTGCGACGTTTTTGACCGCGGCCTTTTCCTCCACCCAATCGAGGTTTTCCAAACCCGCATGCCTGCCGAGATTCGCAAGGCCCGCGCGTCCGACGTCGATGACCTCGCCGCCATCGAGAAGGCGGTCTTTTCCAGTGACCGCATTTCCCGGCGCTCCTTCCGCTTGTTGATCGAACGCGAGACAGCCGAGATGCTGGTCGCCGAAAGCGATGGTCGTGTCGCCGGCTACGCCATCGTGCTGTTTCGCAAGGGCAGCGGCGTCGCCCGGCTCTATTCGCTTGCCACCAGCCCGTTTTTCAGCGGCCGCGGCATTGGCCGCATGCTGCTTGCAGCGGCCGAAGAAGCTGCCTTCGAGCATGACCGCATGATGTTGCGTCTCGAAGTGCGCGAGGACAATCTTCGCGCCATTGGCATCTATGAGCAGAGCGGCTACCGCAAGATCGGTCGCGAGCCTCACTATTACGAGGATGGCGCCACCGCGCTGCGCTACGAAAAGACCTTGCGCGGCGATATTCCGGTCGCCACCAAAGTCCCGTTCTACCAGCAGACCTGCGAGTTCACCTGCGGTCCATGCTGCCTGATGATGGCGATGGCCAATTTCGATTCCGGCTTCGTGCCCGATCCGGTCATGGAAATCCGCCTATGGCGCGAGGCAACGACCGTGTTCATGATGTCCGGCCCGGGCGGCTGCGAGCCCTTCGGCCTTGCGGTTTCCGGCTACGAAAGCGGGCTTGCGGCGGAAATCTTCGTGTCCTTCTATGGCGCGCTGTTCTTGCAATCGGTGCGCAGCGACGACAAGCGCCGGGTGATGGAACTTGCCCAGGTGGACTTTCGCCGCCGCGCGGAACTTTACGGCATCCCGGTGAATTACCGTCCATTCACCATCGACGATATCCGCGGCGCCCTGGCTCAGGGAAAACTGGTGCTGGTGCTGATCAGCGGCTTCCTGATGTTCGGCAAGAAGGTGCCGCATTGGGTGCTGGCTATCGGCGACGATGGCGACCACATCCTGATCCACGATCCCTGGGTCGAGGACGAAAGACAGGAGACCATCCTCGATGCCGCCAACATTCCCGTGCCGCACGGCATCTTCATGAACATGGCGCAATTTGGCCGCGACGGACTGCGTGCTGCCATCACTCTTGGGAAACGCTGATAACAATGACCTGGGTCATCCTCACCGGCCGTCAGAACGATCTCGACCCGGCGGCGACGCCGCACAAGATCATCACCAACCGTGACTATCTTGCGCATCCGGCGCTGTTTCGCGGCCAGCAGCCGAAGGTCATCAACCTGTCGAACAATTACGCCTACCAGAGCCGCGGCTATTATGCCTCTCTGCTCGCCGGTTCGCGCGGCCACAAGGTCATCCCGACGGTCGAGACGATGATCGACCTGTCCGAGCGCAAGCTCTACGAGCACGCGCTGCCGGAACTGGAGCTGGCGCTCAACAAATGTCGCAAGGATCTCGGTGGCGTATTCCCGCAAAAAATCTGCATCTTCTTCGGCATCGGACCGTCGAAGGTCTGGGACCGCTTCGCCAAGCTGTTGTTCGACTGGTTCCGCGCTCCGGCGCTTGAGGTTCACATCAAGGACAGCGCCGAATGGGCTTCGATCCGCAAGATCGGCTTCCTGCCGCTGGCCAGGATGGCCGAGGAGGAAGAAGCCCTCTTCGTGCAGGCGCTCGAGACGTACACCAACCGCGAGTGGCGCGACACCAAGGGCCGCACGCCGGCACGCTACACCTTCGCCACGCTGGTCGATCCGCATGAGGAACTGCCGCCGTCGGAGATTTCCTCGCTGCGTTACTGGGCCAAGATCGCCGAAAAGATGGGCGTCGAAATCGAGCCGATCACCAGGAAGGACCTGGCCAAGCTCGCCAATTACGACGCGCTGTTCATCCGCGAGACCACCTCGATCTCAAACCACACCTACCGCTTCGCGCGCCGCGCCCAGCAGGAAGGCATGCCGGTGATCGACGACCCGCTGTCGATGATCCGCTGCACCAACAAGGTCTATCTCAACGAACTGATGGCCTACAACAAGGTGCCGGTGCCGCCGACGGTGATGATAGCCGGCACCTCGGACCTCGAACTGGCGGCGCAGACGCTGGGCTTTCCGCTGGTGCTGAAGATCCCGGATTCATCGTTCTCGCGCGGCGTCAAGAAATGCGGCAACTTCGAAGAACTGAAGACGCTCGCCACCGAGTGGCTGGAGGATTCCGATCTCCTGATCGCGCAGAAATTCATCCCGACCGAATATGACTGGCGCGTCGGCGTGCTCGGCGGGCAGCCGCTGTTTGCCGTGCATTATCTGATGGCGAAAAAACACTGGCAGATCGTCAACCACAAGGCCAGCGGCAAGCCCGACCAGGGCGGCATCAAGACCTTCACGCTGAAAGAGACGCCGCCGCATGTCGTCGACACCGCGGTGAAGGCGGCGCGCTGCATCGGCGACGGGCTTTACGGCGTCGATCTCAAGGAAACCAAGGATGGCGTCTTCGTCATCGAGGTCAACGACAACCCGAACCTCGACCATGGCTGGGAGGATTCCGGCGAAAAGGACGAAGTCTGGGTGCGGCTGACGCAATGGTTCCTGGAGCGGCTGGACCGTCCCGGGCGTTAGTTTGCGGTCCCGGGCGGTAATTCAACCGAGGGGGAAAAATGCAGTTCATCGTCATCGAGGATTTCACCGGCTGCGACCGCAAGGAGATCTACCGCCGTTTCGGCGAGCGCGGCCGATTGAAGCCGGACGCGCTTGTCGTGCACCACTCCTGGATCGCGGCTGATATGAGCCGCTGCTTCCTTTTGGTCGAAGCCGATGACGTCACGCTGCTGCAGCGCTGGGTCATCGAATGGTCTGACCTGGTGGAGTTCGAGATCATTCCCGTGGCGACGAACAAGGACATGGTCGCCGCACTGGCCGGCCATCTCTGAGCAGTTCGGTCCATCAGCCGAGCACCGGCGAACCCACCGACCGCCGGCATTCCTCAATCAGCCAATTGCGAAACGCCGCCACCAGGTCGCGCCTTGCACTGCGTTCCGGGATCGTCAGGCAATATGGCTGACGCAGCGCGATCGATAGGGCATTAGCCCGGACCAAACGGCCCTCTTCCAGCGCCCCGGCGCAATAAATGCCTTGCGCCAGCGCCACGCCCAGCCCTGAAATGGCAAGGTCGAGCGCTGCCCGCGACGAGTTCGCCGACAGGCCGCGCTGCACTGCGCGGCCGGGTTCTATGCCCGCCGCCTCGAACCAGGTGCGCCAAGACGGAAACGACGCGCCGGTCGGTCCCCAGTCGGTGTGAATCAGTGGCAGGCCGGCGAGGCTGTAGGTTTGGGCGGTGAGTTCTGGCGCGCAGACGGGGTAGACGGCGTCCCTGACAATGTCTTCGGTCGGGTGTTCACGATAGTGCGGGCCGAAGGACAGCCGGATGTCGATCAGTTCGCGGTCGAACGGCACCGGATCGTCATCGCCGCGCAGGGATATGTCGACGGCGCCGTGGCTGGCCACAAAGCCGGCGAGACGTTCGGAAAGCCAGCCCATCGCCATGGACGGCGGCACCGATATGACAAGCCGCGGGCGGAAGGCATCGCTGCCACGCGCGATGCTGCCGATCTCCCGAAAAGCCAGGGTCAGCCGGGGCAGCATCTCGACGCCGGCTTCCGTCAGCATCACGCGGCGGTTGACGCGATGGAACAGTTTTCGACCCATCTGCTCCTCGAGGGTGCGAATGAGCTGGCTGACCGCGGCCGCCGAGATCGAGAGCTCATCCGCCGCTGCGGCGAAACTCCCCGAGCGCGCCGCCGCCTCGAAGGCTTGAAGTCCTCTCAGGGAAGGAAGCGCGGTCATGGGCTATCCGATAGTAAGGTAAGCTTATCTATGTCGCAGAAATCCTCGTTTTTCGAAAGCTTTCTTATTCGAGTAGCTTGGCGCCATGACCGTATCGGCCCAGTTTGAACCCAGAGACCATCGCGACGTCGTCGCGTCTCTGACCAATGAGCAGCGCAGCCGCCTGGCCGGCAAGTCGGACGGGCCGGGTCTGGTCCAACTCGCCTTCCATCTCGGCGCGATTGTGGCTATCGGCGGGCTGATTGCGGCCAAGGTGCCGTACTGGCCGCTGTTGATGTTGCCGCAAGGCATTCTCATCGTCTTCCTGTTCACGCTGCTGCATGAGACGGTGCACAGGACGGCGTTCGAGACGCAGTGGCTCAACGATGCCGCCGCAAGGGTCTGCAGCCTGGCGATCGCGCTGCCCGCCGACTGGTTTCGCTATTTCCACTTCGCCCATCACCGTTTCACCCAGGATCCAGAGAACGATCCGGAACTCGCCTTCCCGAAACCGGAGACGATGCGGCAATACATCGTCCACGTCTCGGGCCTGCCGGTGTGGTGGGGGCATTTGCAGACACTCTACACCAACGCGATTGGCGGCTGCCACGACAGCTACGTGCCGCCGAAAGGCCTGCCCAAGGTGCGCACTGAAGCCCGCGCCATGATCGCTTTCTATGTCGTGGTCGCCGCGCTAGCCCTGTGGTTCGAGGCAAGTGTACTGCTCTATGTCTGGATCGTGCCGGCGCTGCTCGGCCAGCCTTTCCTCAGGCTCTATCTGCTGGCTGAGCATGGCCGCTGCCCGCTTGTCGCCAACATGCTGGAAAACACCCGCACCACGCTGACCAACTGGCTGGTGCGCAAAGTCGCCTGGAACATGCCGTATCACGCCGAGCACCACGCCTATCCCGGCGTGCCCTTCCATCAGCTGCCGGCCTTCCACCAGCTGATCGAGCGCCATCTCAAAGTCGTCGAACCCGGCTATGTCAGCTTCCACGAGAAATACGTCGAGACCTTGCGCTGAGGCGCTCGGCCGTCAGCGTAGCGTCTGCTCAACGAGCGTGACGAAATAGCGGAGCACGGTGGGGACGATGGCGTCGTTGAAGACATAGCGATCGCCGTGCAGCCCTTCGCCCAGTCTGACCGCTCCTGCGCCAACCCAGGCATAGCAGCCGCCGGCTTCGCGGACCATGTAGGCAAAATCCTCGCAGCCGAGGCTCGGGTTGAATGCGGTCTCGACCTGCTCGCGGCCGACAACCGCGGTTGCCGCCTGGACGGCCCGGTCAGTGGCAGCCGACGTGTTGACCAGCGGCGGGTAGCCTTTCTTGTAGGCGAGCTTGGCGGTGAGTGCATGCGCCGAGGCAATGCCTTGCGCGATGTCGCCGATCAGCCTTTCGCAATCGTCCGACAAAGTGGGCTCGAAGAAGCGGCAGGTTCCCTGCAGCCAGACCTTGCCCGGCACGATGTTGCCGACATTGCCGCCATGGATCTGGGTGATCGAAACGACCAGCGCCATTTGCGGGTCGACCGAACGGCTGACGATGCGCTGCACGGCTTGAACGAAGGCGCCGGCCGCGAGCACGGGATCGTCGCCTAGCTGCGGCATGGCGGCATGCGCGCCGGTCCCCTCAAAGTTCAGTTCGAAAGTGTCGACGGCCGCCATCATCGACCCGGCACGGGCCGCGATCTTTCCGAGCGGCAGCCCCGGCCAGTTGTGGACGGCGTAGACGGCTTCCACGGGGAAGCGCTCGAACAGTCCGTCCTTGATCATCCGCATGGCGCCGCCTTCATTTTCTTCCGCCGGCTGGAAGATGAAACAGACGGTGCCGTCGAAGGCTCTGTTGTCGGCGAGCAGCTTGGCGGCGCCGAGCAGCATCGCGATGTGCCCGTCGTGGCCGCAGGCATGCATCACGCCGTCTTTCTTCGACGCATATGGCAATCCTGTCTTCTCCAGCACGGGCAAGGCATCGAGTTCGGCGCGAAGCCCGATGGCGCGCACGCCTGGTCGTCCTCTGAGGACGCCAACCACGCCGGTGCCGCCTTTGCCTTCATGAACCTCGTCGAGCCCGAAGGTGCGCAGCTTGTCGGCGACGAAGCGCGCGGTCTCATACTCTTGGAAACCGAGTTCGGGGTTGGCGTGGATGTGATGCCGCCATTCCACCACCTGCGGGGTGAGGGCGGCGATGGGGTCGTTGTGCAGCATTGCGCTCTCCTTGCCGGCTATCGTAAATTCGGCCTTGTCGATGCCAGCACGTAAAGGATTTGCGCCGGCAGCGTCTTGAACAGGATTGACCGTGTCTGGAATTCAACAGCCTCAGGAGACGACGCAGTTCTGGCGTCATCCGCGCTTTCGCGATCTTGGCATGCTCAAGGCGCGCTTCACGCGGCATCGCTACCAGCTGCACACGCACCCGACCTATGTCGTCGCCCTGATCACGCAAGGGTGCGAGCGGGTCCGCATCGGCAACGAGACTGTCCTCGCGCCGTCGGGCACGGTTCTGCTCGTCAATCCGGAGATATGGCATGACGGCGAGGCGGGTGCCGACCAGGGTTGGGCTTACCGCACCTTCTATCCGTCGGCCTCGCTCATGGGTGCGATCGCGGACGAACTCGGGCAGGATCGCCCGCCGTTGTTTTCGCAAGCGATCGTCGATGATGCCGATCTCGTCCAGGCAGTAGGCGTCGCGCACTTGGCTTCGTCATCGGGTGATGCCACGAGCGCCGAAACATCCATGCTGATCGCCTTGCGCAAGCTCATCCTGCGCCATGGCGATTGGGGCGGCCGGCGGCGCGAGGCGGTCGAAAGCTTCGGATCGAAAAGCCGGCTCCGGGTCTATGAACAGGTCATCGAAGACCATCTGAACTCGGACCTCGATTTGCAGCGGCTCGCTGAAGCCGCAGGCGTGACGCGCTTTCAAGTTATCCGCGATTTCAGGAAAGTGCTGGGTCTCACCCCTGCTGCCTTCATCCGTGACCGCAGGCTGCGCCGTGCCGATCTGCTGATCCGGCAAGGTTCAGATCTCGCCGGTGCCGCCTTTGCGGCCGGCTTCTCCGACCAAAGCCATCTCTCGCGCACCTTCCGCGCCGCGCATGGAATGACGCCGGGGATGTTCAGGCGCGCCGGGACGCTGCCCTCGTCTTGAGAAGTCGAGCCATGTCGGCGGCCTTTGACGGCATGCCGATCAGAAAGCCCTGCGCCTCGACGCAGCCAGCCTTGCGCAATATGTCGAGCTGCGCTTCGGTCTCGACGCCTTCGGCGGTGACGGTGATGCCAAGTTCGGCACCAAGCCCGATGATCGTGCGCACGATCGCCGCCGTGTCCTTGTTGTCGATATCGTGGATGAAGGAGCGGTCGATCTTGATCTTGTCGACGGGAAAACGCCTGAGATAGCCGAGCGACGAATAGCCGGTGCCGAAATCGTCGAGCGCGATGCGGATACCGAGTTCGCGCAGCTGCCTCAGCGTCTTCAGCACCGTCTCGCTCTCATCCATCAGCACGGTCTCGGTGATTTCCAGTTCGAGCCGGCTGGCCGGCACACCGGAAACGGCCAGCGCCGAAATCACGCTGCGGGCAAAGTCGGCGCTTCTGATCTGCACTGCCGAGACATTGACGGCGATGCGCATTCCAGGCGGCCAGCCGGCGGCCACGCTGCAGGCCTGTTTCAGCGCCCATTCGCCCAGCGGAACGATCAGCCCGCTGTCTTCGGCGGCTGCGATGAAATCGTCGGGCGCCACCAGGCCGCGCGTCGGTGAATTCCACCGCATCAACGCTTCGGCGCCGACGATCTTGCCCGACGCGATGTTGGTGATCGGCTGGAACTCCAGCACGAACTCCCGCCGTTTCAGTGCCGTCTCGAGATCGGTTTCGAGCGCCAGGCGCGCCCGCACCAAGGCATCCATGCCGGGCTCGAAAAAGCGGTAGACGTTGCGGCCTTCGCTCTTGCCGCTGTAAAGCGCCATGTCGGCGTTCTTCAAAAGCGTGTCGGCGTCCTTGCCGTCACCGGGATACAGCGCGATGCCAAGGCTGATGCCGACATGCATGTCGCGGCCCTTGTCGCGAAACGGCTGGCTGACGACAGCGACGATGCGTTTTGCCAGTTGTTCCGCATCGGTGGCGCCTTTGGGATTGAACTGCAGGATGGCGAACTCGTCGCCACCGAGGCGGGCGACCACATCGGTGTCGCTGCGCAGGCTGTGCCGCAACCGCTCCGCCACGCATTTCAGCAGCCAGTCACCGGCCGGGTGTCCCCAGGTGTCGTTGACGGCCTTGAAGCGATCGAGGTCGAGCGAGAAGATCGCCAACGGTGTATCGCCGGCCATCGCCTGGTCGAGCCGTTCGCGAAACATCGATCGGTTGGGCAGGTCGGTCAGCGTGTCGTAATGGGCAAGGTGGCTCATGCGCTCTTCGGCGCGCCGGCGCTCGGTGATGTCTTCGAAGGTCGCCACCCAGCCGCCACCGGCAAGCGGCCGGCGCGCAACCAGCAGCGTTCGGCCATCGGCAAGGCTGCGGTCTGTCGAACGCTCCTCACCGGCCTGCAGGCTGGCTCTGGTGTTGGCGATCTCGCCGTCGATGTCCATCGACGGATAGATGCGCAGTCGCACCATCTGTTCGAGCAGGGCGCGCTGGCTCATGCCGAGCGGGAAGTCGTCAGGCGTGACCTTGTAGAGGTCGAGGAAGCGCTGGTTGCGCACGATCAGCGTGCCTTCGGCGTCGTACATCAACAGGCCTTGCGACATGTTGGCGAGCGCCGCATCGAAGCGGCGGTGCTGCTCCTTCAGTTCCTGCTCGGCCCGCCTTTGCTCCGTAATGTCCTCATAGATCGACACCCAGCCGCCTGAGGCCAGCGGCCGGTGCGTGATGGAAACGATACGTCCGTCCGACAGTATTTCCTCGTAGGTCGAGGCTTGCGCGCGCTCGATATAGGGCTTGCGGATGGCATACAGGTCTTCGGCGCTCTGTGAGGCGACACCGATGTCGACGCTGTGCTCTAGAATGTCCAGGAACGCGATGCCGGGCCGCACGATCTTCGCGTCGAGGGAGAAGATGCTGATATAGTTGCCGTTGCAGATGATCATCCGCTCGTCGGCGTCGAACATGCACAGCCCATGCGACATATTCTCGACGGCCGCGGAAAAGCGCTCGTTCTGGTGGCGCAGTTCGTCGGCGATCTGCCGTGGCGCGGCCACGCCTCCGGCTCCCCGTCTGCGGACGGGCGAACCACCCTTGACGTGCGCAACGGACATGAGGCGTGCCTGCTGACCGTGATCGAAACCCGGTACTGTGGTTGCCGCTGGTTAATTTAGCGTATGTTCACTGCGCCGAATGCACGGCAACCGTTGCCTGGCGTTGCTTTTCAAGCCTGGCGTAGCGTTTGAGGAAGGCAGCTTGCGCGGAGGTCACCGAGTGCGGCGTAAAGTCGAAGCGGTCGGCATTGAAGCCGCGCGGCCGGCCGAAGAACTCGGTTGCTTCTGCGGTCGAGAAACCGGCAAGCAGCGTCGCCTCGTAATAGGCGGCGATCTGGTCGGCGCGCTTGATCTCCTTGCGCAAGCCGACGCCGAGTTCGGGCGGCAGCGAAAAGCGCTGATGGATGGCGCGCTGGAGACGCAGCTCACACTCCTTGTAGGAGCCGCCCATTACCGATTTGAACGGCGAGATCATGTCGCCGATGACATATTCCGGCGCGTCATGCAGCAGTGCTGCCAGCCGCGCATTGGCCGAGGCGTCCGGCTGCAACTCGCTGAACAGCGCCTCGACCAGCAGCGAATGCTGGGCGACCGAAAAGGCGTGATCGCCGCGGGTCTGCCCGTTCCAGCGGGCGACGCGGGCAAGCCCGTGGGCGATGTCTGAGATTTCGATGTCGAGCGGCGAGGGATCGAGCAGGTCGAGCCGCCGCCCCGACAGCATGCGCTGCCACGCGCGCGGTGGCGCTCCGACGCGATCGGCAGCCATCAGGCGTCCTCCGCGCCGATGGCTTCCCTGGGAAAGCTGAACTTCGCCCAGGACGGGATGGCGAGCGAGACGGTGACATCACCGGCCAGTACCGGCTGGCCAGCGTCGAGCGCCGCCTTGACCCGGTCGATGCGGGCAATGGCGAGTCCGGCCGTGCCCGCGCTGGAACCGAGCGTGCCGACCGGCCGCCCCGCAACCGTCAGCTCCGAGCCCGGCGCGGGCAAGGCATGGTCGGCCGAAACGATCAGCACGCGCCGCCTGGCGGTGCCGCGATGCTGCATGCGCGAGACCACTTCCTGGCCGACATAGCAGCCTTTCTTGAAGCCGACGCCGCCGGTCTCGTCGAGCAGCACGTCGTGAGGGAAGGCATCGCCGAGCTGATAATCGGGACCGCTTTCGGCAATGCCATTGGCGATGCGGAGCGTCTGCCATGCAGCCGGATCGCCACCTACGGATGCGCCGCCATAGGAACGGCTCACAACCACATCGCGGAAGCGGGCATCGGCAAGTGTCGTTGAATCAGAAGGTGAGGCGCTTGAATCATCGCCCCACGCAACCGTCACAAGCACTTGATCCTGCTTCGCGATCTCGGCCTTGGCGCGCAGCTTGTAAAGCATCAGCCGGCGCAGGAAGTCGTCTGCGACGTCGGCACGGCAATCCAGCCGGAATCCGTCCTCGCCGCTACGCGAGATCAGGAAATCAAACAGGATCTTGCCTTGCGGCGAAAGCAGCGCACCGGGTTTTGCCGCACCGGCGCCCAGCGTGTCGAGGTCGGTGGTGAGGATGTTCTGCAAAAAATGCTCGGCATCCGGGCCTGACACGGAAATGAGGGCGCGGTCTTTGAACAGGGCAAAAGGCATGGGCGGCAAAGAACCTGATCTTGCAAAACAGTCGGCCTTTACGTAAGCCGACGATACTCCCCCCGCAAGAGACCGAACGCCCATGGCCACCACCTACGACCTCATCCTGACAGGCGGCACTGTGGTCAACCATGATGGCGAAGCCGCGCGCGATGTCGGCGTCAAGGGTGGTCGCATCGTCGCAATAGGCGATCTTCGCCAAGCTTCGGCCGGCGAAGCGATCGACTGTCGCGGGCTGCACGTCCTGCCAGGCGTCGTCGACAGTCAGGTGCATTTTCGCGAGCCGGGGCTGGAGCACAAGGAAGATCTGGAGACGGGCTCGCGCGCGGCTGTGCTGGGCGGGGTCACCGCCGTCTTCGAAATGCCCAACACCAATCCGCTGACCACCAGCGAGGCGGCGCTTGCCGACAAGGTGCGCCGCGCCACCAGCCGGATGCATTGCGACTTCGCCTTCTGGGTTGGCGGCACGCGCGAGAATGCCGATGATGTCGGTGAGCTCGAGCGGCTGCCGGGTGCTGCCGGGATAAAGGTGTTCATGGGCTCGTCCACCGGCGACCTGCTGGTCGAGGACGACGAGGGTGTCGCATCGATCCTGCGCAACACCCGCCGCCGCGCCGCCTTTCACTCGGAGGACGAGTTCCGGCTGTGCGAGCGCCTCGGCTTGCGCGTCGAGGGCGACCCGTCCTCACACCCCGTCTGGCGCGACGAGATCGCGGCCTTGCGCTGCACCGAGCGGCTGGTGCGCATCGCGCGCAGCACCCGCGCCCGCATCCATGTCCTGCACATCTCCACTGCCGAAGAGATCGTGTTCCTCGAACAGCACAAGGATGTCGCCACCTGCGAGGCGACGCCGCACCATTTGACGCTCACCGCCGACGACTATGCGCGGCTGGGCACGCTGATCCAGATGAATCCGCCGGTTCGCGCGGTCCGCCATCGCGACGGCGTCTGGCACGGCATTGCGCAAGGCATCGTCGATGTGCTCGGCTCCGACCACGCCCCCCACACGCTGGCCGAAAAGGCAAAGCCCTATCCGGCCTCGCCGTCGGGGATGACCGGGGTGCAGACGCTGGTGCCGATCATGCTCGACCACGTCAATTCAGGCCGGCTGACCCTGCAGCGCTTCGTCGACCTCTCCAGCCATGGCCCACAGCGCATCTTCGGCATGGCCCGGAAAGGCCGTATCGCCGCAGGCTATGACGCCGATTTCACCATTGTCGACCTCCAGCGGCGCGAGACCATCACCAATGCGCAAGCCGGCTCCAGGGCCGGCTGGACGCCCTATGACGGCAAGGAAGTCACCGGCTGGCCGATCGGCACCATCGTGCGCGGTCGTCGCGTGATGTGGGAAGGCGAGATCGTCACGCCAGGACAGGGCAGGCCGGTGGAGTTTTCCGAGGCGCTGCCGGCTTAGGCGGCCGGATAACGAACCACCATACGTGTCCTCGGCTACGGATCCCCGTTCGACCGCCAGGCGGGACAGGCCAATACCGCGGCGTATTTACTAACCAAAGCGGTGCATTGTTCTGCCGAATCCGTCACTCTCTTTGTTTGGACGCAATTCGGACGGAAAGCCGTTTCACACTTTTCCTGGAATTACTCTGGAAAGCATCCGGCAAGACAGACTCTAATTCTCGTTTATTGGGGGGAATTATGCTCAGATATATGTCCGCTATCTTGATCATTCTGGGTATGACTGAAGTTTCGGCAAATGCCCTGGATACCCCGAAGCAGGGTGTGTCTGAATTGAGCGGATCGGAATTCAACTACTCTATAATCGACCTGGGTTCGAACAAGAGACGCATAGAGGTCATTCATAACAGAGAAAAGTATGATGGGCCGCTGGCGGAGATGTCGTTCCGAGATCGGCATCTGCAAGTTTTTGGAATGGTGGCGAGATTGATCAAGGGTAGTTGCCAAAATGGCGTCAGCGCCCTGGGGAGTATAGCCGTAAGCAGGGATCCTGAACAAGACGAGGATCCCGACGCTGAGCATCCTCAAATTTTCACTTGGGAATACAGTTGTAAATAAGCGCCTCAACCGCGCAGGAGAGACAGCTATTCGCCGGCCGTTCAATCCCCGGCGACGAAAAACGTCCACTGCCCGGTGGGCGTAATGCCGACGCGGTAGAAGATGTAGGCTCCGAACTGCTTCATGTCGTCATAGTCGCCGGCGGTGACGATCTTGAACAGTTCGACCCGCTGCCTGGCGTTGAGCTTGTCAAGCGGCAGGGCGAAGAAATACGGCCAGACATAGAGTTCCTGCGGTGTGCCGACGTCTACATGGACATAGCCGGCATTGAGCACCTCTTCCAGGATAGCGAGGATTTCCTGACCTTCCTTGTCGCCCGATAGCCCTTTCAGGAACGCGATCGGGTCGCCCTCGATTTCGCCCAGCGACAATTGGGTCATGGTGTCGCCCTTGCCGATCAGCGGCCGCAGCTTCTCGATGTCGCCGCTGACGCAGGCCTCGACCATCAGATCGCGCATGCGCCTGACGGGCTCCGGCAATTTGGAAAGGTCGTAGACGACTTCGGGCACCGGCGCTTCTGGATCGGCACGCGGGTTGGCCACGCCGCCATCGTTGGCGGGGGCCTCCGGTTGGCTTTGTCCGGGCTCCGTGGGCGATTTCGGCTGGCTGACCGCCGGTGGCGCCGTGCCGGGCAGATCGGGCATTGGCACTGAATTTTCAGACGGCGCCGTCTCACCATTGGCTGGTGGCCCGGCAGGAACTGGAAGCTCCTCGCGCTTGATCTCGCTCAACGCGTAGGCAGGGTTGCTGGTCAGGACAAACGCCAGCGGACCCGCGGCGCAGGAAGCGGCAAGCCAGATGCTGAGGGCCACGCCGCGAGGCCGGCCTGACATCGAAAAATTCACCGCTTGCCTCTCCTCGGGCCTAGGCTCTTCAGGCATGATGCCCAAACGGCGCGCCGTCGTCAAAGAACCGGTAAGCTGGCGATGCACCCTCTGAGACGCGCGCCGCCTAGTGCCGAAACCGCTCCGGCTCGAAGGCGCCGGCGATCACCTTTTCACGCATGCGGTCGAGCAGGGCAAGGGCCGAGGTCTCGCCATTGGCTCGCAGCATCTCGCCGAACGCGGTTTCAAGCGCTGCCTCGGCGATGATTTCAGGTTCTATGCCGGCCGACAGACCTTCCGCCCAGGCCTCGCTATGGCTTTCCACCGCGGTCAGGCGCTTTTCTTCCCTGACAAGCGCGTCGATGTCGTTGACGCCATGTTCCATTTGCGATGTCCACCTTTTCAAGCGGCGGTCCGACGGGTCGGATCCGGCTTGGGCTGCCCCTATCTCACGCAGGCTAAGTAAGTATCTGTAAATACGACATTTTTTTGATCGTCTTTACAAACTTCGTCGCCTGCGTTCGGTCCGATTCAAACTTAGCCGATTAGACCGGTGAGCGGGATGAAAACCTTCAGTTTGAGTTAATTCCGCATTCGCGCGCTAACGTTTCGTTAATACTGTTGCGCAAGTGCAACACCAAGATTGCATCAACGTGCCGTGGATACAAGGCGGGTGCTCGAAAAGGCGTTGGCTAAACGCCGTCTGGCGCTCGTCAGTTGCCGTAACGCGAGGCGATGTCGCGCGACAGCGTCTCGCCTTCCTTCATGTAGCGGCTGATGGCTTCGGTCGCTGACGGCGTGCATTGGGTATAGGTGCCGCCGAAGGAACGGTAACCGCGGTTGAAGCTGGCGATGAAGCGGGCACGCCGCTCCGGATCGGGATTTTCCGAATCGATCAGCTTTTCCATCTCGGTGCGCCACTGGTCGCCCTTTTCGCCGCACAGATTGCGCAGGAAATGCAGCGACCCCAGCACCTCGGCCAGTCGCATCAGCCCGGGCTCGAACGGCGACTCGGCGGCCAGCGCCGGCTGCACGGCAAAAGCCGTGGCGGCGGCGATGCATGCGGCAAGGAACAGCGAGGTGCGGGTCATAAGTCTATCTGACGAAACATTTTGTCGCCTGCAAGGCGATTCTCGGAGCGGCAGATATCGGCCTGCTTCAGGCCAAAAGCTCTTCAGCCACCTCCATGACGTCACCCGCGAGCGGCAGCGTCGCCATTTCATCAAGACTATAGAAGGCGGCGGTCTCGGCATCGTCGCTGGCCGTCGCTTCGCCGCCGGCATAAACGGCGCCGAACACGGTCAGCAGATAGTCGACCGGGTGGTTCTCGCCGCTGCCGTCGATGTGGATGTCGCGAAGCGGACGATAGTCCTGCGCCCGCAGCCCGGTTTCCTCCAGCAATTCGCGCGACGCTGCTTCTTGCAGCGTCTCGCCGGGCTCGACCTTGCCGCCGGGAAAGGCATAAAGCCCCTGCGACGGCGGCCGCGCCCGTTTGACCAGCAGCACCGTCCTGCCGCGCACGACGGCGACCGAGACTGCGGGAAGTGTCTTGCGCTGCTCGTTCATCGATCTCGTTTTCGCCTATTTGAGGCCAGACCCTTGTGGACCGGCCGGCGGCATTGAGCTTTAGCGGTTGCGCAACGCCGGTTCCATCGCCACTTTCGCGATCGGATCATTTCATCGAGCTTTCCCATGTGCGGACGCTTTGCCCTGACGGCCACGCCGGACCAGACCGCCGCCTTGCTCGGCCTGGCGGAGCTGGAGGATTTTCCGGCCCGCTACAACATCGCGCCGACGCAGCCGGTGCTGATGGCGCTGTCGGGGCCGCCGCGCATGCCGGGCTCGAATTTCCCGGATCGCCAGGCGATGCTGGTGCGCTGGGGGCTGATCCCCACCTGGGTCAAGGACACCAGGGAATTTCCGCTGCTCATCAACGCGCGTTCGGAAGGCGCTATTGAAAAAGCCTCGTTCAAAGCCGCCATGCGCCATCGCCGTGCCTTGGTTCCGGCCTCCGGCTTCTATGAGTGGCAGCAATCCGGCAGCGGCAAGAAGGGCCAGCCCTACTGGATGCGGCCGAGGCATGGCGGGTTGATCGCCTTTGCCGGGCTGATCGAAACCTATGCCGAGCCGGGCGGTTCGGAAATGGACACCGGCGCCATTCTTAACGTCAACGCCAATGCCGGCATCGCCCATATCCATGACCGGATGCCGGTGGTGATCGCGCCGGAAGATTTTGCCCGCTGGCTGGACTGCCGCACGCTCGAACCGCGCGATGTGGCCGACCTGCTCAAGCCCGCGCTGCCCGATTTCTTCGAGGCAATTCCGGTCTCCGACCTCGTCAACAAGGTCGCCAACACCGGGCCGGAGATACAGGACATGGGCATCGTCGAGCCCGGCAAGGTCAGGCGCCAGAAGCCCGGCGCGGACGACAGTCAGATGACGCTGTTTTAGAGCGCGCTCCCAAGAAGCCAGGTCCGGTCTTCGGGAAGAACCTGCTCAATAGGAAGAGCTGTTGTTTTCAGGCGCGCTATGGGCGCCTCAGCCTTCCGTTCCGGCGCACGCCTTGTCGGCGGCCGGCACGATGCCTGTTCAGGCAGCGCGGGGCGAAGTGATTTTCGGCGCCGGCTTTTTATTCTTCGCGGTATGGAGAAGGGCGGCGACGATCGCGGCCGGGCCGATCGCACGGTAGTGGTTGGCGAGCGCCGGTTGCTTGGCGCGGCTCGATTCCTGCTTGGTTCGTGACATCGATCTCTTCCCTGGTAACATTTCCGTGTCTGCGTTTGCCGGCCGAATCTGACCGAATCGTGACCTATGGTGGACTAGCCGGCGAATGTTTCATGACTGTGCCGACATGTTTAATAAAATGTTTCAGCGGCTCCTGACCTATGATCCAGCGACGCTTTTGCCGGAAGTTGCGACTTGACGGCAACACCGGCCAAGGCGATAAAGCCGCCGATGAAAACGTTTTCCGCCATTTGTGGCATTTGCATTATTGGCTAGCTTCGCGCTGGTCCGGACGTTTTCGCCTCATCTTTCCCCAGAGTGGACAAACGCCCCGGCCAGCAGGCTGGAGCCGATTTGTGCCTTGGCACAGGTTAGACTCCATCCAGAACTTAACGGGCCGGAAGGGCACGCATGTCTGACGCATCGAAGGGTCTCAGCCTCTACAACACGCTAACGCGGACGAAGGACGTGTTCCTCCCGATCGACCCGTCGAATGTGCGCATGTATGTCTGCGGCCCGACCGTCTACGACTTTGCCCACATCGGCAATGCGCGTCCGGCGATCGTCTTCGACGTGCTGTTCCGTTTGCTGCGTCACCTCTATGGCGAGGCTGGTGTCACGTATGTGCGCAACATCACGGATGTCGACGACAAGATAAACGCCCGCGCGCTGCGCGATTTCGGCGCCGAGATCGCGTCGGGAAGCCTGACGCTCAACGAGGCGATCCGCCGCGTCACCGAAAAAACCGCCGATCAGTACCACAAGGATGTCGCCGCACTCGGCTGCTTGCCGCCGACGGTCGAGCCACGCGCCACCGAGTTCGTCGCGCGCCGCGCCGACGGCAAGGTTGACATGATCACCCTTATCGAACGTTTGATCGAACGCGGCCACGCCTATGTCGCCGCCGGCGAAGTGCTGTTCGACACCGCCTCGATGCCGGATTATGGCGAGCTGTCGAAGCGCAATCTCGACGAACAGCAGGCCGGTGCGCGAATTGCCGTCGACGCTCACAAGAGGAGCCCGGGGGATTTCGTGCTGTGGAAATTGTCGTCACCGGAGGAGCCCGGCTGGGACAGCCCATGGGGCAGGGGCCGGCCCGGTTGGCATATCGAGTGCTCGGCCATGTCGGCCGCCTATCTCGGCGACGTCTTCGACATCCATGGCGGCGGCCTCGACCTGATCTTCCCGCACCATGAGAACGAGATCGCCCAGTCGCGTTGCGCCCACGGCACCGACGTCATGGCCAATGTCTGGATGCACAACGGCTTCCTGCAGGTCGAGGGCCAGAAAATGTCGAAGAGCGTCGGCAATTTCTACGCCATCGCCGAACTGCTGGAAACCGACACTTTCGGCGGCCGCAAATGGCCGGGCGAGGTGCTGCGGCTGGCGATGCTGATGACGCATTACCGCGAGCCGATCGATTTTTCCGTACGCAAGCTGGAAGAGGCCGAGAATACGCTGCGCAAATGGAAGCGCGCCGCCGATCTCTCCCCGTCGGCAGGGCAAGTCCCGGCGGAGATTGTGGCGGCACTGTCGGACGACCTCGCCACCTACGCCGCCTTCCAGCAACTCACGCAGCTTGCCGGTGAGGCCGCGGAGGGCAACGAAGCGGCCGCATCGCTGAAGGCATCGCTGTTGTTCCTCGGCTTCGATATCGGCGCGGCCAAGGTCGACGAGGCAGCGATCGCCAAGGCGATCGCCAAGCGCTTGGAACTGATCGCAGCGAAAAACTGGGCCGAGGCCGACCGCATCCGCGACGAGTTGCTGACGCAAGGCGTGCAGCTGAAAGACGGCAAGGATCCTGTCACGGGCGAACGCGTGACGACGTGGGAGGTAAAGCGGTGAGGGTGGCGCGAGACACCGTTGTAAGATTGGCGAAGGCGGCAGCGACAGCCAATCTCCCCCCTTGCGGGGGAGATGTCCGGCAGGACAGAGGGGGGTGCGAAGGAACGCCAGCGTTCCTTCTTGCCCACTTTCATTTCGGCCACTTTCTGAGAACGCAATGGCTGCCGGTTGAGACGCTGGCGGGACAGCACCCCCCTCTGTCCTGCCGGACATCTCCCCCGCAAGGGGGGAGATCAGCCCTCGCCTCGGTTTTCGCTAATCGCCAGCGCGGAGTGGCCTGAGCATGGGTCACGACCTCGTTCCATCGCGTCAGCGCAAGAATGCAAAGTCCATGCGTCGCGTCATGACCGATGCCGAGCTGAAACTGTGGAATGAGTTGCGGGCTCACCGGCTGATGGGGATAAGCTTTCGCCGACAGGTACCGATTGGACCCTACATTGTCGACTTCGCCTGTTCGGCCCACCACCTCGTAGTCGAGGTTGATGGCAGTCAGCATGCCGACGTAGAAGATGCAGAACGCGACAAGGCACGCAGCGCTCAATTGAGTGCCAGTGGCTGGACCATCCTGCGCTTCTGGAAGGACGACGTCATCCGCGATATCGACAATGCCTGCCAGCACATCGTCATCGGGGCCGGCTTGGCCGGCGCCGACGTGCCGGCGCCAGCAAGGGAGGAGCTTGTTTCATGATCGACCATCTCGGCATCAATGTCGCCGACTTCGACGCGTCGAAAGCCTTTTATGACCAGGCGATAGCGCCGCTTGGCGCCTCGCTGATCTACATGGTGCCACTGGAATATACCGGCGGCGCCAAGGTCGGTGGCTATGGCCGCGACCGGCCGGTGTTCTGGCTGCAGGCCAGCGATGACAAGCCGAGGACCCATCAGCACGTCGCCTTCACCGCGCGCAGCCGCGCCGAGGTCGACGCCTTCCATGCCGCGGCGCTCGCCGCCGGCGGCAAGGACAATGGCGGGCCGGGGCTGCGCCCGCATTATCACCCGGACTATTACGGCGCCTTCGTCTTGGATCCCGACGGCAACAATGTCGAGGCCGTCTGCCATGCGCCCGAATGACTATGAAACGGAGTGAGACGCCATGAGCCTCGACAACCGGCCGATCTACACCGGTGGCTGCCAGTGCGGCGCGGTGCGCTTTCGCGTCGAGGGTGCGCTGGGTGACGCCTCGATCTGCCATTGCCGCATGTGCCAGAAGGCGTTCGGCTCATTTTACGCGCCCCTGGTCTCGGTGCGTGGCGCCAAACTCGACTGGACGCGCGGCGAACCGAAATATTTCGCCTCGTCCAGCCATGTCGATCGCGGCTTTTGCGCCAATTGCGGCACGCCGCTGACCTTTACCGCGCCCGACGGCATCGGCCTCGCCATCGGCGCCTTCGACAATCCGGCTGATATCGTGCCGCTGATCCAGTGGGGCACGGAGGCAAAACTTCCCTATGTCGATACCATCCCGCAATTGCCGGGCGAGGACACTATGGCCGACATGTCGTCGGCGCCTTATCTCGCCGAGCTCGTCTCCTACCAGCATCCCGACCATGACACCGAACAATGGGACACCGAACACCGGCCGCCAGAGGGAAAATCATGACCGATGAAGTTCGAACCGGCGGCTGCCAGTGCGGTGCCGTGCGTTTCCGCATCAAGGGCAAGCTCGGCCGGGCGTCCATCTGCCATTGCCGCATGTGCCAGAAACAGTTCGGTTCGTTTTTCGGCGCGCTGGTGACAGTGCCCAAGGATGGCGTCGAATGGATGCGCGAAGAGCCCACCTATTTCCAGTCGTCGGTCAACATCGATCGCGGCTTCTGTGCCCGCTGCGGTACACCGCTGACCTATCGCCAACCTGGCGCACTGGAGATCGCCATCGGCGCCTTCGACGACCGCTCCGATCTGGCGCCGCAGATCCAGGTCAACTACGCGGTCCGATTGCCTTGGGTGGAAACGATCTTTGACCAGCCCATGCATCAGGATCCGGATTTCTACTCCCGCCAGGAGCAGATCATCTCCTTCCAGCATCCCGACCACGAAACCACGGACTGGCCCGCGCACGGCCTGAAGATATGAGCAATGAAATGAACAGTGAACTTCGTACTCTTTATCCAGAGATCGAGGCGTACGAGTCCGGCATGCTCGATCTCGATGTCGGCGACGGCCATCATATCTACTGGGAGCGCTCCGGAACCAGGGGCGCCAAGCCGGCCGTTTTCCTGCATGGCGGTCCCGGCGGCGGCTTCTCGCCAAAACATCGGCAATTGTTCGACCCGAAGCTTTACGACGTCATCCTGTTCGACCAGCGCGGCTGCGGGAAATCGACACCCAACGCCTCGCTCGAGGCCAACACCACCTGGCACCTGGTTGCCGACATCGAGCGGCTGCGTGAGATGTGCGGCTTCGAAAAATGGCTGGTGTTCGGCGGCTCGTGGGGCTCGACGCTGGCGCTGGCCTATGCCGAGACGCATCCTAATCGCGTCAGCGAGCTTGTCGTGCGCGGCATCTACACGCTGACCCGCGCCGAACTCGAATGGTACTATCAGTTCGGCGTCTCCGAGATGTTCCCCGACAAATGGGAGCGTTTCCTGGCGCCAATTCCTGAGGCCGAGCGCGGCGACATGATGGCCGCTTACCGCAGGCGGTTGGTCGGCGCCGATGGCAAGGCGCAGCTGGAAGCCGCCCTTGCCTGGAGCCTGTGGGAAGGTGAGACGATCACGCTGCTACCGGAGCCGGAGACCAGCGACAAGTTCGGCGAGGACGACTTCGCCATCGCCTTTGCCCGCATCGAGAACCACTATTTCGTCCACGCCGGCTGGCTGGAGGAGGGGCAGCTTCTGCGCGATGCCCATAAGCTCGCGGATATTCCCGGCACAATCGTCCACGGCCGCTACGACATGCCGTGCCCGGCGCGCTATGCCTGGGCCCTGCACAAGGCCTGGCCGAAGGCGGATTTCCACCTCATCGAAGGCGCCGGCCATTCCTATTCGGAGCCGGGGATTCTGGATCGGCTGATACGCGCGACGGATGGGTTTGCGGGGAAATGACAGCGCGTGGCACCCCCCTCTGTCCTGCCGGACATCTCCCCCTCAAGGGGGGAGATTGGCTGTCATCGGCGCTTTCGCAAATCTTCATCGCTGCAGGAAACGAACCGACGCTAAAGCTGCCGATCTTCCCCCTTGAGGGGGAGATGGCCGGCAGGCCAGAGGGGGGTGCTCGCGCGCCAACAGAACAATGACCAAACAACGCCTCTATCTCTTCGACACAACCCTCCGCGATGGCCAGCAGACGCCGGGCATCGACTTTTCCGTCGAGGACAAGATCGCGATTGCCAAGCTGCTCGATGAGTTCGGCATGGACTATGTCGAAGGCGGCTATCCCGGCGCCAATCCGACCGACACCGCCTTCTTCCAGCAGAAGCGCACGGCGAAGGCAAAGTTCGTCGCCTTCGGCATGACCAAGCGGGCATGCGTGTCGGCATCCAACGACCCGGGCCTGGCAGCGCTCGTGCAGTCCAAGTCCGACGCCATCTGCTTCGTCGCCAAGAGCTGGGACTATCATGTCCGCGTCGCGCTCGGCTGCACCAATGAGGAAAACCTCGACTCGATCAACGCGTCGGTCGAAGCAGCTGTTGCCGCCGGCAAGGAAGCGATGGTCGATTGCGAGCATTTCTTCGACGGCTTCAAGGCCAATCCGGACTACGCACTGGCCTGCGCCAGGACCGCCTATGATGCCGGCGCGCGCTGGGTGGTGTTGTGCGACACCAATGGTGGCACGCAGCCCTCGGAAGTGCGCGCCATCGTCGACAAGGTCATTGTTTCAGGTATTCCGGGCGGCCATCTCGGCATCCATGCCCATGACGACACCGGCCAAGCGGTGGCCAATTCGCTCGCCGCCGTCGAGGCCGGCGTGCGCCAGATCCAAGGCACGCTGAACGGCATCGGCGAGCGCTGCGGCAACGCCAATCTGGTCTCGATCGTACCGACGCTGGCGCTGAAGCCGGCCTTCGCCGATCGGTTTGAAACCGGCATCTCGGCCGAGGCGCTGACCGGGATATCCCGGCTTTCCCGCGCCTTCGACGAATTGCTGAACCGTGCTCCGGAAGCGCAGGCGCCCTATGTTGGCGCCTCGGCCTTCGCCACCAAGGCCGGCATCCATGCCTCCGCACTGGCCAAGGAGCCGGCGACCTATGAACATGTGCCGCCCGAGGCGGTAGGCAACCGCCGCCGCGTTATGGTTTCGGACCAGGGCGGCAAGGCCAATTTCCTCGCCGAGCTGAAGCGGCGCGGCATCGATGTGCCCAGAGACGACCATCGTCTCGATGCGCTGATCTCGGTGGTCAAGGAGCGCGAGGCCGAGGGCTACGCCTATGAGGGCGCCGATGCCTCCTTCGAGCTGTTGGCGCGCAAAATGCTGCACGGCCTGCCGGAGTTCTTCAACGTCACTTCGTTCCGCTGCATGGTCGAGCGCCGCTTCGATGCCAACGGCCAGTTGAAGACGGTCTCCGAAGCCATCGTCAAGGTGATGGTCGAGGGCGAGGAGAAGATGTCGGTGGCCGAAGGCCACGGCCCGGTCAACGCGCTCGACATCGCGTTGCGCAAGGACCTCGGCAAATTCCAGAGCGAGATCGCCGACATGGAGCTCGCCGATTTCAAGGTGCGTATCCTCAATGGCGGCACCGAGGCGATCACTCGCGTCCTGATCGAATCGCATGACGGCACCGGCGCACGCTGGTGGACGGTCGGCGTGTCGGAAAACATAATCGACGCCTCTTTCCAGGCGCTGATGGATTCGATCGTCTACAAGCTGATGAAGAACCGCGACATGGCGGGATTGGTGGCGGCGGAGTAGGGTTGCAAGACGTGGGTTTCCTCGCCCCCGAAGTGGGGCGAGGAACTTGCGCCGCCCCTTGAGCCATCAGCGGAAGTCCATTGATCCATCATAATTTTGCGATGGTTTTGGATGGCCCACTGGGCCATAGCGGTTGCCATGGCCAGCGACACGATCCAGCCCGACGCCGACTCCAAAGCCCGCAGCGGCTTTCTCCTCGCGCTCGGCGCTTATCTGCTATGGGGCCTGTTGCCCTTCTACATGAAGGCGGTTGCGCATCTGCCGCTGATCGAGGTGATCGCCCACCGCATCGTCTGGTCGGTGCCGATTGCCGCCGCGGTGCTGGTCTGGGCCGGTCGGACCGCCGATTTCAAGGCGGCAATCCGCTCACCACGCAGCATCGCCATGGCGGCGTTGACGGCGACCCTGATCTCCGTCAATTGGGCCATCTATGTCTGGGCGATC
This sequence comes from Mesorhizobium sp. M0217, assembly GCF_040321955.1. Classification (NCBI taxonomy): domain Bacteria; kingdom Pseudomonadati; phylum Pseudomonadota; class Alphaproteobacteria; order Hyphomicrobiales; family Phyllobacteriaceae; genus Mesorhizobium; species Mesorhizobium sp. M0217. The sequence continues at coordinate 9,368 of NZ_JAMYSN010000008.1, read as the reverse complement.
TCGGTCGACCGCACCGTCGAGACGGCGCTCGGATACTACATCAACCCATTAGTTAGCATCGTCGTCGGCGCGTTGTTGCTCGGCGAGAAGCTCGACCGGCTGCAGATCGCGGCCGTGTTGCTGGCGGCGGTCGCAGTTGCCGTTCTGACCGTCGATGCCGGCAAATTGCCTTGGGTGTCGCTGGCGCTGGCCTTTTCCTTCGCTGCCTATGGGTTCTTCCGCAAGACGTTGCCGATCGGCCCGAGCCAGGGCTTTCTGCTCGAAGTGCTTTTGCTGTCGGTGCCGGCGCTTGCCTACATCGTCTTCCTGGTCGTCAACGGCCAGGACCATTTCATCTCCAGCAACGGCACCGATATGGCTTTGCTCATCGGCTGCGGCCCAGTCACCTCGGTGCCGCTGCTTCTGTTCGCCTTCGGCGCCAAGCTTCTGCGCCTCTCCACCATCGGCATCATGCAGTACATCGCACCGACCATGGTGTTCCTGATCGCCGTGCTGATTTTCGACGAGCCGTTCGGCACCACGCAAGCAATTGCCTTCGCGCTGATCTGGGCGGCATTGGCGATGTATTCCTGGTCGATGTTTCGTGGCCGTGAAATCCGCCCGGTGGCGTTGGCCCCGAAGTAGGGAGCCTTTCGATGTACGTGCTGCATATCGCCAACAAGAACTATTCGTCATGGTCGCTGCGGCCATGGGTGCTGATGCGCACCCTCGACATTCCGTTCGAGGAGCAATTGACGCCGTTTCCGACCGGGCCCAGTTTCGATCTCTACCGGGCGTTCTCGCCCAGCGGGCGCGTGCCTTGCCTGGTGGATGACGGCTGGGCTGTCTGGGATTCGCTGGCTATTGCCGAGTATCTCGCCGAGCGCCACCATGGTGTGTGGCCTGCTGAGGCCAAGGCGCGAGCCTGGGCGCGCTCGGCCGCCGCCGAAATGCATTCTGGTTTCACGGCCTTGCGCGGCGCATGCCCGATGAATTGCGGCTTGCGGGTGAAACCGTTGCCGATGTCGGACGCGCTGAAGCAGGATCTGTTCCGTTTGGGCGATCTCTGGAACGATGGCCTTGCCCTGTTCGGCGGGCCGTTCCTTGCCGGCGGCCATTTTACCGCCGTCGACGCCTTCTTTGCTCCGGTGGCGTTCCGTGTGCTATCCTATGGGCTGTCTTTCGAAGGGGCAGCTGCAGCCTATCCCCCGCAATTGCTTGGCCTGCCGGCCATGCAGGAATGGTATGCCGCGGGTCTCGCCGAGACCTGGCGGGAGCCGGACCATGAGGCGGAGGTCGCTGCCGCCGGCACCATCGTCGAGGATCTTCGCGCTACGGCGTGATGGGCATTCCAGGAAAAGCGCGTCGCGTTCCCTTGGGAATTGAGTGAAAACAAAGGGATCGAGGCGTTACGTCCGCCCGAGCCGCCTTACGAACATGTAGGTCGCCGCGGCGATCACGATCGAAACCGCCGAGACCACCCAGAAGCCCATCGGCGTATTGACCATGGGCAGGCCACCGACATTCATGCCGAACAGGCCTGATATGATGGTCATCGGCAACAGCACCGCCGTCATCACCGACAGCACATAGAGCAGCTGGTTGGACTGCATTGTCAGCTTGGCCATCAACTCGTCCTGCAGCAACCTTGCGCGTGCCTGCAACTGCTCGCCGTCGTGATAGAGCGTGTGTGCCCGGTGCGAGAGCCTTGTCGCCATGTCATTGATCCGATCGGGCAGCTCATTGCGATGCGAATGGTCGAGATGGCGAAAAAGGTTTGTGAGCGTCGCCATCTGCCGGTGGATGACCACCAGTTGACGGCGCGCCTCGACCAGCGGCTGCCGCTCGCCGTGCCAGGCATCGCGCACGATACGGTCCTCGATGCCGTCCAGCGTATCGCCAAGACCGTGGAGCTCGGCCGCCATGCCGTCGAGCGACTGGCCCATGACCGCTTCGACCAGGTCGGCGGGGGAGCGGAATTTGCGCGAGCCGCTCTCCACCGCCTTGCGGATGAGATCGACCGATTCCAGTGGCTGCTTGCGCGCGCCGATCAGCGTCTTGTCGTTGAGCGCAAAACGGAAATGGCCGAGCCCGCGCGCTTCCGCCGAATAGTCGTGGCGCAGATCCGGCAGGTCGCCATAAAGCCAGGCATCCTCGAGATCGATGTGGCAACCCTGGCTGGCGCCGAGGAAAGCTTCGCGCACCGGCCCGGGCAGAGCCTGCTCGGCGGCGATCTCATGACGGGCGCGCAGGTCGGACAGCTGGTAGCTGCGCCATGTCCATGCAACCTCGGCCGCGTCCTTGGTGCGCAGGCCCTCGGCGGTGAAATGGTAGATGAAGAACAGCCCGTGCTCGTCGGGCAGGTAAGGCGACAGGCCTTCCGCGTTGAGAGCAATGTTCACGGCTCGCCTCGCCAAGAATTTCGACCAGGTTCAGATTTCGACTATGCCGACGCGCGGATGCCGACCCGTCCTTCGTAACACGAGGGAGGCGGGTTCCGTGTGACGGTTTCTTGACAGGCGATCACAGTTTGTCGAGCAGCGTTTAGAGTGTTTGCTGCTATCGCCGACGAATGGAGCTCACCCATCGCAACGGTCCGGTCAATCGCCATCTGCGTGACGCAAGCGCCGCATCGCGCTCCGCCACCAGGTCGTCTCGGATCCTGGCCAGCGCGCTACGCTCGGCTACGAGGCCGTCTTGGCCCAGGGCGAGCGCGTCACGCTCCGCCATGAAGCTGTCTCGGGCTTGGATGAGGTCCTGCTGGGCGTGAGCAAGCGCATCACACTCCGCCATGAAGCTGTCTCGGGCTTGGATGAGGTCCTGCTGGGCGTGAGCGAGCGCGTCACGCTCCGCCATGAAGCTGTCTCGGTCTCGGATGAGGGCCTGTTGGGCGTCAGCGAGGGCGTCACGCTCGACGATGCCCTTTCCCAGTTCGCCGTGTAGCCGTTTAGCGGCCAGGTTCCCTGCGGCAACGGCCTTGCCAACCACATCGCAGCTCTCATCGAACGTCGCCCGCACCCTGTCGAGCTGGTCGCGCAAGTCCTGGCTGTCGCCTTCAGACGCCATACTGCGCAAAATGGCATAGGCACTGCGGACTAACGGCGTGGCATCCGGATGGTTTTGCAGATCAGCGACCGAGGCCCGCTGATGATGCAGATCCTTGTCCAGGAACTCGGCGATTGCGGCGTCGGCGTGATCGGACGTGACAGGCCAGACGATTCCGGTCTCCCTGGCCGCGCGGTCCATCTGATGTCGCCAGTCGCTCAACAGGTCTTCGTGGCGCAGGATACAGCGCGGCATGTGTCGCGAATGATGCTCCGCTTCGAGCACGTGCCTGAGCCACAGCATGAACGCTGTCGGCAGTGCCATTTGATCCCGTTCCTGCAGCGAACAGGCGACTTCGAGCGGGTTGCGAACAGGCAGAAATGCGATCGGGTCAATCCTGAGATCGGCCAGGATCGAGGCTATGAAGGGAAGGAACCGGCAGATCCGCGGATCCTTGACGAAAAACAGGGGGGCATCGCCGAACTCGCTGGCAATGATCGCCGTCATCATGGGCCGAAATCGCTCGGCTGCCGGCGACTGCAGCCACTGCCGATCTAGCGGCAGCCAATCTTGCCAGGAGGAGGCGGCCGCCGTGAGCAGGTGGTCGTCGGCGATGGTGAGTGGGGTACTTTCCCAATGTCCCTTGGGATTGTGGAGGCTCCCGGGCAGCAGATGTTTCGGCGGCGTGGCTCCATGCGCGGCGACGAGGGCGCCGAGCGCCGAGGTGCCGCTGCGGTGCATTCCGAGGACCAGGATCGCCGTCCTTGGTTCCGACGCGATCTCGCCCTTCGCGGCCGTCAATCGCTCGCGCGGATTCATCTCCCCTTTGTCTCGCTCTCCAAATTTCCGTTCCCGCCCAATGTTCTCCGATAACCAACTGCGAAGCGGGCTGCAAATGGAAATCGTCGCCAACGTGCTTACATTGCGCACAAGACGGAGCTCAAGAAAAGCTGGACAGATCGAAGTCAGCTGCCCCAACGCTACAGATCCTTGCCAAGCAGATGCAGTCGATCAGTGGCTTCGCATTGGACTTCTGCTTCTGGGCCAGGCTGGCCTTGTTGCTGTCGCCGATCCAGGTGTTGCCCAGTGTTTCGTAGCCGGCAGCCTTGAGCGCCAGCACGACGCGGCGCAGTTGGTGCGCCAGGCCGACGACACCAACCGGGCTCAATTCCTGGCCGCCTGAGCCAAGGCCGGCTTCGTCCTCACATCTTGTCAATTACAGACTGCACGCCTTCCGTCGGCGCATCGACCGACGACCCCGCCACCATGATGGCGGCGACGATGGCCTCGGGGTCTTCGACCACCAGCGGCTTGACCCGTTGCGCGGTGTGGATGAAGCCTTCGCTGGCCATATGGTCGAGCAGCGCCAGCATCGGATCCCAGAATCCTTGAACGTTGGCGAAGACGATCGGCTTGCGGTGATGGCCGAGCTGGCCCCAGGTCATGATCTCGACGATTTCCTCGACCGTGCCGATGCCGCCGGGCAGCGCCACAAAGGCGTCGGATTTCTCGAACATCTTGTGCTTGCGCTCGTGCATGTTGTCGGTGATCAGCAACTCGTCGAGCCGGTCAAGCGCGGTTTCGGTCGCCTCCTTGTTGATGAGGAAGCGCGGAATGATGCCCGTTACCTTGCCGCCGGCCTTGAGCGCGCCTTCGGCGACTGCGCCCATAATGCCTTTGGTGCCGCCGCCATAGACCAGCCGCAGGCCGGCTTTGGCGAGCGAGCGGCCAAGCAGGTGCCCGGCCTTGGCATAGATTTCATCGCGGCCCGGAGACGAGCCGCAATAGACGCAGACGGATCGAATCGTGTTCATTCGTGATTGGTGATTGGGTCTGAATGCGGGGTCAAGCCCCAAGGGCTGACAAGCCCGGGCTTTTTCTTGTCGGTGCCGGCAAAACACGCTAGACCGGCTTCAGGTGGCTAAGGGGTAGGGGAAATATGGCTGTTAATCCATTGAAGGCGTTTCTGTTCGCGGCCGGTGGGACCGTCGCGGTCGTCGGAACCGCCTATGTATCGGGCGCACTCGACCCGTATCTGAATCCCACGCCGCCTGCGGCGATTGCATCGCTGACGCCGCCGGCTGAAAAGCCGGCCGATCCGGGGACCGAGGGAAGGCTGCCGCCGGCGCCCGCCGCGCCCACCGATGCCAAGGCTCCCGCAGCACCCGCGCCTGCCGACGCAACGGCTCCCGCGACCGAAGCTGCGGCTCCGGCGGCACCTGCCGCGCCCGCTGCTGCCCCAACAACCCCAGCGCCGGCCGCGGCCGGCCCGGTTGCGCCGAGCTTCGACGTCGTGCGCGTCGAAAGCAACGGCTCGATCGTCGTTGCCGGCAATGCTGCGCCCAATTCGAAGATCGAGATCCTCAACGGCTCCTCGGTGCTTGGCTCGACTGTCGCCGGTCCGGACGGCGCCTTCGTCATCGTTCTCGACGATCCGCTGAAGCCCGGCGACTATACGATTGCGTTGCGCGCGACGGCCGGCGATGTGGTTACCCCTTCCGTGCAGACCGCCGTCGTTTCGGTTCCCAAGGACGCCGCCGGCCAGGTGCTGGCGATGGTCGAGGAACCCGGCAAGCCGGCCGAGCTGCTTAGCGTCCCGGCGCCTGAGACCAAGCCCGCGGCACCGGCCGCCGGCGATCAGGCCGCTGCCCCAGCCGCTGAGGCGCCTGCTACGGCTGCGCCTGCCGTGGCCGCTGAAACAGCACCTGCTGCTCCGGCTGTGGAAGCCGCAACTGCCCCTGCAGCGCCAGCAGTACCTGCAGCGCCGCCGGCGGCAGGCGTGGCTGCACCCAAGATCGTCGTCGAGGCGGTCGAGATCGACGGCAACAAGATCTTCGTCGCCGGTCTGGCTGACGCCGGCCGCAAGGTGCGCGCCTATGCCAACGATATCCTGCTTGGTGATGCGGTGACCTCGCCCGACGGTCATTTCCTGGTCGAGGCGACGCGCGACATCCCGGTCGGCAGCTACACCATCCATGTCGACGGTCTCGACGCCGACGGCGTGAAGGTCGTGGCCCGCGCCGCCGTGCCGTTCGAGCGCGAACCCGGCGAAGCGATCGCCGCCGTGGCGCCCGCGGAGGCCAAGCCCACCGAGACCAAGCCCGCCGAAGCAAAGCCTGCTGAGCCGGCCGCACCGGCTGCTGCCGAAGCACCGGCCGCTCCGAAGCCTGCGGCGCCAGCCACTATCGCGGCTGCCCCTGCGAAGCCCGCACCAACTGCTGCCGCGTCCGCACCAGCCGCACCGGCGGCTGAAGCGCCGGCTCCGGCTGCCCCGGCGGTTGCCGGGGCACCTGCGGCACCGGCAGCGCCTGCCGCTGAGGTTCCAGCCGTCGTCGCGGCGGCAACGCCCGATGTGCCAGAGACGGTGGCGCCAAAGCTTGAACATGCCGACGGCGCGGTGATCATCCGCAGGCACGACACGCTGTGGCGGATCTCACGGCGCGTCTACGGTCACGGCGTGCGCTTCTCGACCATCTATCTCGCCAACCAGGACCAGATCAGCGATCCCGACCGCATCTGGCCGGGGCAGGTGTTCAAGGTTCCGGAAAAGTCCAAGGAAGGCGAAGCCGCCGACCTCAAGGCGATGGGCGAGCAGGTGACAACGGCGCCGGTGAAGACGCAGTAGCGGCCGAGCGCTTGATCTCCTCCCTTGAGGGGGAGATGGCCGGCAGGCCAGAGGGGGTCGCCGCGCATAGAACGCCGACCTTCTCTTTGCTGCAAACGACGTTGCGTCAGGACGTACCGACCCCCTCTGTCGCCTTCGGCGACATCTCCCCCTCGAGGGGGGAGATTAGGTCGCTCTACCCATCGGGTTAGCTTGCCACGCACCCGTTCATCGTCTATCGCCGATGAACGATGGCAGACTCGCTCACTGAACCAGACCACGCAAACTGCGCACCGCCCCAAAGCCGCGCCGTTGCCGCGAGCTTCGCCGCACTCTCGCACCCGGCGCGCATCGAGATCCTTAGACATCTGTCGGCCAGCCGCTCCTGCTGCTGCCGTGAGGTTGTCGACCATCTCGACCTCGCGCAGTCGACGGTCTCCCAGCATCTGAAAATCCTGGTCGAAGCAGGCTTGGTCCGCTTCGAGCCCGACCGCCAGCGCTCGCGCTATCAGCTCGACCGCGCCGCGCTCGCCGACGTTTCCGCATCGCTGACCGCACTCGTCAATTCCTGCTGCTCCGGCCGCTGATTTCTCACCCAAAAGGCAAGACAAGTGGCAGAAAAAACCGTTTCCGATAGCTCGACCTTCAGCACCTTGCGCAATCTGTGGCCCTATATGTGGCCGGCCGACCGCGCCGATCTCAGGGCACGCGTCACCTGGGCGACGCTGCTTCTAGTCGTTGCCAAGCTGACACTGGTTGCCGGGCCGTACTTCTTCAAATGGGCGACCGATTCTCTGGCCGGTGACGCCAAATCGCCGCCGCCGCTGCCATCCTTCCTGCTGGCGCCGGTGATGCTGGTCGTCGCCTACAATGTCGTGCGGCTGGTGCAACTCGGCTTCAACCAGCTGCGCGACGCGCTGTTTGCCCGCGTCGGCCAGTATGCGGTGCGTCAGCTTGCGTTCCGCACCTTCGTTCACATGCACCAGCTGTCGCTGCGCTTTCACCTCGAGCGCCGCACCGGCGGCCTGTCGCGCATCATAGAGCGCGGCACCAAGGGCATCGAGACGATCGTGCGCTTCATCATGCTGAACACGGCGCCGACCATCCTCGAATTCGCGCTGACCACCGGCATCTTCGCCTACACCTATGGCTGGAAATATGTGGTCGTGGTGGCGGCCACGGTGTGGCTCTACGTCTGGTTCACGGTGCGCGCCAGCGACTGGCGCATCTCGATCCGCCGCGACATGAACGACAGCGACACCGACGCCAATACCAAGGCGATCGACTCCCTGCTCAACTACGAGACGGTCAAATACTTCAACAACGAGGGTATGGAGGCTGAGCGCTTCGACCGCTCAATGGCACGCTATGAGATGGCGGCGACCAGAATATGGACCTCGCTCGGTTGGCTGAATTTCGGCCAGGGCATCATCTTCGGTCTCGGCACCGTCATCGTCATGTGCATGTCGGCGCTGGAGGTGCAGGCTGGCACGCAGACGGTCGGCGATTTCGTCTTCATCAACGCCATGCTGATGCAGCTTTCGGTGCCGCTCAATTTCATCGGCTTCATCTACCGCGAAATCCGCCAGGGGCTGACCGACATCGAGCAGATGTTCGACCTGCTCGATGTGCCGCAGGAAATCACCGACAAGCCCGATGCCAAGCCACTGGCTGTTACAGCCGGCAAGGTCGAGTTCCGCGACGTGCACTTCGCCTACGACCCCAGCCGCAAGATCCTGAAAGGTGTCTCCTTCGAGGTTCCGGCCGGCAAGACGGTGGCCATTGTCGGTCCGTCCGGCGCCGGCAAGTCGACGATTTCGCGGCTCTTGTTCCGCTTCTACGACGTCCAGGGCGGTCAGGTGCTGATCGACGGCCAGGATGTCCGTGATGTGACGCAGGCGAGCCTGCGCGGCGCCATCGGCATGGTGCCGCAGGACACCGTGCTGTTCAACGACACCATCGCCTACAACATCCGTTACGGCCGCATCGGCGCCAGCGAGGAAGACATGCAGAAAGCCGCCGAGCTTGCCCAGATCGGCCCGTTCATCGAACGACTGCCCGAAGGCTACCGCTCGATGGTTGGCGAGCGCGGGCTAAAACTGTCGGGCGGCGAAAAGCAGCGCGTGGCGATTGCCCGCACGATTTTGAAGGCGCCGCCGATCCTGATGCTCGACGAGGCGACCTCGGCGCTGGACAGCCACACCGAACAGGAAATCCAGGCCGCCCTCGACCTGGTCAGCAAGGGCCGCACCACCATCGTCATTGCCCACCGCCTGTCGACGGTGATCACCGCCGACGAGATCATCGTGCTCAAGGACGGCGAGATCGCCGAGCGCGGCACCCATGCCGAGCTGATGCAAAAGCATGGCCTCTACGCGTCGATGTGGGACCGCCAGCGCGAAGCGACAGAAGCCGAAGAGAGGCTTCGAGTTGCACGCGAGAGCGATGAGCTGGGTGTGGTTGTGCGCAGGCGGACTTCGGAGGTGAGCTAGGCGGCGGAGCGCCGATCTCCCCCCTTGAGGGGGAGATGTCGCCGAAGGCGACAGAGGGGGTCGCCGCGCGTGGAGCGCTAACCTTCATCGGTCGCAAGGGGGCGCATCCAGTCGAACCGACCCCCTCTGGCCTGCCGGCCATCTCCCCCTCAAGGGCATAGGCGCTAAGATAGCTTTGGCATGGACTGAAATTTGCGCTTTCGTGGTGGTTCGCGCCAGCGATATCGCAAGGCATGGAGATTTTGGCG
>NZ_JAMYSN010000007.1:0-266703 GCF_040321955.1 Mesorhizobium sp. M0217 | reverse complement strand
ACACTCCTTCCAAGGCACCTTGCTCTCCTTGCAAAGGGCCGAAAGTGTAACCCATGTCTCCGGAATGAACTGTCACCCATCTCTCGGGAAGGGCAGATGCATTACAATAGCTTGGATAACCCTAAAGAGCGTCGCGCTGAACGGATTCATGCGACCGCTTGAAGTCTTTGTTTAATGCATGTCGTTGTCCCACAACCTCGGCACTTCTGGGCGACATGCATGAATGCCCGGGTCTAGGCACGGGCGATCAGTCGATATTCGGTGTTATTGGCGCGTCGATTACCACTTCCGCCCGTTCAGTCAGACGCTATGCTGCTGACCGTGACACCAAGGCGCGCGTTCCGTTCGTGATGAAGCAAAGTCAACACCGCTTGCATGAGCGGATGACCATTCGCGGCCACCTCGAACCCGCGTCCTTCCTGCCCTGGATCATGCGCCATGCGGCCAAGCTCGGTCTCGCGCACCACATCGCTCATGCAAGCACCGATCGCATCGAACTCGATATTGCCGGTGCGGCGGAACTGATCGACATGATGGAGATGGGATGTTCGCTTGGGCCCATTGAAGTCTGGGTCGAGACGATCGACCGCGCGCCTGTCGAGCAAAAAAACATATAGCTTTGCGTGTGGTTACCCTCCGTTTGCACTTAATTTAATCAATATTGCAATTGCGAAATAATTATGCATACGTCAGCCGCATCGAGCGGTTCGCCAACTCCTTGCGCCGGCATCTCTCTGGTCGGGAAACAGTAGTATCAGTACGGAAAGTAAGGTCATGCTGTCCGACAAGACGGACACCTGGGTGCCGGTCGCCCTTTCCCAGGATCTGCCAACAGGACAGGTAATGCCGGGGCGGACGCCCGCCGGTCCCATTGCCCTCTGGCGAAGCCAATCGGGGCGCTTGGCGGCATCGGCGGATCGCTGTCCGCATCGCGGCATGCGCCTCTCCCATGGCTTCGTGCGCGGCGAGGCGCTCTCCTGCATCTATCACGGCTGGACCTATTCGCAGGCCGGTCAGTGCCTGCGCATTCCTGCCCATCCCAGCCTCACGCCGCCGGAGACGATTCGCGTTGCGACCCGGTTGGTCGAAGAGGCGGGCGGGATCATCTGGGTCGCTGATGGAGAGCCTGACGGCAAGCCACCCCTTTTTGAGGGTTACGTCCCGCTCCGTTCATTGACGGCCCGCGCCGGATGTTCGGCACTCTCGGTCGCTGCCGGTACGAAGGCCACCGTTGAAGGATACGTCTGGCAGGCGCCCGGCGCGCCGGCAATCCGCCTGGTGCCTATCCCGCAGGAAGCCGGCGAGACGCTGATCCACGTCCTTGTTCCAGCCGATTGCGATGCGTCCGAGCGCATCGCCGCCTCGCGAGCCGCCGAGAGCCTTCGGCGCATGGCCGAAGGGATCGAGGCGAAAGGGGCTGTGCCATGATCGACGATGCGATGCGCGACGAATGGTATCCGGTCGGGCTTTTCAGCCGGCTCGACCGCTATGGGCGCGAGACCACCCTGATGGACGAGCGGATCAAGGTTGCGCTCGACGCCAATGGCGCGGCGAAAGTGACAGGCGAAAACGGGCGCGTGCTGCCGGTTTCCGTGCGCTATGGCCATATCTGGTCGTCGCTCGGCGAACCGAAGAAACCGGTCTTTCCGATTCCCGAGGCAGACCAGCCCGGGCGCCGCTTCGTCGATGTCGGCGTGGTGCGGGTGCGCTGCTCGCCGCTCCGCGCCGTCGAGAACTTCCTCGACATCGCACACTTCCCCTTCGTCCATACCGACATCCTCGGCTCGGAGCCACATACCGAGGTCGAAAACTACAAGGTCGATATCCGCGAGGAAGAGGATGAGGTCTGGGCGACCCAGGTGAAGTTCTACCAGCCGCAGGCGGCGAAATCCGCGAGCGGAGGTATCACGACGGAATACATGTACCGCGTGCCGGCTCCGACCTGCTCAGTCCTCTACAAGACCTGCCCGCCGCGCCCGGGCGAATGGGATGTGATTGCGCTATTCGTCCAGCCGCTTGCCGAGGATCTCTGCGACGTCTGGCCGTGGATGGCGCTTTTTGATGACGAGACGCCACAGACCGACCTCATCCATTTCCAGCAGACGATTTTCCTGCAGGACCGCTCGATCCTCGAAAACCAGATCCCGCGTCTTTTGCCGCTCGATCCCGGCATGGAAATCCCGACGCGCGCCGACCTGACCTCGGTCGCCTATCGCCGCTGGCTGAAGCGCCACAATTATACCTACGGCGCGCAATTGGTGGCACAATGAAGCTTTACGACTACATCCTCTCCCCAAGTTGCTACAAGGTGCGCCTGATGGCGACGCTGTCAGGTGTGAAGCTCGAAATCCGCCCGGTCGACTTCCATCCCGGCGCCGAGCATCGTGGCCCCGAGCTTATGGCGCTTAATCCGGGAGGCTCCATCCCGATCCTTGAAGACGGCGACCTGATCCTGACCGAGTCTTCCGCCATGCTTGGCTATCTCGCCGCGAAGGCAGCACCGGCCTGGCTCGGCAGCGGCGCCCCCGAGGAGACGGCGCGCATCCAGCAATGGCTTTCCTTCTCGCACAGGCTGACCGCCAACCTCGGCGGCGCGCGCCTGCATGAGATGCTGCTGCGTCCCGGTGACATCGGTGCGCTTCAGGCCAATGGCATAGCGGCACTACGTGAGCTGGAAGCCGGCCTCTTCGAACAAAAAATGCGTGGCGATCGGTTTCTCGCATCCGACCGGCCGACGATTGCCGACATTGCTTGCTTTCCCTACGTCGCGCTCGCGCCCGACGGCGGCGTTTCCCTCGATCCGTATCCCACGATCCGGCTCTGGTCGCGAGCGCTCCGCAGCCTCGACAATTTCATCGAAATGCCCGGTATCCACCGGCTGCACGAGTTGAAGCCCGAACCGCGACCCATGCTGGACGAGGCGTGAGGTGACCGGCTATCTCCTGAAGAATTGCGCAGCGGTCATCACCGACGAGGGCAGGGGTCCGAGCGTCCGGCGCAATGTCGATGTGCTGACGAATGGCCCGCAGATCGAGGCAATCGGGCAAGGCCTGCACAGAAGCGAGTTGCCGGCCGGTACTATCGTGCAGGACGCCGACGGCTGGTTCGTCTATCCCGGCCTCGTCAACACGCACCATCACTTCTTTCAGTGCTTTGTGCGCAACCGTGCCGAACTCGACTGGACGAAGCTGTCGGTCATCGAATGGCTCGACCGGATCTATCCGATCTTCTCCCGGCTCAACGAGGATTGTTTCTACCACGCCTCGATCACGGCGATGGCAGAGATGATAAAGCACGGTTGCACGACGGCCTTCGACCACCAGTACAATTTTCCGCGCCATGCCGGAAAACGGCTCATCGACCGGCAGTTCGAAGCGGCCGATCTTCTCGGCATGCGTTTCCATGCCGGCCGCGGCGGCAACACGCTGCCAAAATCGGAAGGCTCGACCATTCCAGACGAGATGCTGGAGACCACGGACGAATTCATTGCCGACTGCGCACGCCTCATCGACACTTATCACGACACCAGTCCCTTCAGCATGCGTCAGGTCGTGGTCGCTCCCTGCCAGCCGGTCAACTGCTACCGCGAGACCTTCGTGGAATCGGTTTCGCTGGCGCGTGATCGCGGGGTGCGGATGCACACCCATGTCGGCGAGGGCGAAAGCCCGATCATCGAGGCCCGCCATGGCATGCGTACGGTGGACTATCTCGAGGACCTCGGATTTGCCGGCCGAGACACTTTCTATGCCCATTGCTGGGAGCTGACGCATGACGAACTGCGGCTGATGGCGGCGAGCGGCACCGGTGTCTCGCATTGCCCTGAGCCGGTCTATCTGGTGGGCGCGGAGGTGACTGATATTCCCGCCATGTCCGCCTTTGGCCTGCGCGTCGGTCTCGGCTGCGACGGTGCTGCCTCGAACGACAATTCCAACCTCATGCACTGCATCCATTCCGCCTACATGCTGCAATGCCTGGCGGCCTCGACGCGCGCTCATCCCGTGCCTGCGCCGGTCGATTTCCTCGGCTATGCGACAACGGGCGGGGCCGCGCTTCTGGGCCGCAATGACATCGGCCGACTGTCGCCCGGCATGGCCGCCGACCTCTTCGCGATCGACACGCGCCGCATGGATTATGTCGGCACGCGCCACGATCCATTGAGCCTGATCGCCAAGGTCGGTATCGGCATGCCCACCGACATGACCATGATCAACGGCCGCATCGTCTGGGAGAAGGGTGCGTTTACCGGGCTGAACGAGGCCCGGCTTGCTGCGGACGCGGAAGCCGCCTTTGCCGCGGTGGAATTCTAACAACTTAAGACAGGGGAACTGACATGCTGAACTATCTGACCCGCAGAACTCTGATGAAGGGCCTTGCCGCGACAGGGCTTGCCGGCGCGCTTGGCAGCCGTCCCGCCTTTGCGGCCGACGAGCCGCTCGGTATCACGCTCGTGCTCCCGTCGCCGGTCGGCGATGTCGGCTGGGGCCATGCGCTCGCCGCCGGCCTCGAGCCGGTCAAGGCCGCCTACGGCGACAAGGTGAAGATCACCGTCATCGAGAACATCGCCGAAGGGCCGGACGCCGACCGGATCATGAACAAGACCGTCGCCGACGGTAACAAGTTCCTGATCGCCGGCTCATTCGGCTACCAGAATGGTGCACTACAGATCGCCCGCCGCGATCCTGGGGTCACCGTGCTGCATGCCTCCGGCTTCCAGACCGCGCCGAATTTCTCGCCCTTCGCGGCGAAGTATTTCCAGGGCACTTACCTGCTCGGCATAGCCGCCGCAGCTCTTTCCAAGACCGGCAAGCTCGGCTCCGTCTCGGCCTTCGCCATTCCGGAGCTGATCACCTCGATCAACGCATTCACGCTCGGCGCACAGACTGTAAATCCCGATGTCGAGGTATCGGTCGTCTGGGTGAACTCCTGGTTCGACCCGGCCAAGGAACAGGAAGCCGCCAAGGCGCTGATGGCACAGAACTGCGACGTGATCTTCTCGAACGCGCAGGACACACCCTCCGTGATCTCGGCCTGCGAGGAGGCTGGCGTCTATGCGTTCAACCTCAATTCGTCGATGAAGAAATATGCACCGAAGAAATATCTCGGCTGCATCGCGACGGACTGGTCGCCCTTCTTCAAGGCTTCCGTGGATGCCCATCTCGCCGGAACCTTCAAGGGCGCCAACACCTTCCTCGGCGTCGCGGAAAAGGTGGTGGAGGTCGTGGACTGGAACTCAGATATCCCAGCCGACACGATGACGAAGATCAAGGAAGTGGCGGCGAGGATCGCCGACGGCAGCTTCTCGCCCTTCACAGGTCCAATCACCAAGGCCGACGGCAGCGAAGCCGCCGCCGCCGGTGCGACGATAGCGGATCCCGAGATCGTCGCGATGGACTGGCACGTCAAGGGTGTCACCACACCACTGCCGAAGTAAGTCATGACCCCGCCCCTTCTGTCGCTCCGCGGCATCTCGAAGAGCTACGGCCAGATCCGGGCTAACGAAGCCATCGATCTGGACGTGGCGCCCCAATCGATCCATGCGATCCTCGGGGAGAATGGGGCGGGCAAATCGACGCTGATGAAGCTCATCTATGGCGTTGAACAGCCGGACGAAGGCACCGTCGTCTGGAACGGGGAGCCTCTGCGCCTTGCCTCGCCGGCTGAGGCACGGCGCAGGGGCATCGGCATGGTCTTTCAGCATTTCTCGCTGTTCGAGACGCTGACTGTCGTCGAGAACATCCAGCTCGTCGTCCCCGGCGGCAAGGCGGAGCTGGCCGGGCGCATCCGCAGCCTCGGCCAGGATTTTGGCCTTGAAGTAGATCCTCTCGCCGATGTGCACGCGCTCTCGGTCGGCGAACGGCAGCGGGTGGAGATCATCCGCTGCCTGATGACGGACCCGAAGCTGCTCATTCTCGACGAGCCGACCTCGGTCTTGCCGCCGCAGGCGGTGAAGAAGCTGTTCGACACGCTCAGGCGCCTTCGCGACCGCGGCGTGTCCATCCTGTTCATCTCCCACAAACTGGAGGAAATTCGCACGATCTGTGACCAGGCGACGGTCTTGCGTGGAGGGCGCGTTATCGGCACCGTCGACCCGCGCGACTATGATGCGCACGACCTCGCCCGGATGATGATCGGCCGCGACATGCCCGAGGTGATGCCCGCGTTGGCCATGCCCGAGGGGGAGAAGCGGCTGGAAATAATCGACATGGACTACACGCCGGACGACCCCTTTGCCACGCCGCTCTCCGGCATCAGCCTCACGGTACGATCAGGCGAGATCCTTGGCATAGCCGGAATATCGGGCAATGGCCAAGGCGAGCTTGCCGCGCTCATCTCGGGCGAAGCGATGCTGCTGAAGGAACAACGCGACCGGATCTACATGATGGGCCGCGACGTAGGCACACTCGATGCGGCCGCGCGCAGGAGATTTGGCTTCGCCTTCGTGCCCGAAGACCGGCTGGGACGCGGCGCGGTCCCTGAAATGTCGCTCGTGCTCAACACCGTTCTTACCGCCCATCCTTTCGATCTCGTGAGGCGCGGCCTCATCAACAGCGCCGGAGCGACGGCTTTCACCAGCGAATGCATCCGTCGGTACGACGTCCGCGCCTCCGGCCCGGATGCCGAAGCGGGCTCGCTGTCCGGCGGCAACTTGCAGAAATTCATCGTCGGTCGCGAGATGATGCTGTCACCAAAACTGCTTTTCGTGGCGCAGCCGACCTGGGGTGTAGACATTGGCGCTGCATCCGCCATCAGAAGGCGGCTCATCGCGTTGCGCAACCTGGGCGTGGCGATCCTCGTGATTTCCGAGGAACTCGAGGAACTTTTCGAACTCTGCGATTTCATCCAGGTGCTCCATCATGGAATGCTGAGTCCGCCTCTGGTCACGCGGGACACGCGCCCCGAAGACATCGGCAGATACATGATCGGAGCACATGCCTCGCCAGAGAAGGTTCCTGCATGAGCGTTTGGGCCGCGACGTTCCTCCCCGCGCTCGTCCGCCGGGAGCATGCCTCGCTCGTCGCGGCCATGCTGGCCCCGGCTGTCGCGCTTGGCATGGCGATCATCCTCAATCTGGGCCTTTATGTGCTGATAGGCCGAGATCCGGCGGCCGTCCTGTACGCGATGCTTCTCGAGCCGTTCCTCTCCTGGGCATCGTTTGCGGAGGTGCTGCTGAAGGCGGGGCCCCTTCTCCTCATTGCTCAGGGGCTGGCGATCGGTTTCCGCGCAAAAGTGTTCAACATCGGCGCGGAGGGCCAGTTTATCCTGGGCGCTATTTTCGCCTCGGCGATCCCCGTCTGGTTTCCGCAGGCGACCGGGCAGTGGATCTGGCCGCTGATGCTGCTTCTCGGTGCCCTCGGCGGTGCACTTTGGGCATCTATCACCGCCTTCTGGCGCGTCAGGCTCAATGCGAACGAGATCCTGGTCTCCCTGATGCTGAGCCTCGTTGCGGCGCAAGTCCTCAACTACCTGCTGCTCGGCCCATGGAAGGACCCGGCCGGCTTCAATTTCCCACAATCCGTCATGTTTCAGAACGACGCGATGGTGCCGACCCTGATCACCGGTACCCGCGTCAACGTCTCGCTGCTCATCACACTTGCGCTCTCGCTGGTGGCCTGGGTTTTCATGCAGCGAAGCTTCATGGGGTATAAGCTCAAGGTCGGCGGCCTTGCCCCGCGCGCGGCCGGTTACGCCGGCTTCAGCGAAGGGCGTGCGATTTGGCTATCGCTTCTGATCGGTGGCATGGCGGCGGGACTGGCAGGCGCGGCGGAAGTCGCGGGTCCGCTCGGCCAGCTGCAGCGCTCGATCTCGACCGGCTACGGTTATGCGGCCATCATTGTCGCCTATCTCGGCGGCTTGCATCCAGTCGGCATCATCTTTTCCGCGCTCTTCATGGCTGTCCTCTATATCGGCGGCGACAATGCGATGGTGTCGGCAAACCTGCCGATCGCCGCCGTCCGCGTCTTCCAAGGCAGCTTGCTGCTCGCCTATCTCGGCGCTGTGGCCTTCGTGCGCTACCGCATCGAGTGGCGCCGCCCCCATCACCTGAGCCAGCCATGAACGCCGTCGAGTTCATTATTTCGGGCATGCTCGCAGCGGCAACCCCCTTTCTCCTTGCCGCACTCGGCGAGTTGGTGGTCGAGCGCGCCGGTGTTCTTAACCTCGGCGTAGAGGGCCTGATGGCCCTCGGCGCGGTGCTCGCGTTCATCGTCGTCTACCACGGCGGTGGACACCTGCTGGGGTTCGTTGCCGCCGGCCTCGGTAGCGCCGTCCTGTCCCTCGTCTTTGCAGTGCTGGCACTCGGATTCCGGGCAAACCAGGTCGCGACAGGCCTTGCGATCGGCATTCTCGGCCAAGGCCTTTCGGCGCTGTTCGGCAAAAGCTACGAGAGCTTGACGGTGAAGGGGCTCCCGAAACTTGCCTTTCCCGGCCTCTCGGAAATCCCGGTAGTCGGCAGGCTGTTTGTCCAGGACATCGTCGTATGGCTTTCCCTTGCCGTGACGTTTGCGATCTGGGCGATGTTTGCCTATACGAGAGTCGGCCTTGTCGTGAGGGCAATCGGCGAGAATCCCAAGGCAGCCCATGCCATCGGCTATCCGGTCATCGCTATCCGTATCGCGGCCATAGCTTTTGGTGGCATGATGGCGGGTTTTGCCGGCGCCTATGCGGCGGCGGTGTACACGCCCCTTTGGGCGGACGGTATGATTGCCGGACGTGGCTGGATCGCGATCGCACTCGTTGTCTTTGGTACGTGGCTCGCTGGCCGCATCTTCCTGGGTGCCTGCCTCTTCGGTGCGGTTTCGCTGATGAGCCTCGCCGCCCAGGCGACCGGTCTGGACTTGCCATCGCAACTGCTTTCCAGCCTTCCCTATCTCGTTACGATCGTCGTGCTCGGTGTCATCTCGGCGGACCGCCGCTTGCTCAGGCTGAACGGTGTCGCCTCGCTTGGCGAACCCTTCGAACGTTAGCCGGGATTAAAGTGGATTTGCGAAACTCGGCGTAAGTTGAAGAGATTCGAAACGCCAGCGGACGATCGGCATCCGATCCAAAGGGCAGAAACGCCAAACGGGGCGAAGGTATGCCCGCAAGGGTAGCGCTGACGCCGTCGACTGCGAGCAGCGGAACGATGTGGCGCACAACGCGCCCGACATCGGTGGAGATCGTCGCGGGTTTCTTGGATCGTCCCCTTTTCTGCAGTACGAGCCCCATTCTCGAGGGTCCATTCTCCACCGCAGCCTAGGGAAGCGGCGTCGCAAGACGGCCTGAGGCATGCGCCCGGTAAATTCCCGCATGCGAGCACTCGTCCTGCCTGTCTAAGGTTCCGAGTCTAACCGCAAATCCTCGATTTTTTCCGCCAATTCCAACATATATATTCCGGTCGCCGCAAGAAGCCATAACAACGATTTCCAATACTACCTATTCTTGCAGAAACTAAAAACGCTACACTCGCGTAATCATATTGGTAACGGATGCTGTTCAACCTGGGTCCAGGCAACCAGCACGGGGAGCGGCGTTATGGATTTCTTTAAAAGTTTAACAAAGGTCTTGGCCGGCGGCGCGGTTTCCGTAGCTTTGTGCTTTCCGGCTGGCGCGGGCGGGCTCAGTGTGGGCATCGGCGGCAGCGGTGGGGTGGGTGTTTCGGTCGGCGGCAGTGGCGGCGGGCTTGGCGTCGGTGTCTCGGTCGGCGGGAGCAAGGGCGTCAATGCCGGAGCGACGGTCGGAGGCACCAGCGGCACCACCGCCAGTGTCGGCGCCTCGGTTGGCAGCGGCGTTACCGCCGGCGCCGGCGTATCGGTCGGCACGGGCGTCGGGGTCGGGGTCGGCGCAACCGTCGGCAGCGGTGTCGGGGTCGGCGCCGGGGTCGGGGTGGGCAGTGGAGTGACGGCCGGGGTCGGCGTCGGCATTGGCACACAGACAACGACCACCAGCCCCAGGGATCCCAACACGCCGGCGGTGCCCGCGCGACCGGCGATGGTTGCCATCAGCGCCATGTCGGCCGGCCAGATCGCCAAGATGAAAAAACGCTGCGCCAGCGTGCTCAGCGGCAAGGGCACCTACGACCGGGACCTGAAGGAGCTCTGCCGGATATTGGCGCGGCGCTGAGTACCGCAACATCGCATCTGCCGTGGGGCGTCAGTCTCTCAGCCAGCCACTGCCGCAAGGTGGCGGGCATTCTTAGGGGGTAGCTTTGCCAAGCGGTTCAGAGTTTCGCGGAAAGGCGGAACCGCTCAGGCTGTGCGCTTTCATCGGCGGCATTCCGCATGGCTTGGTCGCCGAGCCGAAGGAAGCGCGCCGCCCGGTAGCGGCCTTGCTCCGACCTCTGCCGTCCGTCCGGTCACCCGTTTGGGCCGGCTCGAAGATTCGCCTCTGGCCTTTTGTATCACCCGCTCTAGCTGCTTTGTGTTAGGCTCGTCATGTTAGCCTTGTCTTGCTGATGGAGGTTTTGATGGATCGGCGATCATTCTTGACAGCATTGTTCGGCGTTGCGGGGGCCGCGGCGCTTGCTACCGCGGTTCGGCCTCTCGAGGCCGTGGCCGGGGTTCCCAATGTCGGTAACGGCATTCTCGATGAACTCGACAAGCAGGATGCCAATTCGTTTGATGACGACGAAGGCGCTGGCGATGTCGAGCAGATCTCGCATCGGCGATGGCACCATCGTCGCCACCACAGGCGGCATGTCTGGAGACGGCACTGCCGCACGTTCTGGCGGCATGGCCGGTTGCGCCGGCGCTGCTATCGCAGGCGCTCCTTCGTCGTCTTGCGGTTCTAACCGCGGCACGTTCCCGGATTGACCCTGCCCTGAGGCGCAAACACCAAACAGACCCATCCCGATTTGCATCGGGATGGGCTGGTTCAGCTTTATCCAGCCACAGCTGCCACCGAATCCCGCTGCACCAGCGGGCATTCCAGCTTGGTGATTGGATAGCGGCCGCGGCCGGGAGGCGGCGGCACTTCGAGCTGTTCGATCGCCCATTGGCCCATCGCCATGTGCGGCAGGATCGATGTTGTCAGCGGCGGGAACAGATGGCGGGCGATCTCCTCGTCGTCATAGCCGACGACGGAGATGTCCTGCGGGATGTGCAGGCCCGCCTCCTTCAGCGCTTCGTAGCAGCCGATGGCCGTGCGGTCGTTCTGGCAGAAGATGGCGGTCGGGCGCTCTTTCAGCTCCAAAAGCTCCACGGTCGCGGCATAGCCGGCGCTCGCCGACCAGTCGCCCTCGACCACCAGTTCGGGATCGAACGGGATGTCGGCGGTGGCGAGCGCCCTGCGGTAGCCTTTCAGCCGGTCCTGCGCGGCCTGCATCCACGGCTCGCCGGTGATGGTGGCGATGCGGCGGTGGCCGTGGCCGATCAGATGCCGGGTCGAGTTCTGGCCGCCGGCGATCTCGGACGGCACCACGGCCGGGAAGGCATAATCGGCCGTGTAGCAGTTGAGCAGGATGACCGGGATGTCGAGGCCGTAGAGGAAGTCCGGCGCCGTGATCTCGCGGGTGAAGATGGTCATGTAGACCAGCGCCGAGATGCCGCGCCTGGTGAGCGCCGCAACGGCGCGCGGCTCCATGACGGCGTCGCCCATGGTCTGCGCCACGAGCAACACATTGCCGGCGTTCCACGACGCCTGGCGCGCGCCCTCGATGGCGACAACGGCTTCCGGGCTTGTCGCCAGCTGGTCGACAGCGAAACCGATGACACCGTCAAGTCCATCGAAGGCGGGAACAGGTTTGCGCAGCGCCGAGAAGGCGGGTGCTGCGTAGCCGAGCGAGCGCGCGGCGTCGATCACCCGCTCGCGCGTCTGCTGCGACAGCCGGATGCCGGGCGAATCGTTGAGCACGAAAGAGACGGTCGCCTGCGAGCAACCGGCTGCCCTGGCAATGTCGGTCATGGTGACGCGGCCGCCCTTGGCAGCTCTCGCCGGCGCCTTGCGCCGCTTCGCCGTGTCGTCCGGATCCCTCGTCTCGCTCATGGCATTGCGTCCCAATCCCCAGCCTGTCTAGTCGCAAGCCTGCCACACCGACAAGATGGTGTCGCGCCGTCGACCAATGGAAATAGTCGAAGGCGATTATCTTTATTAGCAGTTTTGAAGTTCCCCGCCATGCCGCTGCGGGCTGCGTGAAATTCAAGGACTGCAAGGCATCTGCTTGCGCGAAGCCGTGCTGCACCTGTTCGGGCAAACTAGACCTAGGGCCACCGCCGAGTGTCCGCGCGAGACCTCTGCTAATAGTGTTTACTAATACAAAACGACGCTGTAACGTCAATCCGCCGTGTCCGGTCAGGTGGGACCCGTGCGGCGAGAAGTGCACGTGAATGGCCCGATGGCGAGCGGGGTTTGCCTCCGCAAGCTTGGTCTCGGACATGTGATATGTCAGACAAATCAGACTATTTACGAGCACGGGATGAGTCTCTAAAGTCCGTGATCGCGACCGACGACGCCATTCTTCAGCGCCGGGAACCCCTGAGGAGGAGGGCGTCCAAATCGCGAGCGGCAAGTCAGTGAATGCAAGATCGGTTCAGTCCGACGACTGAGCCAAAACGGGAGGTTGAACATGAAATCCTTGATACGACATGCATCCGTGGCCACCGCAGCCCTGCTGCTTGGCCTGACCGCGACAGCCATTGCGCGCGCCGACGACAAGCCGACGCTTGCCTTCGTCGTCAACGGCGCTTCCGATTTCTGGAAGGCCGCCGAAGCCGGCGTCAAGAAGGCGCAGGCCGAATTGCCCGACTACAATCTCGAACTCAAATATCCCGAGCAGTCCTCGGTCGCCATCCAGCAGCGGCTGATGGACGATCTGGTGACCGCCGGCGTCAAGGGCATCATGGTCTCGGCCGTCGACCCCAAGACCTCGACCGACGGCCTGAACAAGATCGCGTCGGAAACGGCGCTGTTCACCACCGACTCCGATGCCCCGCAGACCAAGCGCGTCGCCTATATCGGCTCGTCCAATGTCGACGCCGGCAAGCAGGCGGCCGAGATCGCCAAGAAGGCGATGCCGGACGGCGGCAAGTGCCTCGGCTTCGTCGGCCTGCTCGGCGCCGACAATGCCAAGGAACGCATCCAGGGCATGAAGGACGGCCTCGCCGGCAGCAAGATCGAACTGGTGGACGTGCGCGGCGACGACATCGACCAGGCGCGCGCCAAGAAGAATGTCGAGGACGCGCTGGTCGCCAGCCCCGACATCACCTGCATGGTCGGCTTCTATTCCTACAACACGCCGCGCATCTATGAAGCGCTGCGCGACGCCGGCAAGCTCGGCTCGATCACCGTCGTCGGCTTCGATGACGATCCGATCACGCTGGGCGGCGTCAAGGAAGGCACCGTGGCGGCGACCGTCGTGCAGCAGCCCTTCGAGTGGGCCTATCAGGGCATGAAGCTGATGGCCGCCTATCTCAAGGGCGACAAATCAGGCATTCCGGAAGGCGGCCTGATCATCATCCCGACCAAGATCATCGGTAAGGACGATGTCGACACCTATGCCGCCAATCTGAAGGCGATGTCCGGAAACTGAGACCACGAGCAGTTGCGCCGGCTCAGGGTTCGCCTTGAGCCGGCGATCGTGTTGACGGGTCGGCCAAGGCCCGTCAGTCTGTAGCCCACCGGCTGCTGGCAAGCCTGATCAAATATGGCGTGATGAATTATTCCGACCCATCCATCGTCGCAACCACCCCGTTCCTCGGCCTCGAGAACGTGCGCAAGACCTATCCGGGCGTGGTGGCGCTGGACGGCTTTTCCATGGAGGTCAGGCCGGGCGAGGTGATCGGCCTGGTCGGCGAAAACGGCGCCGGCAAATCGACCTTGATGAAGATCCTCGGCGGCGTCACCAGGCCGGACAGCGGCGCCATCACCGTCGACGGCGTTGCGCATGACGGGCTCACCGTCGAAGGCAGCCTGGGGTCGGGCATCGCCTTCGTCCACCAGGAACTCAATCTCTTCGAAAACCTCGATGTTGCCGCCAATATCTTCTTCGGCCGCGAGCCGTTGCGCGGCGGGCCGCTGAGATTGGTCGACCGCGCCAAGCTGCGCGAAATGGTGGCGCCACTGCTGAAGCGCGTCGGCGCCAATTTCTCCGCCGATACGCCGGTTGCCTCGCTGTCGCTGGCGCAGCAGCAGATGGTCGAGATCGCCAAGGCACTGTCGATCAAGGCGCGGCTGGTGATCCTCGACGAGCCGACATCGAGCCTGCCGCTTGCCGAAACCGACAAGCTGCTCGACGTCATCAAGGCGCTGAAGGCCGATGGCATCAGCGTCATCTTCATTTCGCACCGGCTGCATGAGGTCGAGCGCGTCGCCGACCGCGTCGTGGTGCTGCGCGACGGCATGCTGGCCGGCACCTTGCCGAAGAGCGCCATCAACCACGACCAGATGGTCAAGCTGATGATCGGCCGCATGCTGAAGGAGCGCGAAAAGGCCTCCGAGGCGGCGCGGGCGCCGGGCGCCACTGCGCTCTCGGCCAAAGCCATCCGCACCCCCGCCTACCCTGCCCGGCCGGTCGACCTCGACATCAGGCGCGGCGAAATCCTCGGCCTTGCCGGTCTTGTCGGTTCCGGCCGCACCGAACTGGCGCGGGTGTTCTTCGGCATCGACAGCACGCTTGGCGGTGGGCTCGAACTCGACGGCAAGCCGCTTGTACTGGGTTCGGCGGCCGATGCGGTCGCGCATGGCATTTTCCTGGTTCCGGAAGACCGCAAGCTGACCGGCATTTTGCTTGACCTGTCGATCGCGCAGAACATCTCGCTGCCCAACCTGCCGGCGCATGCGAAGCGTCGACTGGTGTCGGCAAGCTCCGAGGCCGCCACCGCAGAGAAGCAGAAGACGAATCTCGGCATCAAAGCGCCGTCGGTGCAGACGCGCACCGGTACGCTGTCGGGCGGCAACCAGCAGAAGGTGGTGCTGGGCAAATGGCTGGCGATGAACCCGAAGGTGATGATCCTCGATGAGCCGACGCGCGGCATCGATATCGGCGCCAAGGCCGAGATTTACGGGCTGATGCGAGCCTTGGCCGATGCCGGCGTCGCCGTGCTGATGATCTCCAGCGACATGGAAGAGGTGATCGGCGTGTCCGACCGCATCGCCGTCATGCATGAGGGCCAGATCTCGGGCATTCTCGACAAGGAACAATTCAGCCAGGAAAACGTGCTGTTGCTGGCGGTCGGCAAGCCGGCAAACTAGCGGGCTTCAGGCGATTGCCGGTCCGGCGCATTGGGGAGAAGACGATGAGCAAAAAAGATCTCGGCCTGCTGATCCTGATCCTGGTGGTCGGCGCCGTGGTGACCGCCATCAACCCGCGCTTTCTTTTGCCGATCAACCTCGCCAACACCTCGAACCTGATCGGCCTGTTCGGGATCCTCGCCATCGGCCAGGCCTTCGTCATCATCACCGGCGGCATCGAATTGTCGGTGGGATCGCTGGTGGCGCTGCTCGGCACGCTATTCATCGATTTCATCGCCGTGCGCGACATGCCATGGCCGCTGGCGCTGCCGCTGATCCTGGTGCTGGGCGGCATCATCGGACTGGCGCATGGCTGGCTGATCACAAGGCTGAAATTGCAGCCCTTCGTGGTCACGCTGTGCGGCCTTTTGATCTATCGCGGGGTCGCCCGTTTCTATACCGCCGACGGCACCGCCGGCTTCGCCTTCGGCCAGAATTTTCCCGAGCTCGAATTCCTCACCGCGGGCCGCAGCTATGGCGTGCCCAACAGCTTCATCGCACTGATCGTCATTTCGATCGTCATGTGGGTGGTGCTGCACCGCTCGGTGTTCGGACGCTACCTCTATGCCATCGGCAAGAACGAAGAGGCGGCGAAATATTCGGGAATTCGCACCGGCCGTGTCGTCATGGCCGCCTATGTCATCTGCGGCGTGCTGACGGCGCTGTCGGCGATCTATTTCGCCATGTACACGCGCTCGATCTCGCCGGCCAGCCACGGCCAGTTCTACGAGCTCTACGCCATTGCCGCCGCCGTTCTCGGCGGCTTCTCGCTGCGCGGCGGCGAAGGCTCGCTGGTCGGCGTCATCCTGGGCACCGTGCTGCTGCAGGAGTTGCAGAACCTGGTCAATCTGCTCGGCATCCCGTCCTCGCTCAACTTCGCGGTGATGGGCGGCGTGATCCTGATCGGCGTGCTGGTCGACCAGCAATGGGGCGTGTTCCGCGCAAGGCGGCTGATGCTCGATGCCAGCCGGAAGACTGTCGCGGCGGAGTAGCGCTACATCACGCCGGATATATCCGAGAAGGCCATCGCCTTGCGCAGCACCTCGGCGAAGCGTTCTCCGGCGGCTTCGCGCCGGCCGCCATTGTCGATCGAGGTGACGCCGGAGCCGGACAAAGCGATATTGGCGCTGCGGGCGAGCCGAGCCAGCACTTCGCCGCGCGATTCGCGGCCGCGCTGGGCGAGACGCTCGGCGAGGATTTCCGGCGAGGCGGTGATCTCGACGACAGCCAGATTGGCATAGCGCTCCCGCAGCACCGGGATGACTGCGCGCGAGACATTGGCGACCGCGACATGGCCATTGGCGATGGACCAGTCGACATCGGCCGGAATGCCGTAGCGCAGGCCGTGCGCCTCCCAGGAAATGGCGAAAGCGCCGTCGGCCTGGGCCTCGGCAAAGGCGGCGTCGGCCAGCGTGTCGTGATCCTCGCTTGCGGCGTCGCTCGGCCTGGTGATGACCCGGCGGACGAACTCCAGCCTCGTCTCGTCGGCAAACAAGGTGCGGGCATAGCCGATTACCGTATCCTTGCCGGCGCCGCTCGGGCCGACGACGGCGACAAACACGCCGTTGCGGAGCGGAAAGGCCTCGCTGGTCAGTTCGCGCTCGATCGACGCCGAGACCATCAGGCGACCCGCCGCCCTTGGCGCCAGACGGTGCGCACGACCGGCACATGGTCGTCGACGCGCACCCGCACGAGGTCGGCGCGGCGGCCCTGTTCGATGACGCCGCGGTCGTTGAGGCCGATGGCCTCGGCCGGGTTCTTCGACACCATCGCGACCGCCTGCGGCAAGGAGATGCCCTCGACGACGTCGCCGAGGAAGAAGGCCGACTGGATCAGGCTGAAAGGGATATAGTCGGACGACAATATGTCGAGCAGGCCGTCGCCGGCCAGCGTGCGGGCCGAGACATTGCCCGAATGCGAGGAGCCGCGCATGACGTTGGGCGCGCCCATCAGCACGCCGAGCCCGGCATCCTTCGAGGCCTTGGCGGCTTCCAGCGTGGTCGGGAATTCCGCGACGCGCACGCCCTGCTCGATCGCCTCGTCGACATGGCCTGATGTGGCGTCGTCATGGCTCGCCAGCACAATGCCCCGCTCGTTGCAGGCGGCTGATATCGCCACCCGGTTCGGTCCCGAATTCTTCGCTGATTCCGACATCCGCTTTTCGCAGAACAATTGGAAGTCGCGATCGGTCAGCTTCAGCTTGCGCTGGTAGTAATAGGCGTAGGTCTCGAGATTGACGAACTGGCGCTGTCCCGGCGCATGGTCCATCAGCGAGGCCAGTTTGACCCGCTCGTCGCCATCGAAATTAGCGAAAGCCCGCAAGCAATCCGGCGCCGAGACCTCGCAGCGCAGGTGCAGGAAATGGTCGGCCCGCAACCGGTCTTTCGCGACGCTGTCCTCGATCGCGCCGGCGAGCTTGCGGATGTCGTCGGAGGTAATATCCGCGTCCTCGTCCATGCCGACACGCAAAGCGTCGAGCACGGTGGTGATGCCGGCGGTGGCCACCTGCGCGTCATGGGCAAGGACGGCGGCGATCGGGTTCCAGCGCACTTTCGGGCGCGGCGCATAGTGGCCTTCGAGATGGTCAGTGTGCAGCTCGACCAGGCCGGGAATGATGTAGTCGCCGCCCATGTCCTCGCCGCCCATGCCCCCGCCGGTGTGGCCGGTGCCGGCGTCGACGCCGGAGATAAAACCGTCGCGCAGCACGAGCGACCCTTCGACGATCTCGTCGGCAAGCACGATGCGGGCGTTGTGGAGAACAGTTTCGGCGGTCATTCAGGCAGTCCTTGCTTACTCGGACGAATTGCGGTCAGGCGGTTTTTCGGGCAGCGCGGCGGCCGAGCGCATGATGCGAAAGCACCATGAACGGAGCGCCCGGTTCGGTTTCGACGAACAGCGTCAGCGCATCCACCAGCACCGGCTGCTGCAGCACATCGGCGAACAGGCTGTCAATTGCCGCGCGCAGACGTTGGCTTTCCTGCGGCCCGGCCCGGCCGGACAGTGTCATGTGGAAGCGAAAGGTCTCGAACACGTAGGGGTAGCCCCACTGACAGAGATTGCGGAACTCGGCGGGTTTCAGCGAATCCGGGCTGCGCCGCTCGATCTCGGCCTCGGTGAGCGGCGCGCGAAAACGGTCGAAGCTAAGCACGACATCATCGGCGAAACGGTTGAGCGGCGGCAGCGGGCCTTCCGGCAGCAAAGCGAAGAAACCATCGATCTGGCTGACGACCAGGCGCGGGATGGTGACCGTCGGCGTTGCTTCGGCAAAGGCGTCCAGCGCCGCGCGCAACGAGCTTTCGGTTTCGTTGGCGGCCAACCGGAAGGGCGCTTTCAGCGTCGCATGAAAACCGTAGCGCCGCGCCGATGCGGTGTGAAAGGCGACTTCGGCCGCCGACAGCTCGCCCACCGCCTCGACCGGCCTGGTGGCGGCGCCAAAGGGGTCGCGGCCCAGCCAGTTGGCGGCGAGCCGCGCCAGCGGCTCGTCCTGCCTCGGGGTGAAATAGATGGCGTAGCGCATCGAAAAAAATCCTCGTCAGCCCGCTGCCATAGGTGATTTCCATGACGGATTGACGAAGCTTATGCGAGTTTTCGAAGGCAAATCGACCCCATGGATCGTTAGCCGACGATTTTTCTTCCGGCGCAAGCGAAGGCCGATCAGGCCTTCATGAGCCATTCGTGCTCGGGCGCGTTGTGGAACTTCCACGTCCGCTTCGGCCCGGCCATGACGTTAAGGTAATAGAGGTCGTAGCCGTGACAGGCCGCGCACGGATGATAGCCCTTGGGCACCAGCACGACATCGCCGTCCTCGATCGCCATCGCCTCGTCCAGTTCGCGGGCGCCCGACTTGTCGGCGTCGGTGTAGACCCGCTGGAAGGCAAAGCCCTGCGGCGGGTTGAGGCGGTGGTAATAGGTTTCCTCAAGATAGGATTCGGCCGGCAGATTGTCCTGATCGTGCTTGTGCGGCGGGTAGCTCGATGTGTGGCCACCGGGCGTGATGACCTCGACCACCAGCAGCGAGTCGGCGGGCTTGCCCTCGGGCAATATGTTGGTGACGTAGCGCGTGTTGGTGCCTTTGCCCCGAGTCTCCTGGCCGAGGTCGTCGGGTGCGATGACGCGAACGGGCAAGCCGCCGCCCAGGCCCGGCGCCGAGCAGACCGCGAGTTCGAGATCGGTGTCGGCGGTGACCGACCAGTCCGAACCCTCCGGAATATAGACCGACCACGGCTTGCCCTCGAAGGGCGACATGCGCTCGCCGAGCAGGCCGAGTTCCTGGCCGCCGGCCTTTGCCGTGCCCTTGCCGGTGACGAACACCAGGCAGACTTCGCGACCGCCCGTCTTACCCGAGGCGTTTTCGCCGGGCTTCAAACGGTGCAGGTCGAAGCCGACATAGGTCCAGCCGGCGCTGTTGGGCGTGACATGCGCGACGCGGCCATGGCCCTTGTCGGCTTTGACGAGCAGTTTCGACATGTTTTGTCTCCTATCGCAAGTCTTCGAGGTCGGCCTCTCAACTTCGTCATCCTAGGGCGAAGCAGGAGCGAAGCTCCGTCGCGAAGACCCTAGGATGACGAAGCAAGGGACGTTCCGGCCAATCACCGACGTAGGCGATACGCCAGGTGTCGAGTGTCCGACCCGCAAGCCCTTCCGAGCCACGGCCGCTTCATTCCTTCGGTTCGGCGTCCGCCTTCGCTTCGCCGGTCTTCGGTCGATCAGGCGCAGCCTTGCTCTCCTCCACCGGCTTGTAAAGATAGAAGAACTGCCACACCGCGTAGGCAGCAAAGCCGAGCGCGATGACACCCCAGAACGGCGTGCCGGAGGCGAATTCTATCCCCGCCCAGATCACACAGACGGCGACGACGGCAACGCGCCGCCACAGCGGCCGGAAGAACGGGTGCTCGTAATCCTTCATCGGATCGCCTCAGGCATTGGGAAAGCCTTGCGTTTCCACGGCGTAGCCGGCAGCCGTCATCACGCGCATCAATTCCTTGTGGCCGACCTGCGCCATCTTGAGCGGCGGGTTCTTCTTCGGGTCCTGCTCGGCCTCGACGACGAACCAGCCTTCATAGCCATGGTCGGCGAAGCGCTGCACGATGGCGCCGAAATCGAGCGAACCGTCGCCAGGCACCGTGAAGGCACCGAGCGCCACGGCGTCGAGAAAGGACTGCTTTGTGCGGTCGAGCCCGTCGATCACGCCCATGCGCACATCCTTCACATGGACATGGCTGATGCGCTTGTGGTGGTTGTCGATGGCGCGCAGCACGTCGCCACCGGCAAAGGCGAGATGCCCTGCATCGAGCAGCAACGGAATGCCTTCGCCGGAATGGCGCATGAAGGCATCGAGCTCCGGCTCGGTCTCGACCACCGCCGCCATGTGATGGTGATAGGACAGCGGCATGCCTTGCTCGGCGCACCATTCGCCGAATTCGGTGAGGCGCCTGGCATAGGCCCTCATCTCGTCGTTGGACAATTTCGGCTTCGTGGCGAGAGGCCTGGAGCGATCACCCTGGATCGAGCGGCCGACCTCGCCATAGACGATGCAAGGCGCATTCACCGCCTTGAACAGGTCGATCATCGGCTGGATGCGATCCTTGTTCTTGCCCATGTCCTCATCGACCAGCGTGCCGGAGAACCAGCCGCCGCACAGCGTCACGTCGGCCTTTTTCAGGATAGGCAGCATGATTTCGGGGTCATTGGGAAAGCGGCGGCCCATTTCCATGCCGGTGAAGCCGGCCGAGCGCGACTGGCGCAGGCACTCTTCCAGCGAGACGTCGTCGCTGAGTTCGGCAAGATCATCGTTCCACCACGCAATGGGGGACATGCCCAGTTTGGCTTTCAAGTTTTAGCTCCGGTTTCTTGTTCACCCTCCCCCTTGTGGGGAGGGTCGCTGCGAAGCAGCGAGGTGGGGTGCGGCGCCAGACCCCCACCCGGACCTTCGGTCCGACCTCCCCACAAGGGGGAGGTAGGGGCCGGGTGCATGTACATCAATCGCCGATTGTCTGCATCTGCCGCTTTTCGTCGTAGGCCTTGCGGGCTGCGTTGACCTGCGGCCGTGCGGAGACTTCCGGCACCGCGACATCCCACCAATGGCCGCCGGCATCGGTGGAAATCAGCGGGTCGGTGTCGATGACCAGCACGGTGGTGCGGTCGTTGGTTTTCGACTTTTGCAGCGCGGTCTCCAGGCCGGTGATCGACGGCACCTTCTCGGCAATAGCGCCCATGCTCGCCGCATGCGCGGCGAAGTCGATGTCGGGCAGGATCTCGTGGCGCGCGTCCTTCAGGAGGTTGTTGAAGTTGGCGCCGCCGGTGGCCATCTGCAGCCGGTTGATGCAGCCATAACCCCTGTTGTCGAGCACCACTATGGTCAGCTTCAGGCCGAGCATCACCGACGTGGCGATTTCGGAATTCATCATGAGGTATGAGCCGTCCCCGACCATGACGACGACCTCCTGGTCGGGCTTGGCCATCTTGGCGCCGAGCCCGCCGGCAATCTCGTAGCCCATGGTCGAGAAGCCATATTCGCCATGGTACGAGCCGGGCGCGCCTGCCTGCCAGAGCTTGTGCAACTCGCCCGGCAGGCCGCCCGACGCGTTCAGCAAGGTCACGCCGGATCCCAGCGCGCGCTGCACGGCGCCGATCACCTGCGCGTCCGACGGGAAGGCGGCGTTGGTCGACGCCGTCACCTTGGAGGCTTCGGCCTGCCAAGCCTTCTTGCCTTGGGTCGCATTGTCGGTCCATGTCGCCGGTGCTTTCCAGTTCCCCAGCGCAGCACCGAGTTCGGCGAGCCCTTCGGCCGCATCGGCGACCAGCGGCAGCGCGCGGTGCTTGCCGGCGTCGAAAGGCTGCACGTTGAGGCCGATGATGGTCTTGCCGGAGTTCTTGAACAGCGCCCACGAGCCGGTGGTGAAATCCTGCAGGCGGGTGCCGATGGCGAGCACGACATCGGCTTCCTCGGCCAGCCGGTTGGCCGCGGACGTGCCGGTGACGCCAACCGCCGCCATGTTGAGCGGATGTGTGTCGGGCAGCGAGGACTTGCCGCCTTGCGTCTCGCAGACCGGAATGCCGGCGCTCTCGGCGAATTTCGCCAGTTCGTCCGAAGCCTGCGCATACAGCACGCCGCCGCCGGCGATGATCAGCGGTTTTTTCGCACCCTTCAGCGCGGTGACCGCCGCCGCCAATTCATGCCGGTCCGGACGCGGCCGGCGCTGGTGCCAGACGCGCTCGGCGAAAAAGCTCTCGGGATAGTCATAGGCCTCGGCCTGCACGTCCTGGCAGAGCGACAGCGTCACCGGGCCGCATTCCGCCGGATCGGTCAGCACCTGCATGGTCCGCGCCAATGCCGGGATGATCTGCTCGGGACGGGTGATGCGGTCGAAATAGCGCGACACCGGACGGAAGCAGTCATTGACCGTCGCGGTGCCGTCGGAAAAGTCCTCGGCCTGCTGCAGCACCGGATCGGGGATGCGGTTGGCGAAGACATCGCCCGGCAAAAACAGGACGGGCAACCTGTTTACGTGGGCGAGCGCCGCCGCCGTCACCATGTTGAGCGCACCGGGGCCGATCGAAGAGGTCGCGGCCATGAAGCGGCGGCGGAAATTGGCCTTGCCATAGGCGATCGCCGCATGCGCCATCGCCTGCTCATTGTGGGCGCGGAAGGTCGGCAATTCGTCGCGCAGCTGGTACAGCGCCTCGCCGATGCCGGCGACATTGCCGTGACCGAAGATCGCCCAGACACCGCCGAAGATGGGCACTCGTCTGCCGTCGATCTCGGTCATCTGCTTGCTCAGAAAGCGGGTCAGCGCCTGCGCCATCGTCAGGCGGATTGTCTTGCTCATGGTGTTTTCCTCCGCAGTCCTCTTGCCGCGCCTTTATGCTGCTTTACGGCCACGCGCGGCAAGCCACGCTTCGGTCAACTGTTCGAAGCGCGCGGCCATGTCGGCGATAGCCTCGTCATCCGTCATCTTGCCCGCCAGCCATTGTTCGGCGGCGTGGACGAAGATGGTGCGGCCGACGGCAAAGCCCTTGACGATCGGCGCCTTGGCGGTGGCGGCAAAGGCCGCTTCCAGTTCGTCCTGCGGCGCTTCGAGACCCAGCAGCACGACGCCACGACACCAGGGATCGTGCTTCAGGATCACCGCTTCGATCTTGGCCCAGGCGCCGGCCGACGCCTGCGGTTCGAGCTTCCACCAGTCCGGCTTGATGCCAAGCGCATAGAGTTCTTCCAGGGCGCGCGGGATGGTCGTTTCGTCGAGCTTGCCGTGCTTGCCGGCGATGATCTCGACCAGAAGCTCCCGGCCGACCTTCCGCGCGGCTTCGAACAGCGAGCGCAGCTTCTGCTGCTGCTCTTCCTTGAGCGCTGCCGGATCGTCGGGGTGATAGAAGCACAGGCATTTGATGCAGTGGTCGACCGGCCATTCCACCAGTTGCGAGCCGATGTCCTGCGAGAACTCGAAGCGCAGCGGCCGCGAGCCCGGCAGTTCGACGGGACGGCCGAGCCAGGCAAAGGGGTGGCGGGCGAATTCGAACATCGCTTCGCGGCCATGCTTCTCGTCGATCAGCATGCCATAGCCGTCGCGGCCGGCGGCGACTTTCGCCGCAGCCTTGACCGCCAGCACCTTGAAATCGCGGATGCGCGCCGGATCGGCGCCGGTCTTTGCCGCGACGTCCTCAAGCTGCACACGGTGGTCGCAGGCGAGCGCCATCATCGAGGGGATATCGCGGCGGCGGGTCGTCGCCCAATGGATGTGGTTGATCGCCTCGTCCTTGCGCAGAGCGAGGTGCTTGCTGCCGTTCCTGAGGAAGAACTGCAATTCCTCGAAGGTCGGATATTCCGGCGCGCAGAGCAGCCGCGACACGGCGAAAGCGCCGCAGGCATTGGCCCAGGTCGCCGCTGTCGCATGATCTTCGCCACCCAGCCAGCCGCGCAGGAAACCGGACATGAAGGCATCGCCCGCGCCCAGCACATTATAGATCTCGATCGGAAAGCCCTTGCCGACGATACCGTCTTCCAGATCGTCGCTGACCGGCCCGTCATAGACGATGCAGCCCATGGCGCCGCGCTTCAGTACGATGGTTGCCTTGGACAGCGCGCGGATCGTCTTCAGCGCGCTCAGGCAATCGTCGGCGCCCGAGGCGATCATGATCTCTTCCTCGGTGCCGACGATGAGGTCGCAATCGGGCAGCACCGTCTTCAGCTGGGCTGAGACGCGGTCGGATTTGACATAGCGCTCAAAACCTTCGGCATGGCCGGCGAGCCCCCAGAGGTTGGGGCGGTAGTCGATGTCGAACACCACCTTGCCGCCCTTGGCCTTGATGATGCGGATCGCCTTGCGCTGGGCGGCGTCGCTGTTGGGCCGGGAAAAATGCGTGCCGGTGACGACGATCGAGCGGGCCGAGGCGATGAAGGCTTCATCGATGTCTTCTTCGGCGAGCGCCATGTCGGCGCAGTCGCTGCGATAAAAGATCATTGGCGAGACGCCTTCGCTCTCGACCGAAAGCAGCACCAGGGCCGTCAGCCGTTCCTGGTCGGTCTTGAGCCCATCGACATTGACGCCTTCGCGCCGCAGCTGCTCGCGGATGAAGCGGCCCATCTGCTCGTCGCCGACGCGGGTGAGCAGCGCCGAGCGCAGGCCGAGCCTGGCCGTACCGACGGAGATATTGGCCGGGCAGCCGCCGACCGATTTGGCAAATGAGCCGATGTCCTCCAGTCGCGAGCCGATCTGCTGGCCGTAAAGGTCGACGGAAGCGCGACCGATGGTGATGACATCGAGCGTCGCCTGTTTGGCGTCCACGGCTTCGCTCATTGGAACCTCCCGTCGGTCTTGTTGTCTTGAGCAACGTAGTTGGGGGACACGCGCGAGCGGCAGCGTGGCGCCGGGAATATGAAATAATAATTCCAATCTATAGTCAATATGGAATGAGCATTCCTTCCGCGAATTTCGAGCGCCGGGCGCCGGCCTAGGCCTTACGCTTCTTGCCCGTGCTGCGCCGCTTCTCGCCGACGCCGACGGTGAGCGCCATGGCCAGCGCCATGGTGGCCGACAGCGAGCGGAAGCCGGCAAAATCGGCCTCGGCAACCTCGAACCAGACCTTGGCGAACTGCGCTAGTGGCGAAAACGAACTGTCGGTGATGGCGACGATCGGCACGCCCTGTTCGGAAATGGTGCGGGCCTCCTCGATGGTGGCCGGCGCATAGGGCGAGAAACTGATGGCAATGACGGCGTCCGCCGGCGTGGCGAAGGCGACCATCTCGGCATTGAGGCCGGCGGCGGATTCGATCAGCTGGTTGCGGATCTTCAGTTTGCCCAGCGCATAGGCGATGTAGCTCGCCACCGGATAGGAGCGGCGCTTGGCCAGGACATAGATGGTCTCGGCCTTGGCCAGCAGCGCAATTGCGTCTTCCAGATGGGCCTCGTCCAGCGAGCGTGAGATGTCGTTGAGCGAAGTGCTGGCGGCGGCGACGAAGCCGTCGAAGATGGCGCGGTGTCCAGCACCCGCATCGGCCTTGGCGCGCAGCGCCTGCAGGCGTTCGTCATAAGAGGAATTGCGCTCGCGCAGCCGCTCGCGAAACACCTGCTGCAGGCTGGTGAAGCCGTCGAAGCCTAGTTGCTGGGCAAAGCGGATCAAGGTGGACGGCTGCACGCCCGCCGAAGCGGCGATGCTGGCGGCGGTGCCAAAGGCGATGTCATCGGGATTGTCGAGCGCATAGGCGGCGATCTGGGCGATGCGCTTGGGCAAGGTTTCACGGCGATCGAGGATCGTGGCGCGCAGCGTCTCGAAGTCGCGAGGTACCCGTTCGTCCATCGTCGCCCCGTCCAAGCTCATCTAGAGCATGATGCCGAAAAGTGTGCAGCGGTTTTCGGACGACATCATGCTCTCTTTAACTCAAGTGACGTCCTCTCTGCCCCATCATAGCGAGCCTGCGCAAGAAGGCCATAAAAAATGAGGCAGACATTCCATTCGGAGAAGAAATGGACTAATTCATCCATCGATCGCTTCAGGTATTGGGAGAAAGAAATGGTCGGCGTTGGTCTTATCGGCACGGGTTTCATGGGCAAATGCCACGCCATTGCGTGGAGCGCCGTCGGCGCCGTCTTTCCCGATGTCGCCAAGCCGAAGCTGGTCCATCTCGGCGAGGTCAACGAGGAGCTGGCCAAGCGCAAGGCCGGTGAGTTCGGCTTCGCCAAGGCGTCGGGCGACTGGCGTGCCGTCGTCAACGACCCCGAGGTCGATATCGTCTCGCTGACCACGCCCAATCAGTTCCATCCGGAGATGGCCATCGCTATTCTCGAAGCCGGCAAGCATCTGTGGTGCGAGAAGCCGATGGCGCCGAGCTTTGCCGAAGCAGCGGCGATGGCGGCCGCGGCGAAGAAGTCCGGCAAGGTCGCAGCGCTTGGCTACAACTACATACAGAGCCCGGCCATCCGCCACATCGGCGCGCTGCTCGAGGAAAAGATCATCGGCGAGGTCAACCATCTGCGCATCGAGATGGACGAGGACTTCATGGCCGACCCCGAAGCGCTGTTCTTCTGGAAGCATGAGGCCGCATCCGGCTATGGCGCGCTCGACGATTTCGCCGTGCATCCGCTGTCGCTGGTCTCGACGCTGTTCGGCCGCGTCGCAAAAGTGATCTGCGACATGGCCAAGCCCTATGTCGACCGCAAGCTGGCCAGCGGCGGCCGCCGTGCGGTGGAAACCTACGACATCGCCAGCGTGCTGATGCATCTGGAAAACGGCATTGCCGGCACGCTGCTGGTCAACCGCTCGGCCTGGGGCCGCAAGGGCCGCATCGCCATACAGATTTTCGGCTCCAAAGGATCGATCCTGTTCGACCAGGAGCGGATGAACGAAATCCAGCTCTACGTCACCGCCGATCGCCCGACCGAACAGGGCTACCGCACCATACTGGTCGCGCCGCACCACAAGCCTTACGACGCCTTCCTCCCGGCGCCGGGCCATGGGCTCGGTTTCAACGACCTCAAGATCATCGAGTGCCACGAATTGCTGACGCGGCTTGCCGGCAAGCCGGCACGGGTCATCGAATTTGCCGAAGGGCTGGAGATCGAGCGCACCGTGCACGCGATGGCGAGGTCGTTCGAGGAGAAGCGCTGGGTGGAGGTGCGGTAAGATCCGCTCGTTTCAGCCGCCAGCGACAGCGTTCCAGCCATCGGCCCAGACCTGCCGCAGGCGATCGCCTTCGCCCTTGAAGCGCAGCCCGGTCGCCCGGCAAGCCGCGATGCGGTCGCTGCGGAAATTGCGGATCGCCTGGCGCAATTCGCACCAGGCGACGATGTTGGCGGTCTCTGAATAGTAGATCAGCGCGATCGGACGGATCAGCCGCTCGGAGGCGCGGCCGATTCCGTCGCGATAGGACAGGTCGAGCTTTTCCTCGTCGCGGATTGCGCGGCGCACCAGCGCCAGATCGATGGTGCCGATTGCCGGTGCAGCGAACCCCCAGACATGCAGTGCGTTGGCGTCGAACGCCTGGCGCAACGGCGGCGGCACGGCGCCGGCGATCTTGGCGCTGACGCGCTTGGCCGCCTGCTTGAGCTCGCTGTCTCCCGTGCGCTCCAGCAGCGCCAGCGACAGGACGATCGCCTCCATCTCCTCGATCGAAAACATCAGCGGCGGCAGGTCGAAGCCGGGCCGCAATATATAACCGATACCGCGCCCGCCTTCGATCGGCACGCGCATCGCCTGCAGTGCGGCGATGTCGCGATAGATCGAACGCATCGTGACTTCCAGCTGCCCGGCGATCATGGCCGCCGTCACCGGCTGCCGCGCCAGCCGCAGGATCTGGATGATCTCGAACAGCCGCGACGCCTTGCGCATTTCCTCTCCCTGATGAAACGCTACTGACACATCCCCGTCAGTTGGAATGATTTATTGGACTGCCTGTCGGGTTGAAAATCAACAAATTCCTCAACGGCACCCCAGCAGGAAGCGACAGGCAACTGACATGAGTTACGCGGAAAATCTCTGGCTGTTCTTTATCCTGCTGTCCGGCATCATCATCGTGCCCGGCATGGACATGCTGTTCGTGCTTGCCAATGCGCTCACCGGCGGCCGCGACCGGGGCCTCGCCGCCACCGGCGGCATCATGGTCGGCGGCATCGTGCACACGCTGAACGGCGCCATCGGCGTCGGCCTGCTGATGCATTTCGTACCGATCCTGTACAAGCCGCTGCTGATAGCCGGCGCCGCCTACATGGCCTTCATCGGCATCTCGCTGATGCGCAGTTCCATCACCGTCGGCCATGACGGGCCCGCCGGCAGCCGTACGGCCTGGAAGGCCTTTCGCCAGGGACTGGTGACCTGCCTGATCAACCCGAAGGCCTATCTCTTCATATTTGCCGTCTATCCGCAGTTCCTGAAGCCGGATTACGGCCCGATCTGGATGCAGGCGACGGTCATGGGCTTGCTGACGGTGGCGACTCAGGCCGCGATCTATGGCGGGCTCGCCATCACCGCCGGCCGCAGCCGCAATCTGCTGGTGGCCAATCCGCGGGCGACCGCTTTTGCGGGCCGGGCGGCCGGACTGCTGCTGTTTGCGGTCTCGGTGTTTACGGCATGGGAAGGGTTGAGGGCAGCGTGATCCCGATCAAGCGATGACGCCGCCTTTCTTCGCCTCGGCGCGGCGCTTGCGGATCACTGTCCCGGTCTTTTCGTCGTCAAGGGCGGCAGCTACCCCGCCCGCGAGACCGTTGACGTCATGACCGCCTCACGCTCTCGCCCAAGACGACGAGAAGCTCGTCCAATTGCTCGAACGTCTCGCCCATCGCATCCGCCGCCCCGGTACCGGCCGCGTCGAGAGCCTCCTTCGAGGGATAGAGTTCGTGCATGACCAGCAGCGTCTTGCCACCCTTTTCCTCGAAGGTCAGCGTGGTGACGGGTCCACCGTCACCACCTTCGTCATTGGTCCAGACAAGGCGTGAGTGCGGTGTCACTTCGATATACCTGCCGAAGAATTCGTGAAGGTCCGAGGCGTCGTGGCCGAACACCAGGCGGTACGTGCCTCCGGTACGAGCATCCATCTCACATGAACGCAGGAACATGCCCATCGACTTCGGCACCCACCACTGCTTGAACAGCTCGGGCTTCGTCCACGCCTCGAACACGATGCGCGCCGGACCGTTGACTGTTCGCGTGACGACCAGCTCGCGCTCGGACTTCCGTTCGACCGTCGTGCGGTTGTTCGTGGGCTCACTCTCGGTTCTTTGGCGCATCGGCTTTCTCCTTCCGTTTCAATTCCTCGACAACCTTGTCCAACTCGTTGAAGCGTGCGTCCCAGAGCAGGCGGTGCCGCTCGATCCAGGCCGCCTCTTCCTCCAGTCCGCGCAGGCCGAGCTTGCAGGTCCGCACGCGGCCAACCTTCTGCGTGGTGACGAGCCCCGCCTGCTCCAGGACGCCGACGTGCTTCTTCATGCCCGTGAGGGTCATGTGGAATTTTCCGGCAAGCTCGGTGATCGAAGCGTCTGCGCGTCCGAGCTGCTCCAGAACGCCACGCCGGGTGGCGTCCGAGAGCGCGGCGAACGAGGAATCCAAGTCGGTATACTGAACCATACGGTTCAGTATTTAGCAGACCGGTTGCTGGGTGCAAGGGGAGCCGCAGCGTCCTTCCCGCGCATCGCCTCGTATCAGGCGGCGCCCGGCCGGTTCTCCATCATGGCGCGGCGGGCTGAGCGGCGCCATTCTACGGCGCCGGCGAGGCCGTGCAGCACAGTCTCTGTGGTCGCCCAGTCGATGCAGCCATCTGTGATGCTCTGGCCATAGACGAGCGGCTTGCCTGATACCACGTCCTGCCGGCCGGCGACGAGATTGCTCTCGATCATGACGCCGATGATACGCTCGTCCCCTGCTGCCACCTGGCCGGCGACATCGGCCGCCACCTTCGGCTGGTTCTCCGGCTTCTTGCTCGAGTTGGCGTGGCTGACATCGATCATCAGACGGGGGGCGACGCCGATGCGGGCAAGTTCGACCGAGGCCGCCTCGACGCTCGCCGCATCGTAATTCGGCTGAACGCCGCCGCGCAGGATGACGTGGCAGTCCTCATTGCCGGTAGTAGTCGCAATGCCGCTGCGTCCGCCCTTGGTCACCGCCATGAAATGATGCGGCTGGGCGGCGGATTTCACCGCCTCGGCGGCGATCCTGAGATTGCCGTCGGTGCCGTTCTTGAAGCCGACCGGGCAGGACAGGCCGGAAGCCAGTTCGCGGTGGATCTGGCTCTCGGTGGTGCGCGCGCCGATGGCGCCCCAGGCGACGAGGTCGGCAATGTATTGCGGCGTCGTCATGTCGAGGAATTCGGTCGCTGCGGGCAGGCCGAGATTGTTGACCGCCGACAGCACGTTGCGCGCCATCCTGAGCCCCTTGTCGATGTTGAAGCTGCCGTCGAGGTCGGGGTCGTTGATCAGGCCCTTCCAGCCGACGGTCGTGCGCGGCTTTTCGAAATAGACCCGCATGACGATCTCCAACCGGTCGGACAGGGTCTCGCGCAGCGCCACTAGCCGGCTGGCATAGTCAACGGCCGCGACCGGGTCGTGGATCGAACACGGGCCGACGATGACAAGCAGCCGGTCGTCGGTGCCGTTCAAGATGGCATGGGTGGCGTTGCGTGAGGCGCTCACGGTGCGCGTTGCCGTCAGCGTGCGCGGGATCTCCTGCATCACCTGGTCCGGCGTGCTCAATTCTCGGATTTCCTTGACCCGAAGATCGTCTGTGGTGGTCAACACGGCTTTCTGCTCCTGTTTTTAGGGAGACCTGCCGGCTGATACAAAAAAGCCGCCAGGTCTGGCGGCTGTTCGGACTTGTTGCTGCAATCTTCAGATCGAGCGCAATCCTCCCGCCGCCAGCGAGCTCGTAAAGTACCAATAGGTGGCGGTCAGGTTGATCATGAGGCTCATATAGTCGATGCCGAGGCGCTTGTCACGTGGGGTATGCGGAGACAATTCGGGATGGGCCGAATCCTCGCGATTTCGTCATCCCTGGGCGGAGCAGGAGCGAAGCTCCGTCGCGGAGACCCTGGGATCCATTCCGTGACCTGGGCCGTGGAGTGCGGCGGAGCAGAATTCTGGACCGTAGCAGCGCTCTGAAGTCGCGGCATGGATCCTCGGGTCTGCGCTGCGTCGCTACGCTCCTTGCTCCGCCCGTGGATGACGAAGTGCCGGCGGTTTCGCCAATCGCCAACACGTATAACGCGGAGCGGCTCATGCGGTCCAGGGATCGAAGAGTTCAAGCCCAAAGCCTTCGAAATCTTTCGTATTGCACGTTGCCAAGGTGAGCTCGTGCGCAATCGCAGTGGCTGCGATCAGGCCGTCCATCGACGACAGACCACGACCGCGGCGCTTCGCAAGACCCATCAGGTCGCCCCAGGCCAAGGCAACCGCATCGTCCACCGGCAAAACCCGCTGTTCGAAGCGCTGGGGCAGGTCCCGGGCGAGCGATTCGGCCAGCGCCTCGCGTTTGCGGCCCTCGTCCATCAGAGAGACGCCGCGCCGGATCTCGGCGATCGACACTACGCTGATGAAGGAGCGGTCCTCATCAAGCTCGTCCAGCCAGCCCAGGACACGTGCGTCAGGCGCTGGCCTCGTCACCTCGGACAGGACATTCGTGTCGAGCAGCAGTCTCACTGCGGCAGGTCACGCGGTTCGTCGCGCTGACGTTCAAGCTCGAGATCGGCGCCGCGCAGCGGCGAGTCCAGCAGGAACTCGGCAAGCGTACCCTTGCGTGCGATCTTGCGCTGCCATTCCTCGGCCGAGACGACAACCACGCTTGGTTTGCCGTTCTTGGTGATCGTCTGCGGCAAGGACTGTGCGCGCTCGATGACCTCGGAGAGCCGGGCTTTTGCCCCGGCAACCGTCCAGTTGGTGTCTTTGGATGACGTTAGCATCGCATGCTCGTGACTAGCCTGACTATCAGGACTATGTGGGAATGGCGATGTTGCTGCAACAGGGTTTGAGGCTACTCCGGCGAGGTCCCCGCGACGTTCTGGTCGTAGTCAACCAGCGAGCCGGTCATGACACCGGATTGCGGGCTGGCCATGTAGCTGATCAGCCGCGCCAGTTGGTCGGGCTTCACCAGTTGGCCCATGGGCTGGCCG
Source organism: Mesorhizobium sp. M0217 (assembly GCF_040321955.1). NCBI lineage: Bacteria > Pseudomonadati > Pseudomonadota > Alphaproteobacteria > Hyphomicrobiales > Phyllobacteriaceae > Mesorhizobium > Mesorhizobium sp. M0217. Next base: position 234,413 of record NZ_JAMYSN010000007.1, on the reverse strand, counting down.
GCCTCTGCCTTTGCCAGCCAGTCGTCGGAGGCACCGTGCCATTTCTTCTGCACGATGTCCTCGCCCTCGGTGTCCATCCAGCCCGGCAGCACGGCGTTGCAGCGGATGCGGTTGAAACGATAGGCGTTGGCGACGTTCTTGGTCAGCGTCGCCAGCGCGCCCTTGCTCGAGGAATAGGGCGCAAGGAACGACTGGCCGCAATGTGCCGACATCGACAGCACGTTGACGATCGAGCCCGGCGCCTTCTTGTCCAGCAGATGCGCCACCACGCCCTGCATCAGGAAGAAGGGACCACGCACATTGGTGTGGAAAATCTGGTCGAAGGTCTCCTCGGAGGTTTCGACCAGCGACCCGCGCGCGGAGGTGGCTGCGGCGTTGACCAGCGCGTTGATGGTGCCGAAATGCGAGACGGCGGTGGCGACGGCACGCTTGCAGTCGGCCACTTTCGAGACGTCGGCGCTGATGAAGATCGCATCGACGCCGGCCTTCTTGAAGTGGGCGACCGCCTTGTCGCCCTTCTCCTGCGAGCGGCCGATGAGCGCCAGCGCCTTGCAGCCCTCGTCGGCCAGCGCTTCGGCGACGGCAAAGCCGATGCCTTGCGCACCGCCGGTGACGATGGCGCGCGTGTTCGAATTGCGATCGGCGGATGTGCTCATCGCTCTGCTCCTGTGCCTTGGTTCCGGTTCTTACTTGTCGAGACGGACGGTCTTGCCTGATGTCGCCGACTTCAGCGCGGCATCGGCCAGCTTCAGCGCCACGAGGCCGTCGGCGCCGCTCGGCGATGCCTTCTTGCCCGAGGTTGCAGCAGTGATGAAAGCGGCAATCTCGATGGCGTAGGCGTCGAGATAGCGGGTCATGAAGAAATCGTGCAGCGGCGGGCGCGTATAGCCCTTCTCGTTGGCGACCTCTATCGACACCGGCCGCTGGTTTTCGGCGGCGACCATGCCTTTGGAGCCATGCACCTCGATGCGCTGGTCGTAGCCATAGGTGGCGCGGCGCGAATTGGAGATGACGGCCTGCTTCCCGGACGCGGTTTCGAGGATGACGCTGACCGAATCGAAATCGCCGGCCTCGCCGATCTTCTTGTCGACCAGCACCGAAGCATGGGCGCTGACCGCCGCCACCTCTTCGCCGAGCAGGAAGCGCGCCATGTCGAAATCGTGGATGGTCATGTCGCGAAAAATGCCGCCCGAGCGCTTGATGTAATCGACCGGCGGCGCGCCCGGATCGCGCGAGGTGATGGTGACCATCTCGACAGTACCGATGGCGCCGTCGTCGATCGCCTTGCGCACGGCGGCGAAGTGCGGATCGAAGCGGCGGTTGAAGCCGACCATCAGCGTCGCCTTGGCCTTGTCGACCACGGCCAGGCACTTCTCGACGCGCTTGACGTCGAGGTCGATCGGCTTCTCGCAGAAGATCGCCTTGCCGGCCTTGGCGAAACGCTCGATCAGATCGGCATGGGTGTCGGTCGGCGTGCAGATGACCACGGCGTCGATGTCCTTGGCCTTCTCGATCGCGTCGATGGTGCGCACTTCGGCGCCATAGGCGGTTGCCAACTCGGTCGCCGCCTTTTCAAAAGCGTCGGCAACGGCCACCAGTCTGGCCTGCGGGTTGGAGCCGACGGCGCGGGCATGGACCTTGCCGATGCGGCCGGCACCGAGGAGGGCGAAACGAACAGTCATGGGGTATTTCCTCTAGGGGGATGGGTTCGAGAGAGTTGTGTCTCCACCTTCCTTTTGAGAAAGGTGGCAAGATAATTTTTCGAGCACGCCAGAAAACAGGATGACCATCCTGTTCAGGCCGCGAGTTCCGCCTCCCCGGTCTTGGCGCCGGTGATGTAGGAGACGATGTCGTTGCCGTCGGTGTTTTCCTTGCGCAGGTTGGCGACGATGCGGCCGCGCCGGAAGACGACGATGCGGTCGCACAGGTCGAACACCTGGCGCATGTTGTGGCTGATCAGGATCAGCGGCTCGCCATTGTCCTTCAGCGTGCGGATGATGTTCTCGACCTGCGCCGTCTCCTGCACGCCAAGGGCTGCCGTCGGCTCGTCCATGATGATCAGCTTGGAGGCGAAGGTCGCGGTCCGGGCGATCGCAACGCACTGGCGCTGGCCGCCCGACATGTGGCGAATGGTGTTGGACAAATTGGGGATTTTCACTGCCGTGCGGATCAGCGCCGCCTCGGTCGCCTTGCGCATGTATTTGCGGTCGAGGATCGAGAACGGGCCGAGATTGAAAAGCACCTTTTCGCGGCCGAGGAACAGGTTCGACGGCACGTCGAGATCGTCGGCCAGCGCCAGGTTCTGGAACACGGTCTCGATGCCCGCCGTGCGCGCTTCGATCGGCCCGGCAAAATTCACTTCCCTGCCGTCGAACCAGATCTGGCCGCTGGTGCGCTGCTCGACGGCGGTGATCTGGCGCACGAAGGTGGATTTGCCGGCGCCATTGTCGCCCATGATGGCGACATGCTCGCCCTTGCGCAGCTCGAAATTCGCGCCTTCCAGCGCATGGACGCCGCCATAGCGTTTGGTCAGGTTTTCGGTCTTCAGGACGATGTCTGTCGTGGAGATATCTGGCATGGTCAAGCCCTCAATGCCCGCATGCGCTGGCGCCATTGGTCGAGAACGACCGCGCCGACGATGATCACGCCCTTGACCATCTCCTGATAGTAGGCGTCGAGGCGCAGGAAGGTGAAGCCGGAAATGATGACGCCGAAGATCAGCGAGCCGATCACGGTGCCGACGATCGAGCCGCGGCCGCCCGACAAAGAGACGCCGCCGATGACCGCCATGGCGATGGCGTCGAGCTCGTACATGACGCCCATGCCGGACTGTGCTGTCAGGTTCTTGGAGGAGAGCACGACGGCGGCCAGCGCGGCGAGGATGCCGGCAATGACATAGACGAGGATCTTGTGGTTGGCGATCTTGATGCCCGACATGCGCGCGGCATCCTCGTTGGAGCCGATGGCGTAGCAGTGCTTGCCGTAGCGTGTGTAGGTCATGATCAGCTGGAACAGCACCGCCAGCGACAGGAAGATGATGACCGGCATCAGGCCCTTGCCGATACCAGCGAAACTTTCGGTCGGAAACGAGATCGGCTGACCCTTGGACCACCATTTGGCAATGCCGCGCGCGGTCACCATCATGCCGAGCGTGGCGATGAACGGCGGAATGCGCGTGTATGCAATCAAGGAGCCGTTGACGAGACCGGCGAGCAGACCGCAGCCGATGGCGACCAGTACCGGCACGACGACCGGCAGGTCGGTCCAGCCTTGCGCCAGGAACATCGCCTTGGGGTTGGGGTTACCGTTGACCGTCGCCACCTGGGCAAAACTCATGGCGATCATGGCGGTGGCGCCGACGATCGAGCCCGAGGACAAGTCGATGCCGCCGCAAATGATCACCTGCGTGACGCCGATGGCGATGATGCCGACGATCGACACCTGCAGGATGATGATCTGCAGGCGGGCCTCATTGAAAATCCCGGCGACGTTGTCGCGCGTGTTGAACAGGAAGCTGTCGCCAAGAAAGATGCGGCCGATCATTTCGAAGATGACGACCAGAATGACCAGCGCCAGGAAGACGTTGAATTCGGCCGGCCATGTCCGCCTCTTCGCGTCATAGCTGACCCCGCCGACGCCATGAGATGTCTGTGACATGTCTGTCCTCCGTGAGGCGGCATTTGCCCTCCCGCACGTAAGGGCGGTGAGGGAAACGGGAGCGGCGCGATTGATGCGCCGCTCCGTTAGTCGAAGGAGTCGCCGGCTCAGTTCTTCTTCAGGAACTTGTCGATGTTGGCTGGCGTCACGAGTTGGAAGGGCACGTAGACCTTGTGCTCGACCTTCTCGCCCTTGGCGAGCTTCAGCGCTGCGTCCAGAGCGCCGGCGCCCTGGCCGGCCGCATCCTGGAACACGGTGGCATCGAGGTCGCCGGCCTGCATGGCGGCAAGCGCGTCCTGCGTGGCGTCGACACCGCCGACGACGACCGTCTTCATGTCGATGTTGGCGGCCTTCATCGCCTGGATGGCGCCGATGGCGCTTTCGTCATTGTTGGCGATGACGCCGTCGAACGGCTTGCCGGTCGACAGCCAGTTGGTCATCAGGTTCTGCGCTTCGTCGCGGTTCCAGTTCGAAGTCTGCTTGTCGATGATCTTGATGAAGCTGCACTCCGGCGTGGCGATCACCTCTTCGATGTCCTTGGTGCGCTGCACGGCGGCCTGGTTGGAAAGCTCGCCCATGATGACATAGACATTGGCTTCCTTCTTGCCGGCCTCGGTGAACAGGCGGCAGACTTCCTTGGTCTCGAGCGTGCCGGAATCGGCCTCGTTCGACGCGACGAAGGCCTGGTTGTCCGGCAGCGTGTCGACATTGACCGGCTGGCGGTTGACATAGACCAACGGGATCTTGGCGGCTGCGGCGGCGTCCGACATCGCCTGCGTGGCCGAGGTGTCGACCGGGTTGACGATGATGGCGTCGACGCCCGAGGCGGCGAAGTTCTTGATCTGGTCGAGCTGCTTGGCGACGTCGTTCTGCGCGTCCTCGACCTGCAGTTCCACGCCGCTCATGCCCTTGGCCTGCTCGATCATGCCGTTGCGCAGCACGGTGAGGAAGTTGTCGTCGAACTTGGCCATCGACACGCCGACCTTGGCGGCAAAAGCGGACGAACTCATCAGCGCCGCAAAGGCGACGCCCAAAATCAGTTTCTTCATTGTGTTTCTCCTCCACATTGGTGTCCGGCTGCACCGATCTACCCGGAATCCCCGATAGCCCGAGGAATCTCTCCCTGATGCCTTCCTGTTCCGTATGGCGTTTTGTCCAAGGGATGGAACGCCAGGCTCCCAGTTTGAAACAGATGTTCCGGAACGAAAGAACCAAAATACCAATCTGATGAAATATTTATTCCATTTTTTCGCGAGACGTCAAGAGCGATTCCTAAGTCGGAAAGCGGATTTTCGGTCGCCGCGCCGCAATTTCACGTCGAATCAAGGCCGACAGCGGCCCAGGCCGAGTCTGAAGGCAGAATCTGATAGATTCTATCATCGCCGGGAGAGCCCACGCCGAACGGGTCGGCGCGGCAACGCGTTAGATATTTTCCGGCAGATAGATGTCGAAGGGCAGAAAGGTCTGGCCCGGCGCGTTGGCGGCGCCGGCCTCGATGGAATGCGCCATCAGGTCGACAAGCTCGCGGCACAAGGCGGCGAGCGGCGTCGAGATCACCATAGTCAGGATGTTGTCGGCGAGTGCCGCGCGCGATTCGGCGTTGATCTCGTTGCAGACGACCACCGGCATGTTTGCGGGCTTCGCTGCGCGCAGCGCCGAGACCGCGCCTTCCATGCCGCCGCCGGCGACATAGCAGCCGGCAAGATCCGGATACCGCACCAGGAGATCGATCATCGCATGGTGGGTGACCTGGTTGGCTTCCAGATTGACCAGCGTTTCCATCACCGTGAAGTCCGGCGCATGTTCGCGGAAGAAGGAGCGAAATCCGATCTCGCGCAGTTCATGGCCGTGGAAGCGATGACTGCCGACGAAAAGGGCGACCTTGCCGGGGTTCTTTGCCGCCCTGGCGATCATCCAGGCCGCGGTGCGACCGACCTTGCGATTGTCGAGGCCGACATATCCCTCACGGATGCCAGCGGCAAAGTCGGACAGCAGCGAGAAGACAGGTTGCCCCCTCGCTTTCAGCGACTCCACGACCGCCGTCAGCGTCGGATGGTCCGGACCGACAACGGCGATTGCTCTGGATTTCGCTGCCAGCTTGCGCATCTGGGCGGCGATCTCGTCGGCGGCTAGCGAGCTGGCGAAATCGATGGTGGCGACGCCGCGGAAGCGCTGCGATTGCGAGACCGCCATTTCTAGCTCCCTCGCGAAATCGCCGTAAAAAACATCATTGCCCCGCAGCAGCAGAAAGCCGAGGCGGTATTCCGGCAATTCCTGGCGCATGCGCCGCTTGATCAGCCCGGCGGCGTGGTAGCCGATGCCGGTCGCCGCCTCATAGACGCGGCGCGCGGTTTCCTCGCGCACCGGCAGCCGGTTGTTCAGCACCCTGTCGACAGTGGCGACGCTAACGCCGGAGATGCGCGCCAGATCGGTGATGGTTGGCCGTTTTGCCATGACTGTCCCGCATGAGTGCCTGCAACTGCTTACATCGTTCTGATGGAAAATGATAGAAACTATCTTTGTGATATTGAGACTATCACCGCATGGCGCTATTTTGCGCTCGGACACAGGCGCCTGTAATGGACATATCCGTCCTGACGGATGCTGTGGCCGACGGAGGCAGCCCCTATGGAAGCGACACTATCCACACCACCGTCCCGGCGCGACTACAGCCTGATCGGCCGCGACGCCAAGCTCGCCGTCGAGACCGGCCTGTCGGCGGCCGAGTGGTATCACACCGATATTCCGCGCAAGCAGATGAAGGAGCTGATGCAGCGCTCCGATGGGCCGGCGATCCGCGACACCACGATCTGGCTCGCCGCGCTGATCCTGAGTGCCGCCGGCGGCGCCTGGTTCTGGGGCAGCTGGTGGTGCGTGCCGTTCTTCTTCGTCTATGGCGTGCTCTACGGCTCCTCCACCGACTCACGCTGGCACGAATGCGGCCACGGCACCGCCTTCCGCACCCAGTGGATGAACGACGCGGTTTACCAGATCGCCTGCTTCATGATCATGCGCAATCCGGTGACCTGGCGCTGGAGCCACACCCGCCACCACACCGACACCATCATCGTCGGCCGCGACCCGGAAATCTCGGTGATGCGCCCGCCGGACCTGTTGCGCGTCGCGCTTGCTTTCGTCGGCGTGATCGACGCCTGGAAGGCGATGTCGGACATGCTGCGCAACGCCGCCGGCAATATCAGCGCGGCGGAAAAGACTTTTATCCCCGAACAGGAGCAGCCTAAAGCCATTCGCATCGCCCGAATCTGGACGGCCATCTATGCCGTCACCATCGCGATCGCACTGTATTTCGGCTCATGGCTGCCGCTGATGCTGGTCGGGCTGCCCCGGCTCTACGGCGCCTGGCATCATGTCATGGTCGGCCTGCTGCAGCATGGCGGGCTCGCCGAAAATGTCGTCGACCACCGGCTGAACAGCCGCACCGTCTACATGAACCCGGTCAGCCGCTTCATCTACTGGAACATGAACTATCACGTCGAACACCACATGTTCCCGATGGTGCCCTATCATGCGCTGCCCAAACTGCATGCGCTGATCAAGCACGATCTGCCGGCGCCGACGCCGTCGATCCTGGCCGGCTATCGTGAGATGATCCCGGCCTTTTTGCGCCAGCTGCGCAACGAGGACTATTTCCTCAAGCGCGAATTGCCGCCGACGGCGCGGCCGTACCGCGAGGAATTCCACAACGACGTCGTCGCCGCCGCGGCGGAATGATCGCGCGATTAAGCTTTTGTTTTGACGCAACTCCGAACGGAAACCGCAACGCACTTTTCCTGGAATTGCTTTTGGGAGGAACACATGAGCGACTGGATCGAAGCCTGCGCCGCCGGCGACATCGACGAAGAAGATGTGATGCGCTTCGATCATGGCGGCCGCACCTTCGCCATCTATCGCAGCCCCGATGACGACTACTTCGCCACCGATGGCCTGTGCACGCACGAAAAGGTGCATCTGGCCGACGGGCTGGTGATGGACGACATCATCGAGTGCCCCAAGCACAATGGCCGCTTCAATTACAAGACGGGGGCGGCACGGGGCGCGCCGGTTTGCGTCAATCTCGCCACGTATCCGGTAAAGGTCGAGGCCGGCAAAGTGCTGATCCAGATCGGGTAGGACCATGCAGGCGGGAATGGTCATCATTGGCGCCGGCGAGTGCGGCGGGCGGGCAGCCCTTGCTCTGCGCGAACTGGGCTATGACGGGCCGGTGACGCTGGTGGGTGACGAACCCCATCTGCCCTATGAGCGGCCGCCCCTGTCCAAGGACGCAATGACGAGCGACGCGGCCGAGATCAAGACGATCGCCAGCGACGAAATTCTGGCCGAGAAATCGATCCGGCATATCCATTCCGTTCAAGCGGTGGCGATCGACCGCCCGGCGCATATGGTGCGGCTATCGGACGGTTCGGCCCTGCCCTACGACAAGCTGCTGCTGGCGACCGGCTCGACACCGCGCAAGCTGCCGATGCCGGGATTGGGGTCGCGCTGCGTCTACCTCCGCACCTTTGCCGACGCGCTGGCCATTCGCGCCCACCTCAGCCCGGCAAACCGCATCGCCATCATTGGTGGTGGCTTTATCGGCCTGGAGCTCGCCGCTTCGGCGCGCAAGCTCGGGGCCAGCGTCACGGTCATTGAGGCGCAGCCGCGCATCCTCCTGCGCGGGGTGCCGGCGGAGATCGCTGAAATCATCCATCAGGCGCATGAGGCCGAAGGCGTGACCGTGCTCACCGGTCAGGGCATCGCTGATATCGCCGACGACGGCGCTGAGGTGCACATCATGCTCGCCGATGGGCAGGACATCGTCGCCGATCTCGCCGTCATCGGCATCGGCGCCGTGCCGGTGACCGGGCTTGCCGCGGAAGCGGGCCTGACCGTCGATAACGGCATCGCCGTCAATGGCGAACTCCAAACAATCGATCCCGACATCTTCGCCGCCGGCGATTGCTGCTCGTTTCCGCTCGCTGTCTATGCTGGCCGGCGGGTGCGGCTGGAAGCCTGGCGCAATGCGCAGGAACAGGGTGCGCTGGCCGCGAAGAACATGCTGGGCGCCCGCGAAGCGCATGCCGCGGTGCCATGGTTCTGGTCGGATCAGTATGGTTTGTCGCTGCAGGTCGCCGGCCTTTCGGACGAGGGCAAAAGCACGGTCCGCCGCGATCTCGGCGACGGTGCTTTTATTCTGTTTCATCTGGCCGAGGATGGCAGGCTGGTGGCGGCGAGCGGCCTCGGTACGGGCAATGCCGTGGCGCGCGACATCAGGCTGGCCGAGATGCTGATCGCCAAGCGGGCTAGGCCGGCGCCGGAGGCGTTGGGGTCGCCGGATGTGAAGCTGAAGTCGTTGCTGGCAGCGTGAAGGACTGACTTACCCTCCCCTTGTGGGAGGGTCGCTGCGAAGCAGCGGGGCGGGGGTGCGGCACCGGCCCCCACCCGGACCTGCGGTCCGACCTCCCCACAAAGGGGGAGGTAGACGGCTGAGCTAAGCCCGCTAAAACAGCGCCTTCAGCTCGTCCAGCTTGTCGTTGACCAGCCAGCCGTAATAATTCTCCTCGGGCAGTTTGACCGCCTCACCCGCCGCGCGGCGCTTGTCGTTCTCGGCCTTCAGCGCATAGGCGCGCTGCTCGGGATTGCCGACATTGTAGAGCGTGGCGGTCAGCCCCGGATTGCCTGAGATGTCGAAGCCGGCAATGTTTTTGTAGGCGTCGATCGACTTCCTGATCGTCGCTGCGACGTAGGGCAATGTCAGGTCCGGATCCATGATGGTCTTGTAGACCCCATTGGGATCGCCGACATCGAGCTCGGGCAGCCCCGACACCTTGTGCACGAGATCGCTCATCTGCAGCGCGGTCAGCGGGTTGAGCTGGCCGAGGCCAAAGGTCTGGCCGGCATAGTAGGGCTGGAAGAAGGTTGCGCCGAAGCGGTCGTTGGGAAAGCTTGTGCCGCCGACGGTCTTGCCGCGGAAGGAGCGGTTCCACACCTGCTCGCGGCATTCCCACAGGTCGTAGCTGTCCGACATCGTGCACTTCTTGAATTCCGGCCGCTGCACGAAATCGGTGATGTCCTCTCCGTCATAGGCGAAGGACAGCTTGCTGGAGAGGTAGGAAATCGCCTTGACGTAGTAGGTCTGCAGCCGGTCGTAGGCGTCGACATTGTAGGTGTGCTCGCCGACGATGGCGCCGACGATGTGCAAAGGATTGATGCCGTAGGCAGCGGCGGCCTTCCTGATCTTGGCGCGCAGTTCGGCGTCGTTCTGAAGCAAGGCGTAGACCTTGCGGTATTTGGCCTGGAAGGTGGTGTTGGTGGCCTGGGTGCGGCGGCTGGAGGCGCCCGGTATGTCAGGTTGCACGGCATTGCGGTTGCCCGCCGGCACCAGTGTCGCCGCGTCGGCCGCGAACAGCGTCGCCGCCAGCGTCAAGCCGAGAATGACAAGGATCAGTTTTTTCATGCGCCGCCGCCCAAGCAATTCCAGGAAAAGTGTGAAACGGTTTTCCGTCCGGAATTGCGTCTAGAGAATTGCCGCGCAAACTAGGGAGTGCTCCCGGTTGAGTCGAGAGCGCCCTTGCACCCGGCAAGACGAAAGGTGGCCCGATGATACCATCCGGCCACACATCAAGCTGTTAGCCGGATTGTTGCCTAAGCATCGGCCCAAAGATCGAAACCGATTTTTGGAAAGTCCGATGCATCGATTCAATACTGCTAGAGCGACCTTTGCGTGTCCAAAGGACGCGCGGCGCTCTAATACCGGCGCCGGATGAACCGGCGCCCTCGTTTAAAGGATGAATCGCGACAAATCTGTGTTTCGCGAGAGGTCGCCGACATGCTTTTCCACATAGGCGGCATCGATGGCGACGCTGGTGCCGTTGCGGTCCGGCGCGTCGTAGGAGATCTCGTCCAGCACACGCTCCATCACCGTCTGCAGGCGTCTCGCGCCGATGTTCTCGACACTGGCGTTGAGGTCGACGGCAATGCCGGCCAGCGAATCGATGGCGTCGTCGGTGAAGGTGAGATCGACGCCTTCGGTCTTCATCAGTGCGATATACTGCTTGATCAGGCTCGCCTCGGTCTCGGTGAGGATGCGAATGAAATCGTCCTTCTCCAGCGCCCGCAACTCGACACGGATCGGCAGGCGGCCCTGCAATTCCGGCAACAGGTCGGAGGGCTTCGAGACATGGAATGCGCCCGAGGCGATGAACAGGATGTGGTCGGTCTTCAACGGTCCATATTTGGTCGCCACCGTCGTGCCTTCGATCAGCGGCAGCAGGTCGCGCTGCACGCCTTCGCGTGAAACGCCGGCGCCCATGCCACCTTCGCGCGAGGCGATCTTGTCGATCTCGTCGAGGAAGACGATGCCGTCATTTTCGGTCGCGTCGAGCGCCCGGCGCACCACCTCGTCCTGGTCGAGCAGCTTGTCGGACTCGTCGTTGACCAGCAGCGCGTAGGATTCCTTGACCGTCGTCTTGCGCGCCTTGGTCTTCTTGCCACCCATCGCCTTCGACAGCATGTCGTTGATGTTGAGCACGCCGATATTAGCGCCCGGCATGCCGGGGATCTCGAAGCCGGGCATGCCGCCGGTGCCGGTGTCGGCAACCTCGATCTCGATCTCCTTGTCGTCGAGCTCGCCGTCGCGCAGCTTCTTGCGGAAGGAATCGCGGGTCGCCGGGCTCGCCGTCTTGCCGACCAGGGCTTCCAGCACGCGCTCCTCGGCATTGAGGTGCGCGCGCGCCTTCACGTCCTCGCGCATCTTCTCGCGCACCAGGCCGATGGCGATCTCGACCAGGTCGCGGATGATCTGCTCGACATCGCGGCCGACATAGCCGACTTCGGTGAACTTGGTGGCCTCGACCTTGACGAAAGGCGCACCGGCGAGTCGCGCCAGGCGGCGCGAGATCTCGGTCTTGCCGACGCCGGTCGGGCCGATCATCAGGATGTTCTTCGGCATCACCTCTTCGCGCATCTGGCCTTCCAGCTGCTGGCGGCGCCAGCGGTTGCGCAAGGCAATGGCCACGGCGCGCTTGGCGTCCTTCTGGCCGATGATGAAGCGGTCGAGTTCCGAAACGATTTCACGGGGAGAGAAGGTGGTCATATCACTAGATTCCACTTTGCCACTGCTTGATGGACTCGAACGGATGCAGCAGCATGATCACGTTGAGCGTCAGATTGTCCCGGATGAGGTAGCCGACACCCAGTTCGAAGATGAGGGCGAGGCCGACGATGCTCCATATAGGTAGCTTTCGCGCCATCACAAATCCCAGCACCATGGCCAGCGTGTCGGACACCGAATTTATGATCGAGTCGCCATAGTAATCCAGCGAGATGGTGCCGGCGCGGTAGCGCTCGATGATGAACGGGCTGTTTTCCAGGAGTTCCCAGCCGCCCTCGATGACGACGGCGAAAGCCAGGCGCAGACCGATTGGCGAGCGCGGGAACAGGAACCAGGCCAAGGCGTAGAACAGGAAGCCGTGGATGATGTGCGAGAACGTGTACCAGTCGGAAATATGCTGGGAATTCTCCGAACTGTTCACCACACCGTGCCAGAGTTTGACGTAACCGCAGGTGCAGATCGGCGTGCGGCCCATGCCGTAAAGCGCGCCGGCCTGGAAGATGAGCAGAGCGAGCACGAGCAGAAGCCCCATCCGCCAGCTGTCTTCGTAGGCCGAGTAATTTTTGGCAGTGCCCGGTGTCGCCATCAACTCATTCCCCTTCTTCCGCGTCGCTCTCTTTGGCACCGACAGCCATCAGCACGACGTCCCCATATCTAGAGTGCCTGCGATCGATAGCCCTGAACCCCGCTTTTTCATAGGCGCGGATGGCGCGGCCATTGTCGGGATGCGGATCGATTATGATGCGCGGCGCGCCTTCCTCGAACAGTTGCTCGACGAATTGCCTGACAATCGCCGAGCCATGACCTTTGCCGACCAGGTCCGGCACGCCGATCGACAGGTCGATGCCGAGCGTGCCAAACGGCTGGTCGGCATAGGGATGGCCGTCTTCCAGATGCGGATCGTAGCTCTGCAGATAGGCGATCGGCCTGCCGTCGAGCTCGACGATCAGCGGCTCTACAGAAATAGAGTCAATGTGCTCCCGGATTTCGGCGATTTCCGTCTCCGGATCGTCCCACCATTCGGCGACATGCGGCTCGGCCAGCCAGCCGGCGATCATCGGCAGGTCTTTTTCGGTAACCGGTCGAAAATCATAGAGCACCGGCGGGTTAGCCGGCATCGAGCGTTTCGACAACAAAGTTGTTGTTGGTATAGACGCAAATGTCGGAGGCGATCTGCATCGCCTTGCGGGCGATCTCCTCGGCATCCTTGTCGCTGTCCATCAGCGCGCGGGCAGCGGCCAGCGCATAGTTGCCGCCGGAACCGATGGCCATGACGCCGAATTCGGGCTCCAGCACGTCGCCGGTGCCGGTGAGCGCCAGCGAAACCGACTTGTCGGCCACCAGCATCATCGCTTCCAGCCGGCGCAGATAACGGTCGGTGCGCCAGTCCTTGGCGAGCTCGACGCAGGCGCGCGTCAACTGGTCGGGATATTGTTCGAGCTTGGCTTCCAGCCGCTCCAGAAGGGTGAAAGCATCCGCCGTGGCGCCGGCGAAACCCGCAATGACATTGCCGCCTTTGCCGATGCGGCGCACCTTTTTGGCGTTGCCTTTCATGATGGTCTGGCCAAGGCTGACCTGGCCGTCGCCGGCGATCACCACCTTGTTGCCCTTGCGCACCGTCACGATGGTCGTGGCGTGCATGCTCAGTTCATTCGACATTTTTAGCTCCGATTCGCGCGATCCCGATAAGGCGATTGGCGCGCGGTACGAGTGATTTCGATCGGCCATATGTATGCATGGGGCGGGTGATTGCAAACGGCGTCCGCCATGGCCGGTGGCTGTCCGCATCGCAACTGGCAATCGCCGGATCATGCTGCTAGAAGGCTTTCGTTTTCAAGCAAATGACAGCTTGGAACCCCGTCTTGAGTTTCGAACCCCTCAGCCAAGGACAAGGTCATGGCGTCCCGTTCCGCCGAAGTCAGCCGCAAGACCAAGGAAACCGAGATCAGCGTCTCGGTCCATGTCGACGGCACCGGAAAATCCGACATGTCGAGCGGCGTCGGCTTCTTCGACCACATGCTGGACCAGCTGTCGCGCCACTCGCTGATCGACATCACGGTGAAGGCCAAGGGCGACCTGCACATTGACGACCACCACACGGTCGAGGACACCGGCATTGCGATCGGCCAGGCGCTGGCCAAGGCGCTGGGCGAGCGGCGCGGCATCATGCGCTACGCCTCTGTCGACCTTGCCATGGACGAGACGCTGACGCGGGCCGCGATCGACGTGTCGGGCCGTCCGTTCCTGGTCTGGAATGTCGCCTTCTCGTCGCCCAAGATCGGCACGTTCGACACCGAACTGGTGCGTGAATTCTTCCAGGCGCTGGCGCAGAATGCCGGCATCACGCTGCATGTCACCAACCATTATGGCGCCAACAACCACCATATTGCCGAGACCTGCTTCAAGGCGGTGGCGCGCGCGCTGCGTTTCGCACTGGAGCGCGACCCGCGCCAGCCGGAAGCGGTTCCCTCCACCAAGGGATCTCTGAAAGGGTAGGCTGATGGCCATCTATGTCGTGATGGAACCGCCAGGCCGCACCGAGGCGGCCGACGCAACCATTTTTGTCCGCGACGGTTTTTCCTGGCTGGCTTTCCTGGTGGCGCCGCTGTGGCTCGCTTGGCACCGGCTTTGGATCGAGGCGGCGCTCGCCTTCGTCGCCATGGGGCTCATCTCGGTGCTCGGCCAATGGCTGGGACTGGACTGGGCCGGCTCCGCACTGTCTTTACTGGTGTCGCTCTATATCGGGCTGGAAGGCCAAGGGTTGCGGCTCGCAGCGCTGCGCCGCGGCGGCTGGCATGAATGGGGCGTCGTCGAAGCCGACAATCCTGACGATGCCGACATTCGCCAGTCACTGGACGCCGAGGCGCTTGCCGATGAGCCGGCGCCGCTGCCGCGCATCGTGCCGGACGCCAGCCTGGCCCGGCCGGCGCAGACCGGGCTGACGCTGGGCCTGAGCCATACGCCGGGAAAAGCCTGAGATGCGGGTCGCGATCATCGATTACGGGTCGGGCAATCTGCGCTCGGCCACCAAGGCCTTCGAGCGCGCCGCGCATGAAGCCGGCATTGCGGCTGCCATCGAGCTGACCGCCGATGCCGAGCGTGTGCGCAGCGCCGACCGCATCGTTTTGCCCGGCGTCGGCGCCTATGCCGATTGCGCGGCGGGCCTGCGCGGCGTCGCCGGCATGTGGGAAGCGGTGGAAGAGGTAGCGATCGCCAAGGCGCGGCCGTTCCTCGGCATCTGCGTCGGCATGCAGCTGATGTCGGAGCGCGGCCTGGAAAAGACCGTGACCAAGGGCTTCGGCTGGATTGCCGGCGACGTCAAGGAGATCACGCCCGCCGATCCGGCACTGAAGATCCCGCAAATCGGCTGGAACACCATCGATCTGGAGCGCAAGCACCCGCTGTTTTCGGGTATTGCGACCGGGCCTAAGGGTCTGCACGCCTATTTCGTTCATTCCTACCATCTCGACGCGACAAGGCCGGACGAAGTGCTGGCCGTCGCCGATTATGGCGGCCCGGTAACGGCGGCGGTCGCGCGCGGTAACCTTGCCGGCACGCAATTCCATCCGGAAAAGAGCCAGGCGCTCGGCCTGGCACTGATCACCAACTTCCTGCGCTGGAGGCCTTGAGATGAGCAAGAAGGGCTACTGGATGGCGATGGTCGATGTGACCGATCCGGAAAACTATCCGAAATACATCGCCGCCAACAAAGCGGCGTTCGACAAATACGGCGCGAAATTCCTGACGCGAGGCGGTCAGTCGTCAAGCCCGGAAGGGCCATCCGGCAATCGCCATGTGATCGTCGAGTTCGAAAGCTACGAGGTCGCGCTGGCTTGCTTCCATTCCCCCGAATACCAGGCAGCGCTGAAATTCCGGCGCGCTTATTCGACCTCGCATTTCGCCATTGTGGAAGGGGTCTGAACGGTGATCCTGTTTCCGGCCATCGACCTCAAGGACGGCAAGTGCGTGCGGCTGAAGCACGGCGATATGGCGACCGCGACCATCTACAATGACGACCCTGCGGCCCAGGCCAAGGCCTTCGAAGAGCAAGGGTTTGAATGGCTGCATGTCGTCGACCTCAACGGCGCCTTCAAGGGCCAGAGCGTCAACAGCGCGGCGGTCGGCGCCATCCTCAAGGCGACGAAAAACCCGGTGCAGCTCGGCGGCGGCATCCGCACGCTGGCGCAGATCGAGGACTGGCTCGACCGCGGGCTGGCCCGCGTCATCCTCGGCACGGTGGCGGTGCGCGATCCCGACCTGGTCCGGGAAGCCTGCAAGGAATTTCCTGGAAAGATCGCCGTGGGCATCGACGCCAAGGGCGGCAAGGTGGCGGTCGAAGGCTGGGCCGAGGCCTCCAGCCTCGGCGTCATCGAACTGGCGCGGAAATTCGAAGGCGCCGGCGTTGCCGCCATCATCTACACCGATATCGACCGCGACGGCGTTCTGACCGGAATCAACTGGGACGCCACCATCGACCTTGCCAATGCGGTGTCGATCCCGGTCATCGCCTCGGGCGGGCTGGCCTCGATCGCCGACATCGTGCGCATGACCATGCCCGACGCAAAGAAACTCGAAGGCGCCATCTCCGGCCGCGCGCTCTATGACGGGCGCATCGACCCGGCCGAGGCGCTGGCGGTGCTGCAGGGCAAGGCGATGGAGACCCGGCCGTGAAAATCTCCATCATCCTGGCCTCCTATGACAGCGGCCACTATCACGGCGGCATGGGCCGAGGCCCGGATGCACTCATCGCCGGCGGGCTTGTGGACGCGCTGACGCTCACCGGGCATGACGTCGTCGTCACCGATATCGGCAGGGTTGGCGACGAACAACAGCGCGAGATCGCCACCGGCTTTGCCGTGTGCGGTGCCGTCTCCGGCGAGGTCCGCATCGCCATAGACCGCGGCCGGTTTCCCATCGTGCTGGCCGGCAATTGCCTGACATCGGCCGGTGCGGTTGCCGGCGAGGATGCCGATGCGATCATCTGGGCCGACCAGCATGGCGATCTCAACACGCCGGAGACGTCCATCTTCGGCTTCCTCGACGGCATGGCGCTGGCCACGGTTCTCGGCCTGTGCTGGAAGCCGATGGCCTCGGCCATCCCCGGCTTCAGGCCTATCGATCCGGCGCGCTGCGTGCTGGTCAACGCGCGCGATCTCGATCCGGCCGAAACAGAGCTGTTGAAGACTTTGCCGGTCATCCGCACCGAATGCCCGGACTGGGCCACGGCCTGCGACAGGCTGAAGGCGCCGGACGCGAAGCGGGTGCACCTGCATCTCGATCTCGACGTGCACGACCCCGGGGCGCTGCAGGCCAACCGCTACACCACGCCCGGCGGCCCGGAGCCGAAACAGCTGCGCCAGGCTGTCTGCGGCATGGCCGGCCTGCTGCCGATTTCCGGCATTACCATTTCCGCCTATGATCCGGCGTTCGATGCGCAGGCCGAGGTTCCGCCGCTGGTCGGCGAACTGCTAAGCGAGTTGCTGGCGACGATGGACAAGGGCTGATGCTGAAGGCCCGAGTCATCCCTTGCCTCGACGTCAAGAACGGCCGCGTCGTCAAGGGGGTCAATTTCGTCGACCTCATCGATGCCGGTGATCCGGTCGAGGCGGCCAAAGCCTATGACGCGGCCGGCGCTGACGAGCTTTGCTTTCTCGATATCACCGCGTCGTCCGACAACCGTGAAACCATCTTCGACGTCGTCGCCCGCACCGCCGAACAATGCTTCATGCCGCTGACCGTCGGCGGCGGCGTGCGCCAGGTCGCCGATATCCGCAAACTGTTGCTGGCCGGCGCCGACAAGGTGTCGATCAACACTGCGGCGGTGAAGAATCCCGATTTCGTCGCCGAAGCCGCCGACAAGTTCGGCAACCAGTGTATTGTCGTCGCCATCGACGCCAAGAGGGTGTCGGCGCCCAAAGAGCCCGGCCGCTGGGAGATCTTCACCCATGGCGGCCGCGAAAAGACCGGCATCGATGCGGTCGAGTTCGCGCGAAAAATGGTTGATCGCGGCGCTGGCGAGATTCTTTTGACCTCGATGGACCGTGACGGCACCAAGGCCGGCTACGACATTGCGCTGACCCGCGCGATAGCCGATGCGGTTCGCGTGCCAGTCATCGCGTCGGGCGGCGTCGGCACGCTCGACCATCTGGTCGAGGGCATTCGCGACGGCCATGCCGGCGCCGTGCTCGCCGCCTCGATCTTCCATTTCGGCACTTACACGATTACGGAAGCCAAGGCGCATATGGCCGAGGCCGGGCTGCCGATGCGCCTGGACTATCCGGTTCAATCCACTCCACAAAGGCTGTAGGCTGCGCCATGGCTGAATTTTCGCTGTCCGATCTGGAAACGATCATTGGCGAACGCGCCCGTTCCGGCGACCCGGACTCGTGGACGGCAAAACTGTTCGCCAAAGGCATCGACAAGGCGGCGCAGAAGCTTGGTGAAGAGGCAGTCGAGACCGTCATTGCCGCCGTCAAGGGCGACGAGAAAGCCCTCGTTTCCGAAAGTGCCGATCTCATATACCATTGGCTCGTCGTGCTTGGCATGGCCGGCGTTTCGCTGGGCGAGGTGCTGAAGGAGCTTGAGGGCCGCACCGGCCGTTCGGGCGTCACTGAAAAGGCATCCCGGCCGAAAGGCTGACCGCTAGAGCCGGATGATTTCGGGCCGAGGCCTTAAATCTGAATCCGTCTCTAAATTGATAGAGGGAGCATGATGTCGCCCGAAAACCGCTTCACACTTTTCGGCATCATGCTCTAGAGGGCAGGAAACTCGATGGACCAGCTCGCTCCGACCGAGAAATATTCCCCCTATCGTTTCTTCTCGGCCGAGCAATGGTCGAACTTCCGCGCCGACACGCCGATGACGCTGGGCGAAGACGAGATCAACCGTCTGCGCTCGCTGAACGATCCGGTCGACCTGGAAGAAGTTAAGCGCATCTATCTGTCGCTGTCGCGGCTGCTTTCGGCGCATGTCGAGGCCAGCCAGCTGCTGTTTCGCCAGCGCCAGGCCTTCTTCAACGCGCTGGATGTGGTCAAGACACCGTTCATCATCGGCATTGCCGGTTCGGTTGCGGTCGGCAAATCGACCACGGCGCGCGTGCTGAAGGAGCTTCTGGCGCGCTGGCCGTCGAGCCCCAAAGTCGATCTGATCACCACCGACGGTTTTCTCTTACCCAACAAGGTGTTGCGGCGCGACAATCTGATGGAGCGCAAGGGCTTTCCTGACAGCTACGATGTCGGTGCGCTGCTGCGTTTCCTCTCGGGCATCAAGTCGGCGCAGCGCAATGTCCGCGCGCCCGTCTATTCGCATTTGACCTATGACGTCATTCCCGGCGAGTTCGTCACCATCGACCGGCCAGACATTCTGATCTTCGAAGGCATCAACGTTCTGCAACCCGGCAAATTGCCGAAGGACGGCAAGATCGTGCCGTTCCTGTCGGATTTCTTCGATTTCGCCATTTATATAGATGCCGACGAGAAGCTGATCCACCAATGGTACATCGCCCGCTTCATGCGCCTGCGCGAGACGGCCTTCCGCAATCCGGACTCCTTCTTCCACCGCTATTCGCAGCTTTCGGAAGACGCCGCGCGCGCCATTGCGGAAGGCTTGTGGGCCAACATCAACCTGAAAAACCTGCGCGAGAACATCGTGCCGACACGGGCGCGGGCCGACCTCATCCTGCGCAAGGGCGCCAATCACCTGGTCGAGGAAGTGGCGCTCAGGAAACTGTGAAATCCTGCCCTATCGGTTGAAATCAAAGGCTATAACTTAAAGTCATCTTAACCCAGACTCGCCTATTGTTGCGCGTGATCCGCGGGCTTGGGCAGGCAATGAACGCGCCATTCCTTCATATCGATCGGCCGGCAGCAGGCCCCCCCGTGCGTCCGCAGGACGGGACGGCGACCGTTGCGCTGATCGTGCCGGTGCACAACGAGGAAGCCGCGATCGCTCCGTTTCTCAAGGCGGTCTGCGCAAGCATCGACCCGCTGAAGGAAACGTTCGAGCTCATCTTCGTCAATGACGGCAGCACGGACGCCACGCTGGAGCGGCTGATCGAGGCGCAGCGCGCCGATCCGCGCATCCAGGTGATCGACCTGTCGCGCAATTTCGGCAAGGAAGCCGCGATGACCGCCGGGCTCGATTGCTGCGACGCCGATGCCGCCATCCCGATCGACGTCGACCTGCAGGATCCGCCGCATGTCATTCCGCTGCTGATCGAAACATGGCGCGAAGGCTTCGAGGTGGTCCTGGCCAAGCGCACCGACAGGTCGAGCGACAGTTTCGTCAAGCAGCGCTCTGCCTCGATGTTCTACCGCGTCCACAACTGGATCGCGCAGCAGAAGATTCCGCACGATGTCGGCGACTTCCGGCTGATCGACCGCCAGGTGATCGAGGCGCTGCGTTCGCTGCCGGAGCGTCGCCGCTTCATGAAAGGCCTGTTTGCCTGGGTCGGGTTCCGCACCGCAACGGTCGAGTATGTCCGCGACCAGCGCATCGCCGGGCAGTCGAAATTCTCCGGCTGGAAGCTGTGGAACTTCGCGCTTGAGGGCATCACCAGCTTCTCCACCGCGCCGCTTGAGATCTGGACCTATGTCGGCGCTGTCATCTCGGCGCTGTCGTTCCTGTACGGCTTGGTGATCGTCGCCAAGACGATGATCTTCGGTATCGACGTGCCCGGCTATGCTTCGCTGCTGGTCAGCGTGCTGTTCCTCGGCGGCATCCAGCTGCTCGGCATCGGCATTGTCGGGCAGTATCTCGGCAGGGTCTATGCCGAGATCAAACAGCGCCCGATCTACATCGTGCGACGCACATTCGGGGGCACCGACTGATGGAACTCGACGCCTATCGCAACATGGCAGCGACCGAAGACAAGCACTGGTGGTTCTGCGGCCGCCGGGCCATTGCCGAAGCCGTCATTCGTGGTCTTGACCTGCCGCAGGTCGCGAAAATACTTGAAATCGGCGCCGGCACCGGCGGCAACATCGCCATGCTGGAACAGTTCGGTAAGGTCTGCGCAGTCGAAATGAGCGATCTCGCGCGGCAGATCGCGCGTGAGAAGACCGGCCACGACTTTCTTCCCGGTCACCTGCCCGACAACATCCCGGTCGCACCGGCAAGCTTCGATCTCATCTGCCTGTTCGACGTGCTGGAGCATGTCGCCGAGGACGAGGCCTCCCTGGAGGCGATCCGCCACATGCTGAAACCGGGCGGCCGGGTGGTGCTGACGGTTCCGGCGCATCAGTGGCTGTGGAGCACGCATGACGTCGGCCTGCATCACATGCGCCGCTATTCGCGCAGCCTGCTGCGTGGGCGCATCGAAAAGGCCGGGTTCGCGATCGACCGACTAAGCTATACCAACGCCGCGCTCTTTCCCGTCGCGGCACTGGCACGGCTGATGGACAGAGTGCGCAAGCCGCCCCGGCCAGCAGGCCATGCGACGCCGCCGAAGCCCATCAATGCAGCGATGAAGGCAATGTTTTCGGCTGAGGGCCATATCGTGCCGAATGCAGCGCTGCCGTTCGGCGTTTCGTTGCTGGCGGTGTTTCGCAACGACGTAGCGTCCGATGGCCGTCGCTTCGGCGACCGGCTGGCGGCCTGACCGCATCATGCCCGGCGTTGGCTTGTATCGTCGCCTGTCGCGCTTTGCCCTGATTGGCATAGCATCGACGCTGATTTATGCGATTTGCGCTTTCCTGCTGTCGGCACTTCCGGGCTCCGCCTTGCCGGCGGCGTCGGCTTCGGTCGTCGCCTACATCATTGCGGCGTTCTTCTCCTATGCCGGCCATAAATACGTGACCTTCGTCTCGTCGGGTTCGCATGGATTCGAAGCCCCGCGCTTCTTTCTGCTGACAGCACTTGGGCTCGGTTTTTCCTGGTTGTTGCCGCTGATCCTGGTCAATGGTCTTGGTGCCAAACCGGTGCTGTCGATCGCTGTGATCTGCGTCGTCGTGCCGGCGTTCAATTATTTCGTCCTCGATCGGTGGGTGTTCGCGCCCGGCGCCAGGATACGGGCAGCATCATGAGTGTCTCGAACGACGTTGGTGCCCTGAACGGCTGGCGCAGCCATGATCTGGCGACGTCATTGCTTTCCAATCGCAATCTCCTCGCCATCGCCGCCATCACGATCTTCTCGGTCGTCTATCAGACGCGTTGGGGAACGATACCGGACACGAGTTGGCTGATCACGGTCTGCGAACGTATGCTCTCCGGCGAGCGACTTTATTCCCAAATCTACGAGACCAATCCTCCGTTCAGCGTATGGCTTTATTTGCCGCCAGTGGCTGCGGCCAAGGCGCTGGGAATCGCTCCGGAAATTCTGGTTCAGGCCTGGACATATCTGGCTGCACTTGTCGGGCTTTCGTTCTCGGGCGCGATCGTCAAGCGCGCCGGCTTTGCCGAAACGGCATCGCTGTTTGCGCTGGCGCCTGCCTTCTACGCGATGCTGGTGATCTTTCCCGGCAATGCCTTCAGCGAGCGCGAGCACATCGGCATTGCGCTGTTCATGCCGCTGTTGGCGCTTCACGCCTGGCGCGCACGGGAAGATGCGGCGGCGCCACCGAGCGCGGGTCTTGCCGTTCTTGCCGGCCTGTCGGGCAGTGTGCTGCTTCTTGTCAAACCCTATTATGCGATCATGGTGCTGGCGCCGGCGCTGCTCGTTGCAGCGCGTCGGCGCAGCTTGAGGCCCGTTTTCGCCCTGGAGCACTGGGTCATCGGCGGGGTCTGTGTTGCCTATGGCGGGCTGATCACACTGATCTACCCGGAATTCCTTCGCGACGTTTATCCGCTGCTGGCGGAGGTCTATTCAAATATCACCATTTTCTGGCCTATCATCGGCCGCTACATTTTTGCGTGGTTTTTTTTGCTGACCTCAGTTTGTCGGATGTGGCCAGCCAGGCGGTTTCCCGAGTTGGCGGCGGTAGCGTTGACCGCATCTATCGCCGCTATGTTACCGTTGTTCTATCAGGCGAAAGGTTGGCCCTATCACGCCTATCCAGTCAATTTCTGCATGGTGGCATCCATTATTTGTTTGCTGGCAATCCCGAAGTCCGAGCGGCAATCGTCGACTTTGTTGCCCTTTTTGTCAGGTCCAACACGTGCTCTGGGGTTGGCGGGCCTGGCGGTCGCCTTCCTTCCGTATTGGATCACGCTGAAGCCAGATGCCGCGATGGTAGCCACCACGCGTGCCGCGACCTATCGACCGACGGTCGCGTTGATGGGTTCCGACCTATCGGCCGGACATCCACTGGTTCGAATGATCGACGGGCAGTTCGTTTCTACCCATGTAAGCGATTGGCTGGGAGCGTTCTCGCTCTATCTGTCCATGGCGGCGATCCTTTCCGGTGATACCGCCAAAGCGACGCACTATGATGCGATCGTGGTGCGCTATGCTGAAAGCAAACTAGAAGAGTTCGAGCGCCTGCGTCCTGATATCATCGTCTTCGAGAAAGACGACACTTACTGGACAGACCGACTGAAGAAACGCTTTGGCTTTGGCACCATCCTGACCCAATATCATTGGCTCGCGGAAAACGACGCTGTGCGCGTTTATCTGCGCAACGACTACATCCGTCCCACCCCTCCGCCAGATAAGCTCGTCATATCGCTCTCGTCACCCGCCGCAGCGTCAGATTGATCCGGCCGCCATTTTTCAGCAGCGCCGAGGTCGACGGGTAGATGCGGTCGACGCCATGGAAGCAGAGCCGGCCTTCGCCGCCGAGCACGACGACGTCGCCGCTTTTCAGGCGGAACGATTTGGTGCCGCCGTCGCGTGTGGCCCCCCTGCCCGTCACTTGGCCGACCCGGAACAGGCAATCGTCGCCAAGCGACACCGAGACCACTGGGGCCGAGAAATCGGCTTCGTCGCGATCCTGGTGCAGACCCATTTTGGCGTCCTGCGCATAGAAATTGACCAGGCAGGCCTCCGGCGGATTCGGATAGGCGGCGACCTCCCGCCACAATTGCAGCAGCGCGTCCGGGATCGGCGGCCATGGCTCTCCGGTGAGTGGGTGCGTTGGCTGGTAGCGATAGCCCAGCTCCTTGTCGGTGACCCAGCCGAGCGTGCCGCAATTGGTCATGCGCACGCTCATCTCCTTGCCGGTCCGCGGCATCGCCGGCACGTACAGCGGCGCCCGCTGTACAATTGTCCTCACCTCTTCCACCAGCGCTTCCTGCGCCGCGCGGGACAGATAGCCGGGCATATGGCGGACGCCTTTGGGCAGAACGAGCATGACTTCGCCTCCGGTTGATACTGAAACCATGCCACCGCCAATCAGAGACGGCGACCCGAAAGCCACCGTTGTCGGTCTCCCTTGCTGTGGCAATGGTGAAACCTTGCGTCTGCGGTTCCGAAGGGGAGGCCGCTTTATGCACGCAGTCGGCGCGGTCCTTAGTCGTTCTCTACCCGGCCGCGCAGCTTTTTGATCGTGCCGCGCCCTGCCTTGCTTTGCAGCCGCCGCTCCACCGAGCCTTTCGACGGCCTGGTCTTCTTGCGCAGCGGCGGCGGCGGTTCCGCGGCCTTGGCGACCAGCGCCGTCAGCCTTGCCCGGGCATCGGCCCGGTTCTGCTCCTGGGTGCGGAAGCGGCCGGCCTCGATGACGATGACGCCGTCCTTAGTGGCGCGCTGGCCGGCGAGCTTGATCGTGCGCGCGCGCACGCGTTCGGACAGGCCAGCCGCATTGGCGGCGTCGAAGCGCAATTGGACGGCGGTCGCCACCTTGTTGACGTTCTGGCCGCCGGGACCCGACGAGCGGATGAAATCCTCGTGCAGGTCGCCCGGATGGATTACGGCTTCGTCTGATATGATGATGTCGTCGATAGGCATGCCGCAGTCATGGCGCGGCGGACCAAAAAAGAAAAGGCCCGATCGAGATCGCGCCTTTCAAGGATGCTTCGGTGAAGACGCCTCGACTATTCCGCAGCTTCCTGCAGGCGGGGTGCTGCGCCGAGCACGACGGCATCGACATGGCTCTCGAATTTCTCGAAGTTGACGGCGAACATGCCGACCAATCGCGCTGCCTGCCGGTCATAGGCTGCCTTGTCAGCCCAGGTCGAACGCGGGTCGAGAATGGCGCTGTCGACGCCAGGCACAGCAACCGGCACCTCGAAGCCGAAATTGGCGTCGGTGCGGAAACCGGACGCCTTCAACAAACCGTCAAGCGCTGCGGCCAGCAAGGCGCGCGTCGCCTTGATCGGCATGCGCTTGCCGGTGCCGTAGGCGCCGCCGGTCCAGCCGGTGTTGACCAGCCAGCAATCGGCGCCGTGGCGGGCGATCAGCTCGCGCAGCAGATTGCCGTATTCCTTGGGGTGGCGCGGCATGAACGGGGCGCCGAAGCAGGTCGAGAAGGTCGCTTCCGGCTCGGTAACGCCCTTCTCGGTGCCGGCCACCTTGGCGGTGTAGCCGGAGAGGAAGTGGTACATCGCCTGCGCCGGGGTCAGCCGGGCGATCGGCGGCATGATGCCGAAGGCATCGGCGGTCAGCATGATGATGTTTTTCGGGTGGCTGGCCCGTCCGCTCTTCGAGGCATTGGGGATGAAATCCAGCGGATAGGCGCAGCGCGTGTTTTCGGTGAGCCGGCCGTCGTTGAAGTCCGGCACGCGGTCGGCGTTGAGCACTACATTTTCCAGCACCGTGCCGAAACGCTGCGTGGTGGCGAAAATCTCCGGCTCGGCCTCGGCCGACAGCCGGATCGTCTTGGCGTAGCAGCCGCCTTCGAAGTTGAAGATGCCGTGCGGTCCCCAGCCGTGCTCGTCGTCGCCGATGAGCGTACGTGACGGATCGGCCGACAGCGTCGTCTTGCCCGTCCCGGAAAGCCCGAAGAAGATCGCTGCGTCGCCGCCCGGGCCCTCATTGGCCGAGCAGTGCATCGGCATGACGCCCTTTTCCGGCAGCAGATAGTTGAGCATGGTGAACACCGATTTCTTCATCTCGCCGGCATAGGAAGTGCCGCCGATGAGCACGATCTTGCGGGTGAGATCGACCGCAATCACCGTTTCGGTGCGGCTGCCGTGGCGGGCCGGATCGGCGCGGAAGGACGGCAGGTCGATGATCGTCATCTCCGGCACGAAATCCTCAAGCTCGGCGGCCTGCGGGCGGATCAAAAGATTGCGGATGAACAGCGAGTGCCAGGCGAATTCGGTGATGACCCGCGTCGGCAGCTTCAGCTCGGCATCGGCGCCGCCGACGAGGTCCTGCACATAGAGATCGCTATTCGCGGCGTGGACAAGGAAATCGGCGAGCAGCATTTCGAACTGGCCCGCCGAAATCGCCTTGTTGTTGTCCCACCAGACATGGGGCTCGGTGGCGCCATCGCGGACGACAAACTTGTCCTTGGGCGAGCGGCCAGTGTGCTGGCCGGTCTCGGCAAGCAGCGCGCCGCCGGCGGTCAACCGGGCCTCGCCACGACGGATCGCTGCCTCATAAAGGGCTGCCGCACCAAAATTATAATGCACCGTGCCGGTGGTTTTCAGGCCGATACGATCGATCGCGCAAGCAGAATTGCGTTTGCCGACTTCCGACATCAAGGGTCCCTTCTTCTGGATTCGCCGCACTTTGCCGGCGCGTTTCCGGCGAGCCCGCGTTAGGGGCTGAGACGGTGAGAACCAGAAAACTCGAATGATATCAAATCATTAATCGATTTAAAAATTTTGAAAGTTGTTTAAATCGTTTATATGTGCAAAAAATCACGGTGGTTGCCCAAAGGATTGGCACACAGTGTTCGTCCAACCCGTGTAGAGGTTCCGATGGGGCCGCCGGCAAGCCGTCCGCGACAGCGGGTGGAGCCTGTGCCACGTTTTGTACCTAATTTGTCCTGCAAAAGCCCCTTCTCTAAGACAGAAGGGACAGCTCATGAGGGAGCCGCTTGAAATGGCAACAATCGCGCTTGTCGATGACGACCGCAACATTCTGACATCGGTGTCGATCGCCCTCGAGTCCGAGGGGTATCGCGTCGAGACCTACACGGATGGTGCGTCGGCGCTGGAAGGCCTGGCGGCGCGGCCGCCGAATCTCGCCATCCTCGACATCAAGATGCCGCGCATGGACGGCATGGAGCTGTTGCGCCGGATGCGGCAGAAGTCCGACCTACCGGTGATCTTCCTGACCTCGAAGGACGATGAGATCGATGAGCTTTTCGGCCTCAAGATGGGCGCCGACGATTTCATCCGCAAACCGTTCTCGCAGCGCCTGCTGGTCGAGCGGGTGCGCGCCGTGCTGCGCCGCGCCAGCGCCCGCGAAGCTGCGGCAAAGGCGCCCAGCCAGCAGGCCCGTTCGCTGGAACGCGGCCAGCTGGTCATGGACCAGGAACGCCATACCTGCACCTGGAAGGGCGAGCCGGTGACGCTGACGGTCACCGAATTTCTCATCCTGCACTCGCTGGCGCAGCGCCCCGGCGTGGTAAAAAGCCGTGATGCGCTGATGGATTCGGCCTATGATGAGCAGGTCTATGTCGACGACCGCACCATCGATAGCCACATCAAGCGGCTGCGCAAGAAGTTCAAGGCCGTCGATGACGACTTCGAAATGATCGAAACCCTTTACGGAGTCGGATACCGGTTCCGCGAAGCTTGAGTTGATGCATGTCGCCCAAAAGTGGTCGCGTTTTTGGGACGACGACATGCATAAAACCAAAGACTAGGCGGGAGCTGCTATTCGATGGCAGTGGATGTACAGCGGAGCAGACGAACGAGCGCTGTCAGGCGGTCGCGGATTCTGCCCGCATTCCTGTCGAGGTTGACGGTGCCGATGCGCCGCTTCCTCGGCCACCACATCTTTTCCAGCCTGACCCGGCGCATCCTGTTCCTCAACCTGGCCGGCCTCGCCGTGCTGGTCACCGGCATCCTCTATCTCAACACCTTCCGCGACGGGCTGATCGACGCCCGCGTCGAAAGCCTGATGACGCAGGGCGAGATCATCGCCGGCGCCATTGCCGCGTCGGCAACGGTCGAGACCGATTCGATCAGCATCGATCCGGAAAAACTGCTCGAACTGCAGGCCGGTGAAAGCCTGGGGCCGGGCTCAGACCAGCTCGACAATCTGGATTTCCCGATCAATCCCGAGCGCGTCGCGCCGGTGCTGCGGCGGCTGATTTCGCCGACGCGCACCCGGGCCCGCATCTATGACCGCGACGCCAATCTGCTGCTCGATTCGCGCCATCTCTATTCGCGCGGCCAGATCCTGCGCTACGACCTGCCGCCGGTCGAGGACGAGCAGCCGGATATGCTGGAGCGCGTGCAGAAATTCGTCTTCGACTTCTTCCGCAACAAGGACCTGCCCGTCTACCATGAGCAGCCCGGCGGCAACGGTGCGGCCTTCCCGGAAGTGGTCAAGGCGCTGACCGGCAGTCCATCGACGATCGTGCGGGTGAGCGAACAAGGCGAGCAGATCGTTTCGGTGGCGGTGCCGATCCAGCGCTTCCGCGCCGTTCTCGGCGTGCTGATGCTGTCGACGGAAGGCGGCGACATCGACAAGATCGTCGCCGCCGAGCGCAAGGCTATTTTGCGCGTGTTCGGCATCGCCGCCCTGGTCACCGCCATCCTGTCGATGCTGCTCGCATCCACCATCGCCAATCCGCTGCGCCGGCTATCGGCGGCGGCAGTGCGGGTGCGGCGCGGCGTCAAGAGCCGCGAGGAGATCCCCGACTTTTCCGACCGCCAGGACGAGATCGGCAATTTGTCGGTCGCGGTGCGCGACATGACCAATGCGCTCTATGCCCGCATCGAGGCGATCGAAAGCTTCGCCGCCGATGTCTCGCACGAGCTGAAGAACCCGCTGACCTCGCTGCGCAGCGC
Source organism: Mesorhizobium sp. M0217 (assembly GCF_040321955.1). Lineage (NCBI taxonomy): Bacteria > Pseudomonadati > Pseudomonadota > Alphaproteobacteria > Hyphomicrobiales > Phyllobacteriaceae > Mesorhizobium > Mesorhizobium sp. M0217. Next base: position 205,861 of record NZ_JAMYSN010000007.1, on the reverse strand, counting down.
GGTGGAGACCTTGCCGCTGGCCAAGAACGACAATTCACGCGGCAGGCTGATGGAGATCATCCAGCACGATGTCCGGCGTCTCGACCGGCTGATCACCGACATTTCCGATGCCTCGCGCCTCGACGCCGAACTGGCGCGTGAGGATGCCGCCACGGTCGATTTGAAGAAATTCATTACCGATCTCGTCGCCGTGTCGCGCGAAGCGACGCGCAACAAAAAGGCTGTCGAGATCGAATTCAAGGCCGCCAAGCTGCCGCAAGGCGTCAAAGGCTATTTCGTCACCGGCCATGATCTGAGGATCGGCCAGGTCATCACCAATCTGATCGAGAATGCCCGCTCCTTCGTGCCGGAGGACCACGGCCATATCGCCATTTCCCTGGCACGCTCGGGCAAGGTCAACATCGTCACCGTCGACGACAACGGCCCCGGAATCCGCGCCGACGCCATCGACCGCATCTTCGAGCGCTTCTACACCGACCGCCCGGCGGGCGAGGCGTTCGGCCAGAATTCGGGGCTTGGCCTGTCGATATCCAGGCAGATCGTCGAAGCCCATGGCGGCACGCTGACCGCCGAGAACATCCCCGGCACCAAGCCCGGCGACATCAAGGGCGCGCGCTTCGTCGTTACGCTGCCGGCCGAAGGCTGATCGCGGCTGCGCATGCCCGATCCCACCGCGGAACCCGAGAACATCCATGCCACCGCAGTCCTGATTGGCGAGCGGGGCGTCCTGATCACCGGGCCGTCCGGCTCGGGCAAGACAACGCTGGCGCTGGCGCTCATCGACCATTTCAGCCGGCTCGGGCTGTTTGCGCGGCTGATCGGCGACGACCAGCTGTTTGTCGCGGCGCGTTTCGGGCGGCTGGTCTGCCATGCGCCCGCCAGCATCGCCGGCCTCACAGAGGTGCCCGGACTTGGTCCGAAGCCGCTTTTGTTCCAACCTGTTGGGGTCATCGACCTTACGATCCAGCTGGTTGCCGCAAACGCTGTGGAGCGTTTCCAGGAAGAGTCGAGCGCGACCATTGCCGGCTGTGTGGTGCCGCGCATCGACCTCGTTCAGCGCAACGTCACTGCGGCTTTGCCGGCGGTAATGGCGCGGCTGGCGATTGCGCCTTTCGTATGATCCGCCGCCGGTTTTTTGCTGCAATGCGTCAAATTGGCCATGGCCGACGCAATTTTGGGCTTGTCAACGCGCCGCGCGTCGACAAGATAGCGCTCCCGCCGCCTGGGATGGCCGGCGAGCATAAAAAGCGCCTGTGAAGCGGCGATGACGGGAGCCACCATAGAATGATCGGACTCGTGCTTGTAACGCACGGTCAACTGGCCGCCGAGTTCCGCCATGCCGTGGAACATGTCGTGGGGCCACAAGACAATTTCGAAACCGTGGCAATCGGCGCCGATGACGATATGGAGCAGCGTCGGCGCGATATCGTCGACGCCGTCGGCCGCGTCGACACCGGGACCGGCGTCATCGTTCTGACCGATATGTTCGGCGGCACGCCTTCCAACCTCGCCATTTCGGTGATGGAATCCGGTCGCACCGAGGTCATCGCCGGCATGAACCTGCCGATGCTGATCAAGCTGTCGTCGATCCGCAAGGGCGACAACATGGCGACCGCGCTCGACGAGGCGCAGGCCGCGGGGCGCAAATACATCAACGTCGCAAGTCAGCTGCTGAGCAGCAAATGAACGCGCTGTCGCCCGGTGAGATCGTGCGCGAGTTCCCGATCGTCAACCAGCGCGGCCTGCATGCGCGCGCCTCGGCGAAGTTCGTCCAGGTCGCCAGCGGCTTCGACGCCACCGTCCATGTCGAGAAGGATGGTCTCAAGGTCGGCGGCACCTCGATCATGGGGCTGATGATGCTGGCGGCGAGCCCCGGTTATTCGATCCGCGTCACCGCCAGCGGCGCTGAAGCCGCAGCGGCGATGGACGCGCTGGAGCAGCTGGTCGCCTCGCGCTTCGGCGAAGAGTGCTGAAGTTTTTGCTTTGAACGCCGTTGTCCCAAAACCGCGGGATACTTTTGGGCGGCATGCATCCCCGTAAAACACATACGCGCATAAAGATTTCTTTATATCCCATTGTCGTCTTGGCGGCGATCTGCTAGTCAGGCCGGCATTCCGCGCCCTTCGACGCGCCGTGTGGCGCAGGCGCATTCTGAAGACAAATCACACCGGAGCACTGCCATGACAGGTAGCAAGGACTATGTGGTCGCCGACATCTCGCTTGCCGGCTGGGGCCGCAAGGAACTCGATATCGCCGAAACCGAAATGCCGGGCCTGATGGCCTGCCGCGAGGAATTCGGCGACAAGAAGCCGTTGAAAGGTGCGCGCATCACCGGCTCGCTGCACATGACCATCCAGACTGCGGTGCTGATCGAGACGCTGAAGGCGCTTGGCGCCGATATCCGCTGGGCCTCGTGCAACATCTTCTCGACCCAGGACCATGCGGCCGCAGCCATCGCCGAGGCCGGCATCCCGGTGTTCGCCGTCAAGGGCGAGTCGCTCGAGGAGTATTGGGACTACACCGACAGGATCTTCCAGTGGGCCGATGGCGGCCTCTCCAACATGATCCTCGACGATGGCGGCGACGCCACCATGTACATACTGATCGGCGCCCGCGCCGAGGCCGGCGAGGACGTGCTGTCCAACCCGCAGAGCGAGGAAGAGGAATACTTCTACGCCCAGGTCAAGAAGCGCCTGAAGGCCTCACCCGGCTTCTTCACCAAGCAGAAGGAAGCCATTCGCGGCGTCACCGAAGAGACGACGACGGGCGTCAACCGTCTCTACCAGCTGCAGAAGAAGGGCCTGCTGCCGTTCCCCGCGATCAACGTCAACGACTCGGTCACCAAGTCGAAGTTCGACAACAAATATGGCTGCAAGGAATCGCTGGTCGACGGCATCCGCCGCGGCACCGACACCATGATGGCCGGCAAGGTTGCGGTCGTCTGCGGCTATGGCGACGTCGGCAAGGGCTCGTCGGCTTCGCTCAAGGGCGCCGGCGCCCGCGTCAAGGTCACCGAAGTCGATCCGATCTGCGCGCTGCAGGCGGCGATGGACGGCTTTGAAGTCGTCACGCTGGAAGATGCCGCACCAACCGCCGACATCGTCATCACCACCACCGGCAACAAGGATGTCGTCACCCTCGACCACATGCGCTCGATGAAGGACATGGTGATCGTCGGCAATATCGGCCACTTCGACAATGAGATCCAGGTCGCGTCGCTGCGCAACCTGCAATGGACCAACGTCAAGCCGCAGGTCGACATGATAACCTTCCCGGACGGCAAGCGGATGATCCTGCTGTCCGAGGGGCGCCTGCTCAACCTCGGCAACGCGACCGGTCATCCGAGCTTCGTGATGTCGGCTTCGTTCACCAATCAGGTGCTGGCGCAGATCGAGCTCTACACCAAGCCCGGCCAGTACCAGAACCAGGTCTATGTGCTGCCCAAGCACCTCGACGAGAAGGTGGCGCGTCTGCATCTCGACAAGCTTGGAGCCCGCCTGACCGAACTTTCCGGCGAACAGGCCGCCTATATCGGCGTGACCCCGCACGGTCCGTTCAAGCCGGAACACTACCGCTATTAGCCAAAGCGGCGTTTACCACTAGATATTGAAGCCGGGCGATTGACTTTTCGCCCGGCTTCTTTTTTGCGCGGATGATTCTTCACGCCGATTCCAGCACGCGCTATTGTGCTGATTCGTGGGCCGGGGACGAGGCCGGCGTACGCATCGAGAGCATGATTCGAACCGAAGGACCGCGTCAGCGAAAAGTGGGAAGCGGTTTTCGGAAAAGATCATGCTCTTTAGAAAAGAGTTAGGTCAGAAGGGCGTTTCCATCAAACGTGATCCTGATCTAGGCGGTCTTGCATTCAGGCGGCGAAGAGGACCAAGGCATGCCGGGGGAAAACCCGCCTCGCGCGGGATCGGCCGTTTCCGGCGGCCATGACGATTCCGATAGCAATGGCTCCGTCACGACAGGCGGTGGCCTGAAGAGGCGCGTTGGCGCCCGCACCGCCGGCTTTCTTGCCACCTCAGCTCTTGCCGGCCCGCTCACCTCGTTTGCCGCCCATGCCGAGCCGGCCATTGCGCAGAAGGCCGGACTGTCGGTCAGCGCGGTCGAAGTCATCCAGCTCGCCATGTTCGTCGGCGTCATGGGCGCGGCACTGGTCTCGGCCATCTTCCTGATCCGCGAAAGAGCCCGCACCTCGGCGCAGAATGTCGAACTCAGAGCCCGCATTGCCGACATCAATGCGGCGCTGCAGCGCTCCGAGGCGCTGCTCAATCTGCGTGACCAGCGCGTCATCGTCTGGGCGTCGGAGAACAAGAAGCCGGAGCTGATCGGCACGCTGCCGCTGGAAAGCGGTGCGCCGGACGACCGTGCAGCCTTCCTCGCCTTCGGCCGCTGGCTGATGCCGCGCTCGGCGGCGGCGCTCGAAAATGCCGTCGCTGGTCTGCGCGAGAAAGCGAAACCCTTTGATCTCGTGATCGAATCGCAGGCCGGGGCGCCGCTTGAAGTGCATGGCCGCAAGAGCGCCGCGCATGTGCTGGTGCGCTTCGTCTCGCTGTCGGAAACTCAGAGGAGCCAAGCCAGGCTGAAGATCGAGAACCAGCGGCTGGCCGCCGACTACGAGACCATGATCGGCCTGCTCGACGCCTTGCCGATGCCGGCCTGGCTGCGCGCCACCGACGGGCGGCTGAAATGGGTCAACCGTGCCTATGCCGGAGCGGTCGAGGCACCGAACGCCGAGACCGCGGTGCGCGAAGCCAAGGAATTCCTCGGCGCCCAGGCGCGCGAACAGATCGCCGCGCAGCACAAATCGCGCCCGATCTTCGAACAGACGCTGTCGACGGTGATCGAGGGCGACCGCCGGGTGTTCGCCGTCACCGACTTCGCCGGTGCCGACGGCTCGGCCGGTCTTGCCTGCGACACCAGCGCCACCGAAACCATTCGCGGCGAATATGAGCGCACGGTGCGCAGCCATGCCGACACGCTCGACCAGCTCAACACGGCGGTGGCGATCTTCGATGCCAACGAGAAGTTGCGCTTCTTCAACCAGGCGTTCCAGAAACTGTGGGGGCTGGACCCGGGCTTCCTGCACAGCGCGCCCGACAATGCGCTGCTGCTCGACCGGCTGCGCAGCGAAGGCAAGATCGCCGAGCAGCCGGAATGGCGGCGCTGGAAAGAAGGCCTGCTTGGCGCCTACCGCGCGGTGGAATCGCAAGAGCATTGGTGGCATCTGCCCGACGGCAAGACCATCCGCGTGGTGGCCAACCCGCAGCCGAAGGGCGGCGTGACCTGGGTGTTCGAGAACCTGACCGAGAAGATGGACCTCGAAAGCCGCTACCAGACGGCGGTGCGGGTCCAGGGCGAAACGCTCGACAATTTGGCCGAAGGCGTCGCCGTGTTCGGTCCCGATGGGCGGCTGCGCCTGTCGAACCCGGCCTTTGTCGCGCTGTGGGGACTGAGCCAGGATGTGATCAAGCCCAACGTCCATGTCTCGGCGATCCGCGATCTCAGCGACCAGCGCGCCGTCGACAGCCCGTGGGGCGGGTTCGTCGCCGCCATCACCGGTTTCGACGACGAGCGCCGCGACCGCCATGGCCAGACCGAACTGAAGAACGGCACAGTGCTCAGCTACGCCGTCATCCCGCTGCCCAACGGCCAGGTGATGATGACCTTTGTGGACGTCACCGACAGCGTCAATGTCGAGCGCGCGCTGAAGGACAAGAACGAAGCGCTGCAGAAATCCGACCAGCTGAAGAACGAGTTCGTGCAGCATGTCTCCTACGAGCTGCGCTCGCCGCTGACCAACATCATCGGCTTCACCGAGCTTCTGTCGCTGCCGGCGACCGGGCCGCTCAGCCCAAAGCAGCGCGAATATGTCGAGCATGTCGGCTCGTCATCCTCGGTGCTGCTCACCATCGTCAACGACATACTCGACCTCGCCACCGTCGACGCCGGCATCATGCAGCTCGACATTTCGGAAGTAAGCGTCGAGCGCACCATCGAGGCCGCGGCCGAACTGGTCGCCGACCGGCTGCAAGAGCATTCGATCAAGCTCCGGATCGACGCCGCTGCGGCGCCGAAGAGTTTTCACGGCGACGAGACCCGGGTTCGCCAGATCCTCTACAATCTGCTCAGCAACGCCGCCAATTACGCGCCGGAGGCGAGCACTATCACGCTTGCCTGCCGGCATTTGGAGCAAGGTGTGGAATTCTCCGTCCATGACAACGGCCCCGGCATGCCGCCGGACCTGCTCGATTCGGTGTTCCGCCGCTTCGAGCCGCGCACCAATGGCGGGCGCCGGCGCGGTGCGGGCTTAGGCCTGTCGATCGTCAAGAGCTTTGTCGAGCTGCACGGCGGCAGCGTGCGCATCGAGACCGGCAAGGACAAGGGCACCACCGTCATCTGCACCTTCCCCGATGCACCGTCGGGCATCCGCGCCGCGGCCGAGTAGCGCGCTCGATGACCGTTGTTGTGCTGGAGCGTTTTCTCGCCGACGAGGCTGCGACCGCAAGGCTCGGCGAAGACCTGGCCATGGCGCTGCGGCCGGGCGACGTGCTGGCGCTCAAGGGCGATCTCGGCGCCGGCAAGTCGACGCTGGCGCGGGCCCTGATCAGGGCGCTGGCCGATGATGCCGGCCTCGATGTGCCGAGCCCTACCTTCACCTTGGTGCAAAGCTACGACACGCGCATCCCCGTGCACCATTTCGATCTCTATCGCCTGTCCTCGGCCGGCGAGATGGACGAGCTGGGTTTCGACGAGGCGCTGCTGCAGGGCGCTGCCCTTGTCGAGTGGCCGGAACGGGCGGAGGCCGCTCTTCCGAGAACGTCGATCTGGATCGAACTCGTCCATCAGGACGAAGGACGATTGGCGAAACTATCGGGCCAAGGCGTTGCCTTCGAACGCGTGGCCCGATCGCTGGCGATGCGCGATTTCCTCAAAACGGCCGGTTGGGGCGACGCCGCGCGGCGCCATTTCGTCGGCGACGCCTCGGCGCGCTCTTACGAGATTGTTTCGCTCGCCGGCCTTGCGCCGCGCGTGCTGATGAATTCGCCAAGGCTGGTGCTGGGGCCGCCGGTGCGCGACGGCAAGCCCTATGCCGTGATCGCCCACACGGCGCAGTCGGTCACCGCTTTCGTCGCCATCGACAAGGCGCTGCTGGCGCAAGGTGTCAGTGTCCCAAAAATCCATGCCGAGGATCTCGAACGGGGCTTTCTGCTGCTGGAGCATCTGGGCTCGGAAGGTTTTCTCGACGGCAATGATGAGCCGGTGGCCGAGCGCTACGCGGCAGCGGCCGAATTGCTGGCGATGATGCATGGGAAGACCTGGCCGCAGCGCATGGAGGCCGTGCCGGGCGTCTTCCACGAGGTGCCGCCCTTCGATCGCGCCGCCATGCTGATCGAAGCCGATCTCTTGGTCGATTGGTATGTGCCGATGGTGACCGGCAGCCCGGCAAGCGAGGCTTTACGCGCCGGCTATCACAGGGAATGGAACGCGGTTCTCGATCGGCTGGACACACAGGAATACACGCTGATGCTGCGCGACTTCCATTCGCCCAACATCATCTGGCGCGGTGACCGCAAAGGCCACGACCGGCTGGGCATCGTCGATGTCCAGGACGCGCTGATGGGTCCGGCGGCCTATGACGTTGCGTCGCTGGCCATGGATGCCCGCGTCACCGTTTCGCCCGATATCGAGCAGCGGACCGTGGACGCCTATGTCGCTGCGCGCCACGCCGCCGGCGGCTTCGATGAGGACGCCTTCCGCGCGGCCTATGCGATCATGGCGGCGCAGCGCAATTCGAAGATCCTCGGCATTTTCGTGCGGCTCGAAAAGCGCGACGGCAAGCCCTATTATCTCCGACACCTGCCGCGCATCCGCGATTATCTCAGGCGGGCGCTGGCGCACCCGGCGCTGGCTCAGTTGAAGGAGTTTTACATGGCACATGGCCTGCTGGAGGAACGGCTCCCGTGACCTTGACCACAGCGATGGTGCTGGCGGCTGGTCTTGGCAAGCGCATGCGGCCGATCACCGACACCATGCCGAAGCCGCTGGTGCGGATCGCCGGCAGGACCTTGCTCGACTGGGGGCTGGACAGTCTCGAAGCGGCCGGCGTCGAGAAAGCCATCGTCAACGTGCACTATCTGCCGGACCAGATCGTCGCCCATATCGCCCACAGGCGGGCGCCAAAGATCGTCATTTCCGACGAGCGCGACGCACTGCTGAATTCGGCGGGTGGCATCGTCAAGGCATTGCCGCTGCTGGGCAGCGACCCCTTCTACATCATCAACGCCGATACGTTCTGGATCGACAGCGGCCAGCCCAGCCTCGAGCGCCTTGCCCTTGCATGGGACGGCGCGAAAATGGATATTCTGCTGATGCTTACCGATCTCGACTCGGCCACCGGACACGGTGTCGGCACGGATTTCCTGATGGCGCCGGATGGCGGCCTGCGGCGCTCGAAAGGCGATCCGGCCGGGTTGATCTATGCCGGAGCGGCAATCGTCAATCCCGCCATCTTCAGGGATGCGCCGGCCGGGGCGCATTCGCTCAACACCCATTTCGACAAGGCAATCGCCTCTGGCCGTCTGTTCGGCATGCAGATGCGCGGAAGCTGGATCACCGTCGGCACTCCCGACGCCATTCCGCAGGCGGAAGCGGCCGCCGCCGAAGCTCTCGCGAAGGTGGTATGAGCGGCGCGCGCCGCGTTCTTTCGATCCCGCCCGGAGCGCCATTCCTGCCGACTCTGGCCGAGGCCTTGCTGGCCGGACGGCTGGTGCCCGGCTTCCGGTTCGACGGCGATCCGCTGGCGCTGGCTGATGTCACCATCTATGTGCCGACACGGCGCGCGGCCCGTGCGCTGCGCGGCGCTTTTGTCGACGCGCTTTCGGGACCGGGGGGGAGCCGCCGTTCGGCGATCCTGCCGGTCATCCGCCCGCTCGGAGAGTTCGACGAGGACGAAGCCGCCTTCGACGCCGGCACGCCGACCGAGCTTGAAATGGCGCCGCCGATCGCAGCCATCGAACGCCTGCTGCTACTGGCGCCGCTGGTGCGGGCCTGGAAGCGCACCTTGCCGGCGCATGTCCTTGATATGTTCAACGAAGAGATCGTCGTGCCGGCCTCCGCCGCCGATGCGATCTGGCTGGCGCGCGACCTCGCCCGGCTGATGGACGAGATCGAAACCGAAGGCACGGACTGGACCAGGCTTGCCGATCTGGTCACCGGCAATCTTGCCGGATGGTGGCTTGTGACGCTCGATTTCCTCCGTATCGTCACCGAGGCCTGGCCGAAATTGCTGGAGGAGCGCGACCGCTCCAACCCGGCCGCGCACCGCAATGCGCTGATCCGGCGCGAGGCGAAGCGGCTGGAACGCAACCCGCCCAAAGGCCCGGTGATCGCCGCCGGCTCGACGGGCTCTATTCCCGCCACGGCCGAACTGCTTGCCACGGTCGCCAGCCTGCCCAACGGCGCCGTGGTGCTGCCCGGGCTCGATGGGATGCTGGACGAACCGTCTTTTGCCGCGATTGGGGCGCCCGGTGCGCGGCCGGCACTGCTTGGCCACCCGCAATACGGCATGGCCAAGCTGATCGGCAAGATTGGCGTGCTGCGTGGCGATGTCGAGGAAGTGGTCTCCGCCGAGCCCGCACTGGCGCTCCGCGCGGCCCTTGTCGGCGAGGCGCTGCGGCCGGCCGAGACCACGGAATTATGGGCCGAGACCCGCATATGCTTCAACGCCGTAGACATCGCCGAGGCCTTCGCCGACGTGACGCTGGTCGAAGCCGCCAGCGAACGCGACGAGGCGGCGGCGATCGCCATCGCGCTGAAAACCGCCGTGGAACAGCCGGGGCACAGGGCAGCGCTCGTTACCGGCGACCGCGGGCTGGCGCGGCGCGTCTCGGCCGAGCTGTTGCGCTTCGGCGTGATCGCCGACGATTCCGGCGGCACGCCGCTCGCCAACACGCCTGCAGCCAGCCTGCTGCGGCTCACACTTCACGCGGTATTCCGGCCGGGCGATCCCGTCGGCCTTTTGTCGCTGCTCAAGCATCCGCTGCTCGGGCTCGGACTTGAGCGCACCGGCGTGCGCCATGCCGCCGAGCTCATCGAACTCGTGGCGCTGCGCGGCGGCACCGGACGCCCCGACATCGCCGCCTTGCCAGCACTGTTCGAGGAGCGTCTCGCCGGGCTGAGCGGGGACAAGCGCCAGCCCTTCTGGTTTTCGCGCCTGAGCGTGCGCGGCATCGACGATGCCCGCGAGCTGCTGAGCCGGCTTGTGGCGGCGCTGGCGCCGCTGACCGCCTTTCGCGGTGAAGAGAATGCCGATCTCGTCGCGTTGACCAGAGCGAGCGTCGCCGCGCTGGAAAATCTCGGCCGCACGGCGGAGGGCAGCCTGGCTGAATTTTATGCCGGCGACGCCGGCGAGAAACTCGCCGAGCTGCTGCGCGGTGTGGTCGCCGCGTCTGCATCGTTCGACTTCCCGGCCGACGAATGGCCTGATGTGATGGACGCGCTGGTAGCACCGGAAACGGTCAAGCCGGGGCAAGGCACAGACCGCAACATCGCGATATGGGGCGCGCTGGAGGCACGGCTGCAGAATGTCGACACGCTTGTCATTGGCGGGCTGAACGAAGGCGTGTGGCCACGCAAGCCGGAAAGCGATCGCTTCATGTCGCGGTTGATGAAGACCGGCATCGATCTCGAGCCGCCAGAGCGCCGTATCGGCCTTGCCGCCCACGACTTCCAGATGGCGATGGGGGCGAAAAAGGTGGTGCTGACGCGCTCCGCCCGCGCCAGCGACGCACCGGCGGTGCCTTCGCGCTGGCTGCAGCGCATCCTCACCTTCATCGGCAAGGATCCTGCAGCCGCACTGCGCGGACGCGGCGACGAATTGCTTGCCTGGGCGCGCGCGCTCGATGCCGGCGAGCGGCAGCATTTCGCGCCGCGACCGCAGCCGAAACCGCCGCTGAGCATGCGGCCCACCCACTTCTCGGTGACCGAGATCGAGACGTTGCGACGCGACCCCTATGCGGTCTATGCAAGGCGTATTCTGAGCCTTCTGCCGCTCGAGCCGGTGATCCGCGATCCCGGCGCGGCCGAGCGCGGCACGCTGTTTCATGACATCCTGCATCTGTTCTCGACAGAGGTTGCGGACCCGCGCGCGCCGGAAGCCCTGGAGCGCCTTATCGCCGCCGGCCGGACCTGCTTTGCCGAGATCGCCCTGCCCGCCGATGTCGAGGCTGTGTGGTGGCCGCGCTTCGAAAAGCTTGCCGCCAACATCATCGAATGGGAGCGCGGCCGCGCTCCCGCCGTCGCCCGGCGGCATGCCGAGGAGCGCGCCGAAAAGACCGCTGTCGGCCGCACCGGCGTGACGCTGTCCGGCTATGCCGACCGCGTCGACCTTTTGGCCGGTGGCATGGCCGACATTCTCGACTACAAGACCGGCTCGTCCCCGTCCAAGGCGCAGGCCCACACGCTGCTGGCGCCACAGCTGGCGCTCGAAGGGGCGCTGCTCCGGCGCGGCGCCTTCAAGGGGCTTGGCGCGCGCGAGCCCTCCCAGCTCGCATTCGTGCGGCTGAAGCCGAATGGCGAAGTGTTCGAGGAATCCATCCTCGACTACAACCGCCAGCCTCGGACCGCCGAAGACCTCGCCGAGGAGGCTTGGGCGCGGTTGGAAAAGCTGCTGGTCCACTATGCCGATCCGACGACCGGCTATCTGTCGCGGGCGCTGCCTTTTCGCGAGGGCGAGAGCGATGGCGATTACGACCATCTGGCGCGCGTGCTCGAATGGTCGGCCGGCGGCGACAGCGATGACGAGGCGGGGGAGGCATGAAAAAAGCCTATCCCATCCCCAGCGAAACCGCCGCCAGCCAGGCGCGCGCCTCCGACCCGAAGAACTCGGCCTGGGTGTCCGCCAATGCCGGCTCGGGCAAGACGCATGTGCTGGCCCAGCGCGTCATCCGGCTGCTGCTCAACGGCACCGATCCGTCGAAGATCCTGTGCCTGACCTATACGCGGGCGGCCGCCGCCAACATGTCGAACCGCGTGTTCTCGACCCTGTCGGAATGGACGGCGCTCGGCGATGCCGAGCTTGCCACAAAGATTGAGGCGGTGGACGGCCGCCGACCCGACCGCGACACGATGCGGCGGGCGCGCCGGCTGTTTGCCGAAGCGCTGGAAACGCCGGGCGGGCTGAAGATCCAGACCATCCACGCCTTCTGCGAATCGGTGCTGCACCAGTTTCCGCTGGAGGCCAACATCCCGGCGCATTTCGAAATGCTCGATCCGCAGATGGAGGCCTCGCTGTTTGCTGGCGCCCGCCGGGACATGATTTCGGGCACGTCAGCCGGAGACACCGGACTGGCCGAGGCCTTTGCCACCGTGCTGGAGCGCGGCGGCGAACACGGACTCGATGCGCTGCTCGCCGAAATCGTGCGCAAGCGCGACGGCTTACGCGGCTTCATCGGTGCGGTCCGGCGCGACGGCGGCGGCTTTCAGGCCCTGTTCGACGAATTCCATTTTCGCCCCGGGCGGAGCGCCGAAGACATAGCGGCATCGGTATGGCCGCTGCCGGGTTTCCTGCCGGACTTCTTTGCAGTGTTCGCCAGTGCCGCCGAGGCCGCCGACGCCCGCACCGTGCTCAACAATCTCTTGCCCTATGCCCGGTTGGCCTTTGCCGAGACGGACCCGACCCGCCGGCTGCAGATGCTCGGCAAAGCCTTTCTCAAGGCCGATGGCGACCCCTATGATCCCTCAAAGTTGTTCAAGAAGGCGCTGCTCGGCCGGCTGCCCGACCTTCCCGAGCGCTATCTGGCGGCCGTCAAGTCGATAACAGACGTCTCCGACCGGCTGGCGCTGTTCCGGATGCTGGAAGGCACGGTCGCGGCGTTGACCATAGCCGACTGGCTGATCGTGCGGTACGAGCGCCTGAAGCGCAGCCGCGGCTTTCTCGATTTCAACGACCTCATCACCCGCACCGTCAACCTTCTGGCGCGGCCCGATGCCGGCCCCTGGGTGCAGTACAAGCTCGACCAGGGCATCGACCACATCCTGCTCGACGAGGCGCAGGACACCAGCCCCGACCAATGGGAGGTGGTGAAGCGGCTGGCGGAGGAGTTCTTTGCCGGCCACGGCCAGCGCGGCACGGCCAATCGCACGGTGTTTGCCGTCGGCGACGAAAAGCAGTCGATCTATTCCTTCCAGGGTGCCGCACCGGATTCCTTTGCCGACAGCCGGCTCTTGTTTTCCGGACGCGTGAACGCAGCCAATGCTTCGTTTGCCGACCTGAAACTGACCTGGTCGTTCCGTTCGACCGACGACGTGCTTGCCGCAGTCGACCGCGTCTTTGCCGATCCGGGCGTGCGGCGCGGCATCAGCCACGACCCCGATCCGCTCGACCACAAGGCGATCCGCAACGACGCGCCTGGCTATGTCGAGGTCTGGCCGTCGCTCGGCGCTGACGCCGTCGAGGAGCCCGACGACTGGACGTTGCCGGTCAATCATGCCAGCGCGCCGGCTGTGCGGGTGGCCGAGCACGTGGCTGCGACCATCCAGACCTGGCTCAAGGACCGCGAGATCATCGAGGGCAAGGGACGCAGGCTGAGGGCCGGCGACATTCTTGTGCTGGTGCGCAAGCGCGACCGCTTCGTCCATGCGCTGTCGCGCGCGCTGAAGGACCGCGATATTCCCGTCGCCGGCGCCGACCGGCTGAGCCTGCCCGGCCACATCGCGGTCAAGGACCTGATCGCACTCGGCCATTTCCTCATCCAGCCGCAGGATGACCTGTCGCTCGCCGCCGTGCTGCGCAGCCCGGTTTTCGACGTGTCGGAGGAGACGCTTTTTACGCTTGGCGCCGGACGGCCAGCCGGAACATCGCTGATCGCCTCATTACGCCAGCATGCTGGCGACAATACCGCGCTGACCGATGTCGTTGCCCGGCTCGACGGCTGGGCCAACGAGGCGGCGTTCCGGCCGGTGTTCGAATTCTACGCCGGGGTGCTGGCGCGCGACGGCCTGCGCAAGAAGATGATCGCCCGGCTTGGACCGGAAGCCGGCGATATTCTCGACGAGTTCCTGAGTTTCTGTCTGGCCGAAGAACGCACCGGCTTGCCGGGGCTGGAGGCTTTCCTGGCGACGCTGGAAAACACCGGCCCGGAGATCAAGCGCGAGATGGACCAGACGCGCGACGAGGTCCGCGTCATGACCGTGCATGCCGCCAAGGGCCTGGAAGCGCCTGTTGTCTTCCTGGTCGATGGCGGTTCGGCGCCGTTCAGCGACCAGCATCTGCCGCGGCTCATGCCGTTCGACGCTTCGGGCCGCAATTTCGACGGCAAGGGCTATCTCTGGCGCTCGGCCGCCGATGTCGCCAACGGCTTCTCCAAGGCGGCCTCGGCCAGGGCGCGGGAGCTTGCCGACGACGAATACCGGCGGCTGCTCTATGTCGGCATGACGCGCGCCGAGGACCGGCTGATCGTCTGCGGCTATCACGGCAAGCGTCAGCCCAGCACCGGCACCTGGCATTCGATTGTCAGCCGCGCGCTGCTTGCCGCGCCGGAAAGCACGGAGCGCCGCCACCCCGCCAGCAGCGAGCCGGTGCACCGTTTCGTCATGACCAAGCTTCCGCCGGTGGCGCAAGCGGCAGCCGACGAGTCGCGGCTGCCGCAACAGGTGCCGCCGCTGCCGGTGGGCTTGTTCCGGCCCTTGCCGCCTTATGAGGAGCTGCCGCGCCCGCTGTCGCCTTCCGGCGCGTCGGCGCTGATCGACGAGGCCAAGGAAGCTGTTGTCGATACCCGCTCGCCGGTGCTGGACAGCGAGGCGGAGCCGGGCTTTGCGGTGATGCGCGGGCTGGCGCTGCACAAGCTGCTGCAGATGCTGCCCGGTTTTGCCGAAGACGAACGGCAAGGCGCGGCGGCGCAGTATCTCATTCGAGCCGGCGCCGACTGGCCGGAGGCCGAGCGCAACAAGGCGCTGGCTTCGGTGATGGCGATCCTCAGAGATTCGCGTTTTGCCGGGCTGTTTTCGCCGTCGTCCCGCGCCGAAGTTGCTGTGATGGGCAGCCTTGAGGTCAAGGGCAGGCTGCGCTCGATCTCCGGCAAGATCGACCGGCTGGCGGTGACGCCCGGGCGCGTATCGATCGTCGACTACAAGACCAACCGGCCGGCGCCCGCAGGCCTGGCCCAGGTGCCGCCGGCCTATATCCTGCAGCTGGCGCTCTACCGCGCGCTGCTCCAGCCGCTTTACCCCGGCCGCGCGGTGACGGCAGCACTGCTGTTCACCGAGGCACCGAGGCTTATCGAACTGCCGGTGCAAGCGATGGATGACGCCCTTGCCCGACTCACGGGAGCGTGACACAAGTTCTGCTTGAAGAAGGGCTGCTGAACCACCACATTTGGTGCGAGATAAATTTCGAAAGGATTTTCGTATGGCCACCGTCAAGGTCGACAAGAGCAATTTCCAGGCCGATGTGCTCAACGCCTCGCAGCCCGTCGTCGTGGATTTCTGGGCCGAATGGTGCGGCCCCTGCAAGATGATCGGTCCGTCGCTGGAAGAGATCGCCAACGAACTCGGCGACAAGATCAAGATCGCCAAGCTGAACATCGACGAGAACCCCGAGCTTGCCGCCCAATTCGGCGTGCGCTCGATCCCGACGCTGATGATCTTCAAGGGCGGCGAAGTCGCCGACATGAAGGTCGGCGCCGCGCCGAAGACCGCGCTGTCGCACTGGATCAATGGCAGCCTCGCCTGATCTGGCTTTGTTTTGATGCATGTCGTCCTCCCAAAACCGGGACCACTTTTGGGCGACCTGCATTAGTTCCCGAGATCGAAGCCCGGCCCTCGCGCCGGGCTTTTTCTTTGGCGTCATCGCCCGGCCGCCTCTGGCCCTCGCATCGGCGCACTCCATGTCATCTGCTTGAGGCAGGACAGGGAGAAACAGAATGACCGGATCCGCCAAGGCCACCGTCTTCATCGACAATGAGCGCGTCATCGTCACCGAATACCGCTTCCAGCCCGGCGACAACACCGGCTGGCACCGGCATCGCCATGACTACGTCGTGGTGCCGCTGATGGACGGCAAGGTGAAGCTGGTGACCAAGGACGGCGAGAGTTTTGCTGAAATGAAGAAGGGCGCGCCCTACTTCCGCAAGGAAGGCGTCGAGCACGACGTCATCAGCGCCAATGACGGCGAATACGCCTTCATCGAGATCGAGCTGAAATAGGCCTCAGACTGGTGCCGCGGCCGCCGATGTCTATTTAGTTTGAGCCACGGTTTTTTTGGCCTGCCTAGGCTTGCCGGGCTTCCGTCCGGTCGCGGGCTTCAGGACCTGCCCATATCCCTCTATAGCGCCCGTATACACACGATAGAGAAACGTCTCTCGGCTTACGAAATACGCGACACTGGGCTGGCCGGATGCATCATTGGGGCGCGTCGGTCTGTGGGCCACTCGAACAATTGGGTGCGGTGGCTCGATGGCTCCCGGTAACATCACATGATCGCCGACCCGCGGAGCATATTCAAATATCAGCTCCTCCGGCGGGTCGTTGTCGACGGTAACAAGACACTTCACAACCATTCGAGCTTGCCTCCATGCTTGGCCAAGCATATCGGGGCTTCTGCCCGAGGGGCAACCGCCCGATAGATTCCCCGGGCCAAAATACTACCAGTCGGCGATGCGGTCGCCTCCGGTAAATTGCGCGCTTTTTGCGGTGTATTCGAACAGCTCGATCTTCACGCCGTTGGGGTCGCGGATCCAGGCCTGAAAAGTGTCGTCGCAGGCGTGCTTCTTGGCGGTGACGTCGATGCCCTTCGATTTGATATGGGCGATCGCCGCGTCGAGATCTTCGACTTCCAGGCAGAAATGGTTGATCTGGTTCTGCTCGCTGTATGCAGTGCCGTCCTTCTGGAACACCTCGACATGGCTGCGGCCGCCGCAATTGAGGTAGAAGCCGAAGACCTTGTCGTCGCGCAGGAAATTGAACTGCGTGTCGAGGCCAAGCACGTCGCGGTAGAAGCTTCGCGTCGCCTCCAGATCATGCGCGAAGATGCAGACATGGGCGAGTTGCTTGACCTTGATCATGATGGGCTCCTCGCAGTGAAATGGCTTCAGGTTGGCGGCGTGCCGTTTTCGGCCAGCACCGCGCCGGCGAGATATAACGACCCCCCGATCAGGATGCGTGGCGCCGGCCCGTCCCAGGTGTCGCGCAGCAGCATCAGCGCACTGGCGACGGAACTGACCGGTTCGGCCGTGAGGCCGGCTTCGGTCGCCCGCACCGCCAGCTCGTCATTCGGCACGCCGGCATCGCTCATGCTCACCGGCACGGTGTAGACGTGCCGAGCCAGGCCCTTGAAGGCGCGGAAATAGCCGCTCTGGTCCTTGGTGTTGATCATGCCGGCAATCAAAAACAGCGGCCGCGGGTTCTTTTCCTCCTGCTCGGCCAAGGCTTCCGCCACCACCACGCCGGCGCCCGGATTGTGACCGCCATCGAGCCAGATGTCGGCGCCCTTGGGAGCGAGGTCCGCCAGCCGGCCCTGTGCCAATTTCTGCATGCGGCCCGGCCATGCGACGCTCGCCATCGCCTTCTCAGTGGCGCGATGACTGATTTCGAAACCGGCGGCCTTGACGGCGGCAATCGCTGCCGCCGCATTGGCGAACTGGTGGCGCCCGGGCAGGCGCGGTGGCGGCAGGTCCATCAGCCCGTCCTCATCCTGATAGACCATGCGGCCGTTTTCCTCGAAGGCGAGAAAATCCTGGCCGTAGACGAAGGTCGGGCAATCCAGCCGCTCGGCGGTTTCGATCAGCACTTGCAGCGCCGTCTCGCTCTCCTGCGCGCCGATGACCACCGGGCAGCCGCGCTTCATGATGCCGGCCTTTTCGGCGGCGATCAGTTCGACCCGGTCGCCGAGATAGGCTTCGTGATCCATCGACACCGGCATGATCACCGACACCGCCGGCCGGGCAACGACATTGGTGGCGTCGAAGCGGCCGCCAAGGCCGACCTCGATGATGGCGGCGGCAGCCGGATGTTCGGAAAACAGGATGAAGGTGACGGCGGTTAGGATTTCGAAGACGGTGATCTTCTGGCCTTGATTGGCCCGGGCGACGCGGGCGATGGCCTCGGCGAAGGTCTCGTCGTCGACCAGCCGGCCGCCGCCCTCGGCCGCCAGTCGGTAGCGCTCGGCCCAGTTCACCAGATGCGGCGAAGTGTGGACATGGACAAGGTGGCCGCCGGCTTCGAGCAGCGCGCGCGAAAAGGCCGCGCACGAGCCCTTACCGTTGGTGCCGGCGATATGGATGACCGGCGGCAGCCGCTCCTGCGGATTGCCGAGGCGTTCGAGCAGCCTTGTGATGCGGTCGAGCGAAAGGTCGAAGCCTTTCGGATGCAGCGCCATCAGGGCTTCGATTTCACGATCTGCGGCAAGCGTGGTCATGAGCGAATCCTACGCATGCGCGCAGGTGCACGCAATCGCGGTTTGCGGCCAGAAATGTCGTCTCAAGCCTGCGGGCGGGCTTCCGTCGGGATGACCGACGGCGGCAGGATTTCCGGCTCCAGCGGCTTTTGCTCCTGCGGCAGTTTGAGCAGGATTTTCAACAGCCGTGAAATCGTGTCGCGCAGTTCCAGCCGCGACACCACCATGTCGACCATGCCGTGCTCCATCAGATATTCGGAGCGCTGGAAACCGTCCGGCAGTTTCTCCCGGATGGTCTGCTCGATGACGCGCGGGCCGGCGAAGCCGATCAGCGCGCCGGGCTCGGCGATATGCACGTCGCCCAGCATGGCGTAGGAGGCGGTGACGCCGCCGGTGGTCGGGTTGGTCAAGACGACGATGTATGGGAGGCCGGCTTCCTTCAGCCGATCGACGCCGATCGTGGTGCGCGGCAACTGCATCAGCGACAAGATGCCTTCCTGCATACGCGCGCCGCCGGAGGCGGCAAACAGGATCAGCGGCCGCTTGCGCTGCAAGGCGACCTCGAAACCGTGCACAATGGCGTCACCCGCGGCCATGCCGAGCGAGCCGCCCATGAAGGCGAAATCCTGCACCGTCACTACAACCGGCAGGCCCTCGACCGTGCCCAGCGCATTGATGATGGCGTCTTCCAGGCCGGTCTTGGCCTTGGCGTCCTTCAAGCGGTCGGTGTAGCGCTTCTCGTCGCGGAACTTGAGCGGGTCCTGCATGACCTTGGGGTTCTCAAGCTGCTCGTATTTGCCGTCGTCGAGGAAGAATTTCAGCCGTTCCTTGGCCGAAATCTTCATGTGATGGCCCGATGACGGGATGACGAACTGGTTGGATTCCAGGTCCTTGTGAAACACCATCTCGCCGGTCTCGGGATCCTTGATCCAGAGATTCTCGGGCATGTCGGTGCGCCGGCCGAGCATCGAATTGATCCTCGGGCGAACGTAATTGGTGATCCAGTTCATCGCTTCGGCTCCTGTCCTGACGAAGAGTTGGCTCGTGCATGTCGCCCAAAAGTGGGAACCGGTTTTGGGATAACGACTTGCACAAGGCCTAAGTAGGGAAACTATTCGGCAGCAGCAAGGCGGGCCGAACGCACGCCCTGAGACAGTCCGCTGACCAGGGTGGCGACGGCCTCGGCCGGGTCGGCGGTCTTCTCGCCCTTCGGTCCCAACACATTGGCGACCGCGTTGACGATCGCGGTGCCGACGACGACGCCATCGGCATTGGCGCCGATAATGCGCGCCTGCTCGGCGGTCTTGACGCCGAAGCCGACGCAGACTGGCAAGTTGGTGTGGCCCTTGATGCGCTTGACCGCGGCGGCAACCTTGCCGGTGTCGGCCAAAGCCGAGCCGGTGATGCCGGTCATCGACACGTAATAGACGAAGCCCGACGTATTCTGCAGCACCTTGGGCAGGCGCTTGTCATCGGTGGTCGGCGTTGCCAGGCGGATGAAGTTGATGCCGGCCTTCAGCGCAGGGATACAGAGTTCCTCATCCATTTCCGGTGGCAGGTCGACGACGATCAGCCCGTCAATGCCGCTGGCAATTGCGTCCTTGAGGAAGCGGTCGACGCCGTAGATGTAGATCGGGTTGTAATAGCCCATCAGGACGATCGGCGTCTCATTGTCGCCAGCGCGGAAATCAGCCGCCGTCTTCAGCGTCTTGACCAGCGTCTGGCCACCTTTCAGCGCGCGCAGGCCCGCGGCCTGGATCGCCGGGCCGTCGGCCATCGGATCGGAAAACGGCATGCCCATTTCGATGATGTCGGCGCCGGCCTTCGGCAGCGCCTTCATGATCGACAAAGCGGTGTCATAGTCGGGGTCGCCGCTCATGAAATAGGTAACGAGCGCCGGGCGTCCCTCGGCTTTCAGTTTCGCCATGCGGCGGTCGATGCGGGTCACCATGATCAGATCTCCATGCCCAGCATCGAGGCCACTGTGTGCACATCCTTGTCGCCGCGTCCCGACAGGTTGACGATGACGATCTGGTCCTTGTCCATATCAGGCACGATCTTCACCGCATGCGCGATGGCGTGGGCGGATTCCAGCGCCGGGATGATGCCTTCGACGCGCGTCGTCAGCTTGAAGGCTTCCAGCGCCTCGTCGTCGAGGATCGGCACATATTCGACGCGGCCGGAATCGCGCAGCCAGGAATGTTCGGGGCCGACGCCGGGATAGTCGAGGCCGGCCGAGATCGAATGGCCGTCCATTATCTGGCCATCGGCGTTCTGCAGGAGATAGGTGCGGTTGCCGTGCAGGACGCCTGGCGCGCCGGCATTCATCGAGGCGCAATGCTCGATGCCGTCGAGGCCGCGGCCGCCGGCTTCGATGCCGATGATGCGGACTTGCCTGTCGTCGAGGAAAGGATGGAACAGGCCGATGGCGTTGGAGCCGCCGCCGACAGCCGCGATGATGGTGTCGGGTAGCCGGCCTTCCTGTTCGAGGATCTGGGCGCGCGCCTCGATGCCGATCACCGACTGGAAGTCGCGCACCAGCTCCGGATAGGGATGCGGGCCGGCGGCAGTGCCGATCAGGTAATAAGTGTCCTCGACATTGGTGACCCAGTCGCGCAACGCCTCGTTCATGGCGTCCTTCAGCGTGCCGTGGCCGGCGGTGACCGGCCGCACTTCGGCGCCGAGCAGCTTCATGCGGAAGACGTTGGGGCTTTGGCGGGCGACGTCGGTGGCGCCCATATAGACCACGCAGGGAAAGCCGAAGCGCGCCGCGACTGTGGCCGCCGCCACGCCGTGCTGGCCGGCGCCCGTCTCGGCGATGATGCGCTTCTTGCCCATGCGCTTGGCGAGCAGAATCTGACCGAGGCAATTGTTGATCTTGTGCGAACCGGTGTGGTTCAGGTCCTCGCGCTTGAAATAGACCTTGGCGCCGCCCCCGAGGCCCTTCGCCGAGGAAACCTCACGAAGATGTCTGGTCAGGCCTTCGGCGAAATACAGCTTTGACGGCCGCCCGGCATAGTGGGTCGAGAGGTTGGTCAACTCAGCCTTGAAGTCCGGATCGTTCTTGACCTCGTTCCAGTGCCGCTCGAGGTCGAGGATCAGCGGCATCAGCGTCTCGGCCACGAAGCGGCCCCCGAAGATGCCGAACATGCCCTGTTCGTCGGGTCCCGTGCGGAAGGAATTGGGTGTCGCCGGCTTGTTCATCGCCGATCTCCTGGTCTTGGTTCTGAGCATGTCTTATCGGAAAACCGGTTCCCACTTCTCCGGAACATGCTCGGGTTCGAAAGAAGTGCCTCAGGCAGCGCGGTCGTCGCGCGCGGCCCTGACGGCCCGGAAGAACTGCTCGATCAGCGCCGGATCCTTGACGCCCGGGCCGCTTTCCACCCCCGACGAAATGTCTATCGCGGGCGGATTGGCTGATATCAGGGCGTCGCCGATATTGGCGGCGTTGAGCCCACCGGAAAGCATGTAATCGAGCCCGGCGTCAAGGCCGGCCAGGATGCGCCAGTCAAAGGCGACGCCATTGCCGCCCGGAAGTTGCGAGCCCTTTGGTGGCTTGGCATCGAACATGAAGCGATCGGCAACGCCGATGAACGGCTTTAGCCGCTCGAGATCGGCTACCTCACTGACGGAGAACACCTTCATGACAGGCAGGCCGTAGCGAGCTTTCACCTCGGCCACCCGCTCGGGCGTCTCCGTGCCGTGCAACTGCAGCATGTCGGGGCGCATTTTGGCGACGATCTCATCCAGGAACGCGTCATCGGCATCGACGGTCACGGCGACCGCCCTGGCCTTGCCGATTGCCGCCTCGCGCAGGCGGCCGGCTGCCGCAGGCTCGACATAGCGCGGGCTTTTAGCAAAGAAGATGAAGCCGACATGGCTGGCGCCGCCGGCCAATGCCGCTGCCATTGCCTCATCGGTCTTCAATCCACAGATCTTGATATCGAGCGCCATGGCGCGGGGCTTGGCACGAAACCGGCCAAGAGTCGAGAAAAAGCATGCTGTTTGCCGGCAACGCCAAAGGCGCTACCTATTGATGGGAGAAGCAAGGCGGAGCAGACGAATGGCCGACCAGAGCATAGCCGAACTCAGGCAGAAGATCGCGCAAGCGCGCGACGTCATCGCGCATCTGATGCAAAAGGCCGCCTTCGACGGGGCAGAAGCGCACCGGGTCCTGGATTATTTCGGCAGCGATGCGTTCGAGCAGAATTTCCTGCCATGGCCGCGCCATGGCGACGAAGGGCTGCGGCCTGAAGAGCTTAATGCGGCCAATGATGATTGAGCGCGGCGCTGGCGCAGGCTAATCGAACACAATCGCCTGCAACGCCCCACCATTCCTCTTCAGCCAGTCCTTGCAGCGGTCGGTGTCGGGGCAGAGCTGCTCGCACAGTTTCCAGAATTTCGGGCCGTGGTTCATCTCCTTGAGATGCGCCACTTCATGCGCGACCAGGTAGTTTATCACCGGCGTCGGCGCCATCATGATGCGCCATGAGAAGGACAAATTGCCGTCGGAAGTGCAGGAGCCCCAGCGGCTCGACGTGTCCTTGAAGCGGATCGCCTTGGCGCGCTTGCCGATGGCTTCGGTATGCTTGACCACCAGCTTCTCGATGTCCTTCTTGGCCTCGCGCTTGAGGAAATCGGCGATGCGGCGCGGCAAATGTATGCGCTCGCCATGGACGATCAGCAGCGGACCGCGCTCGTCGCGCGACACGGTGACGGTGCCGCGTTTCGACGGTTCGTGGACGATGCGATGCGCGACGCCGCGTATCGGGATCTTGATGCCGGGGCGCACTTGCGGCCGTGTCGGGACCTTGGCCAGACGCTGCTCCAGCCAGCCCTGGTGGCGGTGAAGGAATTTCTCCACCTCGCCGCGGCGCAGGCCCGGCGGCACGGTGATGCGCAGCCCCTGGCCGCCCGAATCGATGCGAAGCGTCAGCCGCCGTGCGCGGGCGCTCTCGACGATCCTGAGCGGCAGTGTGCGGCCGGCAACGACGTGCTCTCGCTCTTCGACAGGCGAGGGTTTTGGTTTGGTTAGGTTGCGGAAAAAGCCGAAGGACATGGCTGAACGATACGCGATTCGAGGAAAACGACCAGAACAAAAAAGAAACGGCGCCGCTCGCGCGACGCCGTCCATCATGCCAAGGCCTGTCTTACAGCGCCGCGCGTCTCTGACGCGCACAGGACGCTGTAGCACTCTAATTTGGCGCATGAACCTTTCCGAAAATCGGTTCCGATTTTCGGGGTCATGCGCGCAGCCTCAGTCGTCAAGCAGGTTCGGGCCCTTGCGCTTGGGGGTCGCGGGCTTGGCCGTTTCGGCCGAGCCTGTTTTCGCAGGCGCCGTCGACTTGTTTCGGTTGGCCATGAAGCGGTCGAACTCGTCCTGGTCCTTGGCGCGGCGCAATTCGCGGGCGTACTCATCGAACTCGCTCAGCATCTCGTCGAGCTTGCGACGCTCTTCGGCGAGGCGTTCGAGTTCCTTCTCGCGCCAGTCGTCGAAAGCGACATTGCCGGTGCGGGCCGAACCGTGGCCCCAGCGCGCGGCCTTGTCGGAACCGCGGCGGCAGCCGGCGAAGATGCCGTCCGTGGCGCGGTTGACGTCGCGCTTGAAGCCGTCAAGCCGGTCGCCCCAGATGATGTAGGCGAGCATGGCGAAGCCAAGCGGCCAGAACACCATGAAGCCGATCACCATCAACGCGATGGTCGCCGGCGTCCAGGCCGGGCGGATCAATGCGGATGTGTTCATTTTCTCCCATTCCTTCGGTTGGAGACAGCCAAGAGCGGCTGCGTGGATTCGAAATGGGATGAGAAAAACGGCGATTCAAGACAACGCCCGCCAAAACCGGACAACAGCCTGAAATGATTATCGCTTTTTGAGCGCTTCGAGGAAAAGCACAAGGAGGCCGGCGACCAGGCCCCAGAAGGCGGCGCCAACGCCGAACAAAGTCAGCCCCGACGCGGTGACAACGAAGGTGACAGTAGCCGCCATGCGCTGGTCCTCGTCCTTGAGCGCGATCGACAGCGCGTTGGCGAGCGATCCCATCAGCGCCAGGCCGGCGACCAGAACGATCAGGCTCTGCGGCAGCACTGCGAAGATCGCCACCAGCGAGGCGCCGAAAACCGCGAAAATCAGATAGGCAAGTGCATAGAAGGGTCCGGTCTTCCAGCGCTCGGCCGGGTCGGGATGGACGTCCGGCCCGGTGCAGATCGCCGCAGAGATCGCGGCCAGATTGGTGGTCGAGCCGCCAAACGGCGCCGACAGCAGCGAGAACAGGCCGGTGACGCCGATCAGCGGGCCGGGTTCGGGGTGATAGCCGGCGGCGCGCAAGACGGCGAGACCCGACAGGTTCTGCGACGCCATGGTGACGAGGTAGAGCGGCAGCGCCAGGCCGATGACAGCTGCGGCGCTGAAATGCGGGGCAATCAGCGTCAGCGTCGACAGTTCCGGCGCCGGCAGTCCGCCGACACGGCCTGTCAGGAATGCGGCGATGCCGCCGCCGATCAGCACCGCCAGCACCGACAGCGCCGGGTTGAACAGGCGAATGACGAAGAAGGCCGCGATCGGCGGCAGGATCAGCCAGGGATCGACCGGAATGGTCTTGACGGCATTGAGCGCGAAGGTGACGACGATGCCCGCCAGCATGCCGGACGCGACTGACGCCGGTATCCTTGATATCAGCTGGGTCAGCGGCTTGAACAGGCCGGTGGCGATCAACATCAAGCTGGTGACGATGAAGGCGCCGACCGCATCAGCCATGGTAAACCCGCTCGATGCCGCCATCAGCGCCAGGCCCGGTGTCGACCAGGCGGTGATGATGGGTATTTTCGTGCGCCAGGACAGCCACAAGCATTCGATCGCCATCGCCACGCACACTGCCGTCACCCAGCTCGCGGTTTCGGCTTGCGTGGCGCCAACCGCCTTGGCGGCGGCAATGACGACGGCCAGCGTGCCGCCGAAGCCGACGATTGCCGCGACAAAGGCGGATATCGGGATGGAAATGCGCATTCTTGCCTACCCCGCCCGCTGAACCATGTCGCCCACCGCCCTCAGCAGCATGTCGAGATCCTGCGGCCGCGACAGCCGGTGGTCGCCGTCGGGAATGAGCGACAAGGTGACGTCGTCGGCCGGCAGCAGCGAGACCAGCTTCAGCGCATGGCTTGCCGGCACATCGGCATCGGCCAGGCCCTGCAGGATGTGGACGGGGCAATGGGTATCGATCGGCCCGGTCATGACCCGGTTCGCCCTGCCGTCCTCGATCAGCGCGCTTGTGTAGATGTAAGGCTCGGCGGAATAGTCCGAAGGTTCTTCGAAAAAGCCTTTCTCCCGGAGGTCGCGCCTCTGTTCCTCCGTCAGAGCCGGCTCGACCAGCTCGGCGGTGAAATCCGGCGCCGGCGCGAGCAGCACCAGGCCAACCACATTGCTGTCGCCCGCCTTGCGCAGTTCCTGCGCCATGCGCAGCGCGATCCAGGCGCCCATCGACGAGCCGACCAGGATTTGCTTGCCCTCGGTGAAACGCCGGAAGACGGCGAGGCTCTCGCCAAGCCATTTCGAAATGGTGCCGTCGGCAAAGGCGCCGCCGGATTCGCCATGGCCGGAATAATCGTGGCGCAGATACGCGCGGCCTTCCCTTGCCGCCCAATACGATAGCGTCTGCGCCTTCGTGCCCAGCATGTCGGATTTATAGCCGCCGAGCCAGACGATGCCGGGCGTTGCGCCCGAGGAATGGCGAACCGCGATATCAATGCCGTCGACATCCAGCAGGGTTGGGGTGGTCGCGGTCATGGCTGTGGATCAATCCTGGTTCTGGGGGCCTGATTGCGGGAGCCTGATTTTACTCGCCGGTCTTTTGACACAGGCACAGGCGAGGCGGAAAGTGCTCGCGACATCCTTTGTTTGGTGCAGGCCTGCGATCAGGGTGATTTTCTGTCAGCGCTGTGCTATTGACTCCGCCCGCGCGCTAACCACATTGGCGCGTCCTGAACATTTCTAGATTGAAACCCTGAACGAAACGGCCAAGGAGACCACGACCATTCGCAGACCTTTCAAAGCAGCGGCGCCTACCAAAGATGGCCCGCGCTCCAACCGTGATATCCGGGTTCCCCGGGTCCAACTGATCGACGCCGATGGCCAGAACCGCGGCGATATTTCCATCAACGACGCATTGCTGCTCGCCGAAGAGGCAGGGCTCGATCTGGTCGAGATCTCGCCCAATGCGGTGCCGCCTGTCGTCAAAATTCTCGATCTCGGCAAATTGAAATACGCCAACCAGAAGAAGGCGGCCGAGGCGCGCAAGAACCAGAAGGTCATCGAGATCAAGGAGATCAAGATGCGCCCGAACATCGACAGCCATGACTACGAAACCAAGATGAAGGCCGTGCGGCGCTTCTTCGAGGAAGGTGACAAGGTCAAGCTGACGCTGCGCTTCCGCGGCCGCGAGATGGCGCATATGGAACTCGGCATGCAGCTCCTGAACAAGGTGCGCGAGGAGACGGCTACCATCGCCAAGGTCGAAGCCGAGCCGAAGCTGGAAGGCCGCCAGATGATGATGGTGCTGGCCCCGCGCTAGATCAGTTCGGGCGTTGCGCTCTAAATCCGCCTGAATCCTGTCTCATGGCGTCCCGGCGATCGGCGGGACGCCGATTCTCCTGTCCAGACGCCGCGATCGCCGGCAAAGCTTCTCGACGATCGGATTCCCGACATGGCCAATGAAATCAACCCTGCGCCCATCAAGGAGCTGGGCGGCTACCAGCACATGCGCCGGATGGTGCTTGCGGTGCTGGTGGTGGTGCTGTTTGCGGCACTGCTGTTCGGCCAGTCGACCTTCCCGCCCGATACCCCGGTGCATGAAACGATCGAGATGGTCGGCGTGCTGCTGATCTTCCTTGGCGTCGTCGGCCGCTTGTGGTCGACACTCTATATCGGGGGGCGCAAATCCTCCGAAGTGGTCACCGGCGGACCCTATTCGATCACCCGCAATCCTCTCTACGTGTTCTCGACCGTTGCCGCCGCCGGCGTCGGGGCGCAGATCGGCTCGTTCTCCGGCATCGTCCTGTTTGCGCTTTTGTGCGCCGGCGCCTTCCACATCGTCATCCTGCGCGAGGAACGGTATCTCAAGGAGGTTCTCGGCGCGCCCTACACAGCCTATCTGGCGCGGGTGCCGCGTT
Organism: Mesorhizobium sp. M0217; assembly: GCF_040321955.1. Taxonomy (NCBI): domain Bacteria; kingdom Pseudomonadati; phylum Pseudomonadota; class Alphaproteobacteria; order Hyphomicrobiales; family Phyllobacteriaceae; genus Mesorhizobium; species Mesorhizobium sp. M0217. The sequence continues at coordinate 178,299 of NZ_JAMYSN010000007.1, read as the reverse complement.
TCTTCCCCAAGCTGTCGCTCTACCAGGAAGGCGACACCGGCAGCTTCAAGCCGCGCCTCTTGCTGACCACCTTGCTCGACGGGCTGGTGTTTCTGGTGGCGTTGCCGGTGTTCGAGACCATCGATGGCGCCCAGCAATCGGGCATTCTGCCGGTGCTGTTCAGGCTGCCCTGATCGCGGACAGAGCGTCGCAGCCGCTCGGGTGTTGCGCGCCAGCCCGCTTTGACGTATAGGACCGCCGTTCCAAGAAAACCGCCCGGCAGGGCATGCCGTGGCGGTTTCATTTGCTTTTCGGGCTTTTGGTCCGCCCGAAGCGAACAAGAAGCGCGATTGTGCGCCACCAATACGGAGTAGCAAAATGCCCAAGATGAAGACCAAATCGGCCGCCAAGAAGCGGTTCAAGATCACAGGTACGGGTAAAGTCCTGTCGGCTGCGGCCGGCAAGCGTCACGGCATGATCAAGCGTTCCAACAAGTTCATTCGAAATGCCCGCGGCACGATGGTTCTGGCTGAACCGGATGGCAAGAAGGTCATCAAGAATTTTCTGCCGAACGGCCTCTGAGCATTCGGTTTCAGGAACAGCGTTTAAGGAGATCATGACATGGCACGCGTAAAAAGAGGCGTCACCTCGCACGCCAAGCACAAGAAGGTCCTGAAAGCCGCGAAAGGCTTCTACGGCCGCCGCAAGAACACCATTCGCATCGCCAAGCAGGCGGTCGAAAAGTCGATGCAGTATGCGTATCGCGACCGCAAGAACCGCAAGCGCTCGTTCCGCGCGCTGTGGATCCAGCGCATCAACGCCGCGACGCACGAGCATGGCCTGACCTATGGCCGCTTCATCGACGGCCTCAACAAGTCCGGTATCGAGATCGATCGCAAGATCCTGTCCGACATGGCCATCCATGAACCGCAGGCGTTCGCCGCACTCGTGGCCAAGGCCAAGGTCGCGCTCGAATATCTGAAGAACACCACCCCGAATGCTTTTGAAAGCGCTGTCGCCTAGAGCATGATGCCAAAAAGTTGCTGACTTTTTGGACAACATCATGCTCAGGGAAATTTAGCGAGGAGCGCGATCTTTCCGAAAAGTCTGCAACTTTTCGGGATCGGGCTCCGAGCCCAGCGCTTCCCAGCATTCGCAATTCTGATTGGGGAACCCGCGCTGGCACGGCTGGCGCGGGTTTTTCTTATGGCTGAACTTTCAACTTGAAAGTGACTTTCACCTCAAAGTTGACTCCCAACACAGCGAGTTTGACCGTGAACGACATAGCTACCGGCTTGGATACTCTCGAAAACTCCCTGCTTGCCGACGTCGCGTCGGCCGCCGATGAGGCTGCTATCGAAGCCGTGCGCGTCGCGGCTCTCGGCAAGAAGGGGTCGATCTCGGAATTGCTGAAGACACTGGGCGCGATGAGCGCCGAGGAGCGCCAGGTCAAGGGCCCCGCGATCAACGGCCTGAAGAACCGCGTCACCGAAGCGCTGACGACACGCAAGGCCGAGCTGAAGGATGTGGCGGTCACGGCGCGCCTTGCCGCCGAGACGGTCGACGTGACGCTGCCGGTGCGGCAATCGCCGGCCGAGCGCGGCCGCATCCATCCGATCAGCCAGGTCATCGACGAGATCGCGGCGATCTTCGGCGATCTCGGCTTTGCCATCGCAGAAGGTCCCGATGTCGAGAGCGACTATTACAATTTCACCGCGCTGAATTTCCCCGAAGGGCATCCGGCGCGCGAGATGCACGATACCTTCTTTTTCCAGCCGGACGAAAAGGGCGAGCGCAAGCTGTTGCGCACGCACACCTCGCCGGTACAGATCCGCACCATGGAGAAGCAGAAGCCGCCGATCCGCATCGTCATTCCCGGCAAGACCTACCGGCAGGATTCCGACGCTACCCACTCGCCGATGTTCCATCAGGTCGAGGGGCTGGTGATCGACAAATCGGCCAATGTCGCCAACATGAAGTGGGTGCTGGAAGAATTCTGCAAGGCTTTCTTCGAGGTGCCGCAGGTCAAGATGCGCTTCCGGCCGTCCTTTTTCCCGTTCACCGAGCCCAGCCTCGAGGTCGACATCCAGTGCGACCGCTCGCGGCCCGGCGAAGTGCGATTCGGCGAAGGCTCCGACTGGATGGAGATCCTCGGCTGCGGCATGGTCCACCCCAATGTGCTGCGCGCCGGCGGGCTCGATCCCGACGAATATCAGGGCTTTGCCTGGGGCATGGGCATCGACCGCATCGCCATGCTGAAATACGGCATGCCGGACCTGCGCGCCTTCTTCGACGCCGATGTGCGCTGGCTGTCGCATTACGGTTTCAGGCCGCTCGACATGCCGACGCTGTTCGGAGGTCTTTCCGCATGACGGCGCCGCACACGGGTGGCTGCCGCTGCGGCGCGGTACGGTTCGAGGCATCAGTCGAACCGCACCATATCAGCTATTGCCATTGCGGCGATTGCCGGCGCGCCAGCGGCGCGCCGGTGTCGGCCTTTGTCGGCTTCCTGACCGAGCAGGTGGCTTTCACCGGCAAGGCGCTGAAGATGTACGAGAACGGGCCGGTGACGCGCTCGTTCTGCGGCATTTGCGGCTCGCCTATCGCCTATGTCGACGAGCGGCTGGAAGACCACATCTATTTCATGCTGGGCGCCATGGACATGCCGGCCTATTTCCGGCCGACGCACCATGCCTATGTGCGCGAGCAGCTGCCCTTCGTGCATATGCCCGACGACTTGCCGCGCCATTTGAAGACAAGCGTACCCAGACCCGATGGACAAGGTCCGGGCGGGTACAGACAAAACGGAACATAGTGATGAAACTCTCCCTTTCCTGGCTCAAGGATCATCTCGACACCGACGCCACGCTCGACGAGATCGTCGAGAGGCTGACCTCGATCGGCCTCGAAGTCGAGCATGTCGACGACAAGGCCGGCCTGAAGCCGTTCGTCATCGCCAAGGTGCTGACGGCGGTGCAGCATCCCGACGCCGACCGGCTGCGGGTGCTGACCGTCGACACCGGCAATGGCGCAGCCCCTGTCCAGGTGGTGTGCGGTGCGCCGAATGCCCGCGCCGGCTTGATCGGCGCCTTCGCCGCGCCCGGCGCCTATGTGCCCGGTATCGACGTGACGCTGACCGTCGGCAAGATCCGGGGCGTCGAGAGCCATGGCATGATGTGTTCCGAGCGCGAGCTGGAGCTGTCGGATGAGCACAATGGCATTATCGACCTGCCGGCCGATGCGCCTGTCGGCACCAGCTTCGCGGCTTACGCGCATCTCGACGATCCGGTGATCGAGATCAATCTGACGCCGAACCGGCCGGATGCGACCAGCATTTACGGCGTCGCCCGGGACCTGGCGGCAAGCGGGCTTGGCCGGCTCAAGACCGCGCCGGTCGAAGCGGTCCTTGGCAAAGGTGAAACGCCGGTCAAGGTGACCATCGAGGCGCCGGAGCTCTGCCCCGGTTTCGCGCTGCGCCTGGTGAAAGGCGTGAAGAACGGGCCGTCGCCGAAATGGCTGCAGCAAAGGCTGATCGCCATCGGCTTGCGCCCGATCAGCGCGCTGGTCGACATCACCAACTACGTCACCTTCGACCGTGGCCGGCCGCTGCATGTGTTCGATGCCAAGAAGGTCGCCGGCAATCTCGTCGTGCGCCGCGCACGCGACGGCGAGAAGGTGCTGGCGCTTGACGGGCGCGAATACACGCTGACGCCGCAGATGTGCGTGATCGCCGACGACAATGGCGTCGAATCGATCGCCGGTCTCATGGGCGGCGAGCATTCCGGCTGCGACGAGAACACCACGGACGTGCTGATCGAATCCGCTCTTTGGGATCCGATCACCACGGCCCGCACCGGCCGTACGCTCGGCATCATCACCGATGCCCGTTACCGTTTCGAGCGTGGCGTCGACCCGGAATTCATTGTGCCCGGCGTCGAGCTGGCGACAAAGCTGGTGCTGGAGTTCTGCGGCGGAGAGCCGACCGAGACGGAGGTGGTCGGCTATGCCGGCTACAAGCCGAAGATCGTTTCCTTCCCGATCTCGGAAGTGAAGCGGCTGACCGGCATCGAGGTGCCGAAGGCGGAAAGCCTCGACATCCTGACCCGCCTCGGCTTCAAGCCGTCAGGCTCGGGCGACGTCGTCGATGTCGCTGTGCCGTCCTGGCGTCCTGACGTCGACGGCAAGGCCGACCTGGTCGAGGAAGTGATGCGCATCCACGGCGTCGACAACATCGCGCCGCAGCCGCTCGGCGCGCATGACGCGGTCAACTCCAAGATACTGACGACGCTGCAGGTTCGCACCCGCACTGCCAAGCGCTCGCTCGCCGTGCGGGGCATGCTGGAGGTTCTCACCTGGTCGTTCATCCCGGCCAAACACGCCGAACTGTTCGGCGGCGGCCAGACGGCGCTGAAGCTCGCTAATCCGATTGCAGCCGACATGTCCGATATGCGGCCCTCGTTGTTGCCCGGCCTGATCGTCGCCGCGCAGCGCAATGCCGACAAGGGCATCGGCGATGTCGCGCTGTTCGAGGTCTCCGGTACCTATGAGGGCGACGGCCCCGACCAGCAGCGGCGCGTTGCCGCCGGTGTGCGCCGCGGCACCGCCAAGCTCGACGGTTCCGGCCGCAGTTGGGCCGGCAATTCCGGTCCGGTCGGCGTGTTCGACGCCAAAGCCGACGCGATTGCAGCGCTGGAAGCCTGCGGCGCGCCGGTCGACAGGCTGCAGATCGAGCCAGGCGGTCCGGCCTGGTATCATCCCGGCCGCTCCGGCACGATCAAGCTCGGCCCGAAGACAGTGCTCGGCACCTTCGGCGAGTTCCACCCGAAGACGCTGGAGGGGTTGGACGTTTCCGGACCGATCTGCGGTTTCGAGGTCTATATCGACGCCGTGCCCGAGCCGAAGGCCAAGCCGACGAAAACCAAGCCAAAGCTGGAGCTGTCCGCCTTCCAGGCGGTGAAGCGCGACTTTGCTTTCGTCGTCGACAAGACGGTGGAGGCCGGCGCGCTGGTGCGCGCGGCGCTCGCCGCCGACAAGAAGCTGGTCACCGGCGTTTCGGTGTTCGATGTGTTCGAGGGGGCATCTCTCGGGACCGCCAAGAAGTCGATTGCCATCGAAGTATCTATCCAGCCGGTTGAAAAGACGCTCACCGACGAGGATTTCGAGGCGCTGGCCAAGCGCATCGTCGACAATGTTGGCAAGCAAACGGGCGGCATGCTGAGAACGTAGAGCGGCTAACGCCGCCCTACGTATTTCGACTTCACGCAATTCTTAGGGAAAGCGCGTCTTAGGGAAAGCGCGGCGCGCTTTCCCAGTAAAACCGCTACACACTTTTCCTGGAATTGCTTCTGAGGATTGCCGGCAGTTGCGAATCGCTCTCCAAAGGGCGATGGACCATCTGCGCTATTCCGGTCTGCCGTTCGAAGCCCAGCGCGAAGCGTTTCTCGCCATGGTGTTGGCGGATGCGCTCGTCAGCGACGCGCTGGAGCGGGCCCGCACGCTGGCGTTGCCGGACTGGCTGGTGGTGTCCGGCGCGCTCTACAACAGCGTCTGGAACCACCTGACCGGCAAGGCGCCGGGCTACGGCATCAAGGATGTCGATCTCTTCTACTTCGATGACAGCGACCTGTCCTACGAGGCCGAGGACGCGGTCATCCGTCGAGCCGCGCAGCATTTCGAGGGGCTGGCTCTGCCGGCCGAGGTGCGCAACCAGGCACGGGTGCATCTGTGGTATCCGCAGAAATTCGGCCAGCCCTGCCCGCGCTATACGAGTTCCAGCGAGTCGGTGAGCTATTTTGCTTCGAAGACGCATGCGGTCGGGGTGCGATACGATGCCGATGGGCAGCTTGAGGTCGTGGCGCCGTTCGGGCTGGATGACCTCTTCGCGTTTCGCATCACGCCCAACCGGCTGATGGATAACAGGCGCACGCATGAGGCCAAGGGGGCGAGGGCGAAGGCGTGCTGGCCGGAGATTACGGTGGTGCCTTGGTGAGACTTACCCTCCCCGTTGTGGGGAGGGTCGGCTCGCTGTCGCAGCGAGGCGGAGACAGAGAGACGGGGTGGGGGTGCGCCTCACGAGGACCCCCACCCCGAACCGCTTCGCGGATCGACCCTCCCCACAAGGGGGAGGGTAAAGGCACTCACCCATTCACCAGCGCCAGCAATTCCTCGGTGTACCGCTTACCCACCACCTTGTCCGGCGACAGAGCATCGCCGATCGCCGCCACTTCGGCCGCACTCAGCTCGATCCCGGCCGCCGCCGTGTTCTGCTCGAGATGGCGGATTTTCCGCGCGCCGGGGATCGGCACGATGAAGTCGCCCTGGTGCAGCACCCAGGCCAGCGCCAGTTGCGCCGAGGTGACGCCTTTTTCCGTCGCCAGCTTTTCCAGCGTGGCGATCACCTTGGCATTGGCCGCCATGGCGTCGGCCTGGAAGCGGGGCAAGGTGCGGCGCCAGTCGTCGTCGCTCAGGGCCTCGGGCTTGGCGATGGTGCCGGTAAGCAGGCCGCGGCCGAGCGGGCTGTAGGGGACAAAGCCGATGCCGAGTTCGCGGCAGAGATCTAACACCTCGTCTTCGGGGTCGCGGCTCCACAGCGAGTATTCGCTCTGCACGGCAGCAATCGGATGCACGGCGTGCGCCCGGCGGATGGTGGCGGCACTGACCTCCGACAGGCCCAGCGCCCGTACCTTGCCGTCGCGCACCAGTTCGGCCATGGCGCCGACCGTGTCCTCGATCGGCACGTTGGGATCGACACGATGCTGGTAGTAGAGGTCGATGACATCGGTATCGAGCCGCTTCAGCGAGGCTTCCGCCACCGCTTTGACGTGCTCGGGACGGCTGTCGACGCCGACCATGCGCCCGAGGCCCGAGCCTTCCTCGGAAATCTTGAAGCCGAATTTGGTCGCGATCGTCACCTTGTCGCGCACCGGCTTCAACGCCTTGCCGAGAAGTATCTCGTTCTCAAAGGGGCCGTAAACTTCGGCCGTGTCGAAAAACGTCAAGCCGATCTCGACAGCGCGGCGCAAAGTGGCGATTGCGTCGGCCTCTGCCTGACCGCCATAGGCGAAGCTCATGCCCATGCAGCCGAGGCCGACGGGGAAGACTTCGAGTTCAGTACCAAGTTTGCGGGTTTTCATGGCGCGTCTCCTTGTTGCGATGAAGGAGAGATAGTGCCTGGTCTTACGTTCGATAATTGGCTGTCATTCGCACGGGCTGTTCTATAAAATAGATCAATGAATCGAGCGCATCTTTCTCAACTGGCTGTGCTGGCGACAGTCGCCCAATGCGGCAGTTTTCGTGGCGCGGCGCGCGAATTGGCCATTGCGCCTTCAGCGGTGAGCCATGCCGTGTCCAGCCTGGAGGCGCGGCTCGGCGTGCGGCTTTTGGCGCGCAGCACCCGCAGCGTGGCACCAACGGAGGAGGGCGCGCAGCTGCTCGAACGGCTGCGGCCGGCGCTGTCCGAGATCGATCTGGCGCTGGAAACGGCGATCGAGGCGCGCGACCGGCCGGCCGGGAACCTGCGGCTGACCGTGCCGCGCACCGCGGCCCACCTGGCATTGACGCCCAGGCTCGGCGGCTTTGCCGCGGCCTATCCTGACATCGTGCTGGAAATCGTCATCGAGGATCGCTTCACCGACGTCGTCGAAGGCGGCTTCGATGCCGGCGTGCGGCTCGGTGAAAGCCTGCAGCGCGACATGATCGCGGTGCGCATCGGACCGGACCTTCGCGGCGCCGTGGTCGGCGCGCCATCCTATTTCGCGACCATGCCAAGACCCCGCCATCCGCGCGATCTTGCCGACCACCGCTGCATCCGCTTCCGTTTTTCCAGCGGCATTCTTTACCGCTGGGAATTCGAGAAGGATGGCGAAGAGATCGAGATCGCGGCGCAAGGGCCGCTGATCCTCGACGAAGACCATCTGATCGCCCAGGCGGCGGTCGACGGCGCTGGGCTCGCCTTCGTCTTCGACGATTATGTGCGCGCGCCGCTCGCCGACGGTCGCTTGATCCGCGTGCTGGAAGACTGGTGTCCGCCCTTCGACGGTTTCTTCGTCTACTACCCCAGCCGCCGCCAGATGCGCCCGGCGCTGCGGGCGTTTGTGGATTTCTTCAAGGTCGGTGCTTAGCCACCTCCCCCTTGTGGGGAGGGTCGATCCGCGTAGCGGATCGGGGTGGGAGTCTTCGTAGGGCGCTACCCCCCCACCCCGTCGCTTCGCGCCGACCCTCCCCACAAGGGGGAGGGTGGAAGAAAGCCCAGCTGCCATTCGTTCACCAGCCATGCCGGCATTCATCACCAACAACTCAACCCGCTACGGCTGGGCGGCGATCGTCCTCCACTGGCTGATCGGCATCCTGTTCATCGGCCAGTTCATGCTCGGCTTCATCATGGTGCGGTTGACCAGCCAGCGCACCGCCTTCGAGCTGATCCAGCTGCACAAATCCTTCGGCTTCCTGCTGCTCGGCCTCCTCATCCTGCGCATTGCCTGGCGGCTCGGCAACGCGGCCCCGGCCTTGCCGGCCTCGGTCGGAGGCCTGGAGCGTCGGACGGCGCCGCTGGCGCATCTGGCACTTTATGGCTTCCAGCTCGCGGTGCCGCTGTCCGGCTGGGCACTGGTTTCGGTGTCGATGCTGGAGATCCCCAGCATGCCGTTCAACCTTTTCGTGATGCCGAACCTGCCGCTCGGCCTGTCCGATGCGGCGGAAAACTTCTGGGCGGTAGCACACTGGTATCTCGCCTATGCCGGCATTGCCTTGGTTGCGCTGCATGCGCTGGCGGCGCTGCGGCATCATTTCTGGCTGCGCGACAGCGTGCTCACGCGCATGATCACGCCTTCGTCAGATCAGGACATGGAATAGCGCGCGCCGCGCATTCGTTCATTGGAGTGAGGGCGCAACACTTCGCCTGCCCCAGAAGGACAAAACCCATGTATGCGCGCATCTTCGGATTGGCGGCTGTTGCCGCTTGCCTTGCCATGCCTGTCTCCGCCGCTGTGGACCTCGGCGACGCCGCCGGCAGCTACACGGTCAACCCGGCCAGCTCCAGCATTCGCTTCTCCATCGGCAAGGTCGGTGGCGGCGGCCTCGACGGCGCCTTTGGCCGCTTCAAGGGCTCCATCCGCATCGACAACAGCGATGTCGGCCGTTCCGCGGTCAACTTCACCATCTATCCCGAAAGCGTCGGCACCGGCCAGGGCCGCATCGACGCCTTCCTGCGCTCCGATGCGGTGTTCGACGTGGCCAACAGCCCCGAAATCCAGTTCCGCTCGACCAGCGTAACCCGAACCAGCGACACCACGGCGCTGGTCAGCGGCCGGCTGACGGCGCGCGGCAAGACGTTTGCGGAAAAGTTCACTGCCGAGCTCGGCGGGCTGAAGGGCGGCGTCATTAAATTCCACGTCACCGGCAAGGTGCTGCGCTCCCGGTACGGCATGGATGTCGGCACGCCGATCTATTCGAATATCGTCAATTTCGACATGACGCTAACGGGCAAGCGAGGCTAGCAGGACCAGCGATCCGCATTGGCTTTTCCCGCAATTTCGGGCAAACCTCCTCGCCTGTAAATCGATAGGAGAAGCCTGATGTTCCGATGGGGTGTTTTGTCGACGGCCAAAATCGGCCGCGAGCAATTGTTGCCGGCAATCGTCGAGGCCGAGAATGGCGTTTTGTCCGCGATCGCCAGCCGCGACCTGTCGAAGGCCGAGGCCCTGGGCGAGCGGTTCGGCGCCAGACATGCCTTTGGTTCGTATGAGGAGCTGCTCGCTTCGAAAGACGTCGACGGCGTCTACATCCCGCTGCCGACCTCGCAGCATGTCGAATGGACGGCCAAGGCCATCGAAGCGGGAAAACATGTGCTGGTGGAGAAGCCGCTAGCGCTCGACGCCAAGGACATCGCGCCGCTGATCAAGCTGCGCGACAGCAAGAAGGTGCTGGTCTGCGAGGCCTTCATGGTCATCTACCACCCGCAATGGATCAAGGTGCGCGATCTCATCGCCTATGGCGCCATCGGCCGGCTGCGCCATGTGCAGGGCGCCTTCTCCTATTACAATGTCGATCCCACCAACATGCGCAACCAGCTCGATCTCGGCGGCGGCGCGCTGCCTGATATCGGCGTCTATCCGACGGTGTCGACGCGGTTTTCAACCGGCAAGGAGCCGCTCCGCGTGCAGGCGACGATCGAGCGCGACAAAAAATTCGGCACCGACATCTACTCCTCGATCCGCGCCGATTTCGGCGACTTCGAACTGTCCTTCTACCTCTCGACGCAGATGGCAGCGCGGCAGGTGATGGTGTTTCACGGCGAGAAGGGTTTCATCGAGGTGTTCTCGCCGTTCAATGCCGGGCTCTACGACCATCACCGCATCGAACTGCACAACCAGAACCATACGGAGGCGCAGGTGTTCCGCTTTCCCGGCACCCAGCAATACCGGCGCGAGGTCGAGACGTTTGCCAGGGCGGCACAGGGTGGCAAGGAGCGTGTCTTCACGCTGGAGGAGTCCGTGCTCAACCAGAAGGTCATCGACGCCATCTTCCGCGCCGGCGGCAAGGAAGGCTGGGAGGCCGTCTGATACAGCAATCTTAGCCGGTAATTTCATGGGAGAAGGGCGTCCGCATTGTGCATGCGGACGCCCTTTCCTATTGAACTGACGATCTCACGCGCCTCTGAGCGTCAGGTGCAAGGTCTCGGCGAAGCGGTCGGGATAGGGCGCAAAGCCCATGTGGTCGCCGGGGAAGGCGGCGCGCTTGCTGCCGAGCCTGTCGGCCAGCGCCTTGCCCATGCCGTCGATCGGCTGGCCGACGGACTCTTCGCCGATGCCGACCACGACCGGGCGGCCGCGCAGCGCCTCGATATCGGGACGATAGAGCGACAGCGGCATGACGCCATGCGCCAGCCAGTATTCGAAATTGCCGCTGACCCTGGCAAAGGTCTCGCCCTCCTCGGGCGACGGTTCGAACGAAGGCGGTCCGTCCTGCGGCCCGGCTTCATCCTGACCCGGCCCTTCCGACAGGCTGTTCTCGCTGAAGAATTTCTGCATCGCCGCCTCGACACCCTGGCTGCGATAGGTGTCGTGCAGGTCGCGCATGCCGGCCAGTGACGGCGACGGGTCGTCGAGCAGCATCATGCTGGGCGGCTCATGCGCCACCAGTGCACGAACCCGGCCGGGATGGCGGGCGGCGAGGTTGAGCCCGATCTGGGCGCCGCCGCTGGTGCCGAACACATAGGCCGGTCCGGCGCCAAGCGCCTCGATCAATCGCGCGGCATCGTCGCCATGGACATCGAGGTCCTGCTCTTGCGGCTCTCCGTCGAAGGTGCTGCGCGAATTGCCGCGCGGATCATAGGCGACCACCGTGTAGCGGTCGGCGAGGTGGCCCGCGACATCGGCGAAGACGCCGGCGTCCTGCGGTCCGCCGGGGATTATCAACAGTACGGGGCCGGAACCGCGCATCTCATAATAGAGGCTGGCGCCCGGTACTTTCAGCGTCGACGTTTGGGGGGTCATGTCCATCTCTCCTGTTGTTCTCATGTCAAAGTTCGGCTTTGCGCCGGGTCCGATCATTTGCTGGCGACAACCATGCGGTTGCCCTCGCTGTCGCGGAATTCGGCGACCGTGCGGCCCGGCTGCCAAGTCGCTTCCTGCGGCTCGGTGATGATTTCGACGCCGCGCGCCTTCAGGCCCGCGACCGTTGCCTCGACATCGCCATCAACGAGCACCAGCACGGGCTCAGTGCCCGGCGTGTCATCGGGGCGTTTGACGAAATGCAAATTGGTGACGGCGCCGGGAAATGTCAGCTCGATCCAGCGCCAGCCGCTGTCGCCCATCAGCTGGTCCTCCGCCACTTGGCAAGCAAGATGTCCGGTGTAGAAGGCCTTGGCGCGGTCCTGGTCGAACACCGGCAATTCGGCAAACTGGATGTGCATGATGGGTCTCTCCTGCTCCTGGACGGCTGCCGCGCAGCCGTCGACGGGAAAGACGATCCGGACGATCGAAAAGATTCGCCGGGCGACGAATCTTTTCGAGGCCGCGAAACGTCTTCTCTGTGCAGAGTTGAAAAACAGGAGACGACAATGGGCTACAATCTCATCCGCTACGGCGTGAAGGACGAAAGCATCGCCGAGAACCGTATGCTGGTTGCACAGGTGTTCGAGGCACTCGACGACACGAATCCGCAATCCGTGCGCTACCTCGTCCTGGAACTGGAGAATGGCGAGTTCATCCATCTTGTCAGCCAGGATGGCGACGGCCTGACCGGGCTCGCAGCCTTCAAGGCCTTCAGCGCCGATCATGCCGGACGCCGCTCGACGCCGCTTGCCAGATCGCCGGCAAAGATCGTCGGCAATTATCGTATGCTGGCCGGCGAGGTCGTGCCGGCTTGAATGCAAAGACCGGCATTTTGGGAACGGACAGGATGAACACAGCAAAACTCGACCGCGTTGCCCTGGAGGCGATGCTCGGCTCCTTGCGACCGAAGCTGCACCGCTACTGCGCCCGCATGGCCGGCTCGGTAATCGATGGCGAGGACATCGTCCAGGAGACACTGATCAAGGCACTGCAGGCCATCGACGGCGACGCCGCCGTCGAGCGTCCGGAGCAATGGCTGTTCCGCATAGCCCACAATGCCGCGCAGGATCATCTGCGCCGGCGCCAGCGGGAGCAGGCGCGCATGAGCGAGACCGACATGACGACGATCGAAGACCCCTCCGCAAGCGCCGATGCGAGGCTCGCCACCGCCGCCAGCCTGCGAAGCTTCATGCAGCTGGCAACAGTGCAGCGCAGCGCCGTGATCCTTGTCGACGTGCTTGGCCTCAGCCTGCACGAAACCTGCGAAGTGTCCGGCGCCACCCTGGCTGCGACCAAGGCAGCGCTCCATCGCGGGCGGTCGCAGCTGCGCCTGCTGGCGTCACAGGACGAGCAGGCGCCTGCCCCAAAGCTCGACGCCGACGACGAGCGGCGCCTGCGCCGCTATGTCGACCTGTTCAACGCGCGCGACTTCGACGCCGTGCGCGCGTTGATCGCCGAGGATATCCAGCTTGAAGTCGTCAACCGCACCCGCATGCGCGGCAAAGCGCAGGTTTCCAACTATTTCGGCAATTACGACCGTGTCCAGGATTGGGCGCTGTCGCTCGGCTTCGTCGACGGCAGGCCGGCCATCCTGATCCGCAACCCGCAAGCGGGAGATGACGCCGTGCGCGGCTTCATGCTGGTCGACTGGCAGGATGGAAAGGTCAGCCATATCCGCGATTTCCGCTACGCGCCCTATTGCCTTGCCGATGCGGACATCCGCTTCATCGACGGGTAAGCATCGGCCAGAGAGCGCAGGCTTCGTGCCTCAGGCGAAGCTTTGCAAATTGGCGTCCTGCAGCTTGGAGCCGGCGAGCAAGGTCCCGAGCACCTGCTTCTTGAGCGACAGGCACTGCGAACGGGCAAGCTTTGCGATGGCCGAGACTTCGGCCAGTTCGCAGGCAAGCACCAACTCCTTCTGCTGGCCGATGATCGCTTGCGTGAAGTCGCGCGATTTGAAGCCGAGATGTAGGACACGCTCCGACTGGTCGAGCGTTTGGTCGAGCAGGCGAACCAGCCGCAGATTGCCGGAGAGTTCAGCCAGGGCCAGGCGAAAGGCGCGGTCGGCCGCCAGAAAGGCGACATGGCTGCGCAGCGTCTCCGGCTTCAGCACCTTCTGCGCCGCCAGCCTGATGTCGTCGAGCCCGCGTTCGGTGAGGTTTGCCGCGGCCACCCGGAACACTTCCGGTTCGATCAGGCTGCGGACGTCGAAGATCTCGTTGACGTCGCGCAGGCTGAGCGGTGCGATGACATAGCCGCGGCGCGGCTCGCTCTTGATCAGCCCTTCCTGCGTCAGGCGGGCCAAAGCCGAGCGGATCGTCGCCTTTCTGATCTGGTAGCGGTCGCCGATCTGCTTTTCGGTCAGGCTTTCGCCGGGTTGCAGGACGCAGGCGACGATGTCGCTCTTCAGCTGCTCATAAGCTTCCTCGCTGCGCAATATGTCGGCGGTCGACGGCGCCTTGACGGCGGACGGTGACACTGATTTCGGAAGAGCCATATCTGCCTGCCCGTTTGGTCTGCCCGTTTGGTCTGCCCGCGTAGTCTGCTTGCCCGTTTCGACCATCCGGTTGACGGGTCTGTCGGCATTCGCTAGCCTGAGCATCTCAGCTGTATTGGTTGAGCTTCCAAATGGAGATGACGACAAATGTCTCTTGCCGCCAACTCGCCTCTCTACGCCGTAACCGCCGGTATCGTCAACGCAGCCAAAGGTGCTCATGCCATCGAACGGGTCAAGGCGGTGCTGCGCGAACACACCGACCGCTTCCATGCATCAGGCGTGCTCGCGCATGAGGAAGACGACGATGAGGTGCTGCTGCATGCCAGCCCTGACTTGACCATCTACCACATCACGCTGTCGCCCGGCCTGCGGTACCCGCCGCACAACCATCTGATGGATGCGCTGATCGGCATCTACAAGGGTAGCGAGACCAACTTCATCTATCCCGTCGACGGCAGCGAGATCGATGCGCCGGAACGCCACGACATCGCGGCGCCCGCGGTGGTGCACATGACCCCTGATACTGTGCACGCGGTGGCCAACACCGGCAGCGCCCGCTCAGGCGCCCTGCATGTCTATATCGGCAATCTTACCGAGACCCACCGCCACATGTGGAGCCCGGACAGCAACCAGGCAGAGCCGTTCGACAATATGCGGTATCTGGCTGGTGCGAGGCCGATTGGGCCTTGATCCGGGAAAGCGGAAGAAAAGTGAGCCTGCTGCGCGGCGGCGCGCGCGAGCGTTCTGACGTCGCCGCGCCCAGATAACAGTCCCCACGTACCGGCCATTTCAAGAACACCGCAGCGCGTTGATTAGCGCAGTTAGTGCGGCAGGCTGATGCTGGCGACTGGGGTAATATTTAAAGAAGCCTGGAATAGGCGGCGTCCAGTTCTCCAGCACTCGAATGAGGCGGTGCTCGGCAACGTGTTCCGCGACCTGCTCTTCATATGTGAGCCCAAGACCGGCTAGCGGATCGCAGGAAATCACAGTTTCGGCGGAAATGGCGCGCCCGAAGAGATTCGAACTCCTGACCCCCAGATTCGTAGTCTGGTGCTCTATCCAGCTGAGCTACGGGCGCGCAACAGGCCATGCTTTACATAGCCCCGCTAACCGATCCTGACGACCGGCCGCGACAAGACGTGTTCCCTAGCGACTGAATTTCCGAAAAGCAAGCCAATCCGGCAAAAGTTTTCTCGCAGCTGCTTTCGACGGTGCCGATCAAGGTGTGCTGAGATTCAGCTAAGTCCGACTTCGGCTGAATATCAAATACAGCTCAGGCCGGGCGGCGCAGGCCGCTGCGGGCCTGGTCGAGGCGGACCGGCTGGTCGGGGATGGTGACGGCGAAGGTGGTGCGGCCGCCGATCGATTCGACCAGTTCCACCGTGCCGCCATGGGCGCGGATCAGCTCGTGCGCGATGGCCAGGCCAAGGCCGGTGCCGCCGCTGCGGGCCGAGCCTCGAAACGCCGCGAACAGGTTTTCTCGCGCCTTCGCCGGCAGGCCGGGACCGGTGTCGGTGACAATGATGCGGCTTACGCTGCCTATGCGCTCGGCCGATACGGCGAGCCGGCGCACCAGCGCGCTCTCGGCGTCGGCCGCCATCGCCTGCACCGCGTTTCGGCACAGATTGGTGAGCACGCGAAACAGCTGGTCGGAATCGGCATCGACCTCGAAGGCGAGCTCGACGGCATTGACGAATTCGATGCCGTCCTCGATGTCGAGCAGGCCGTGGACGTCGTCGACCAGCTGGCGCAGCCGCAAGCGGCGGCGTGAGGGCGCCGGCTCCTGCGTGCGACCATAGTGGAGCACACCTTCGGAATAGGAGACGGCGCGGTCGAGCGCGCGCAACAGCTTTGGCGCGAAGGCCTGCACCGTCGGGTCCTTGACCAGGCGCAGGCGGTCCGACATCAGCTGCGCCGAGGCCAGGATGTTGCGCATGTCATGGTTGATCTTGGAGACGGCGAGGCCAAGATCGGCAAGATGCTTCTGCTCCGACAGCATCTTTTGCAGCCGTTCCTGCATCTGCGACAGTTCGCGCTCGGCAACGCCGATCTCGTCGGCACGGGCGGCCGGGTGGATGATGCGCCCTGGATCGTCGGGCGCCTCGGAGAAGGACAGCATCGAGCGCGTCATGGTGCGGATCGGGCCGATCATGATCAGGTCGATCGCGGCATAGACCAGCATTGCGGTGAACAGCGAGATCAGCAGCGAGACGAAGGCGACGTTGCGCGAATAGCGCAGCATGGCGTTGCGGAGGGAATAGTCGGGCATGATCAGCTCGAATTCCTTGTCGCTGTCGCCGACCGGGCCGAACACCCGCAGCATGCGCTTGCCGCCGAAGAACAGCGTATCCAGCGCCCCGGTCATGCCCTTGATCATGCCGACATTGGCGATGTCGATGTGCTCGTCGACCTGCGGCGGCATCTCGGCCACCACCAGCAGGCGCGATACGCCGCCGTCGCGCACCGCGATCGCCTTGGCGCCGATTGCCATCAGCACGTCGTTCTGGGCGGCGCGGGAGAGCGAATTGGGCTCACCCTGCACCAGCACGATCGACACCGCGGCAGCGGTGCTTAGCCTCTCCTTCAGCCAGGCCAGGCGGTAGCTGGCGATCCAGGGCAGGAAAATGAGGACTTCGGCCAGGAGCACGAAGACAATGGTGAGCAAGAGCAGCTTGGTCGACAGGCCGCGCGCCAAGGGCACTGAACGATTGGGCACCGAACGGCTCGCAACCGGGCGAACGGTCGCCGGGCTGGCATCGGCTGTCGCCGGGCCGCTCCCTTCATCCGCTGATGCAACTTCGCTCATTAAGGCCTGTCTTCACAAACGCTTGATCGGTTGAGATTAGGTGATTGCGGCTTTTTTGCCAATTTCATCCTTCGTTGGACGATGGCGCCAGCAATAAAAATAGCCTCGAACTGGGTGTTCGCGCCGCGACGAACGGGGTGTCGCGCCGTGACGAACTGGCAGTTCGCGCTGCGACGAACTGGCGTTCGCGCTGGATTGACTCCCAAAACCCTTCTTTCTATAAGCCGCTCACGCTCGGGCCATTCGTCCCGGCGCGGTTTCGATCGCGCCAATGCCGGCCCGGCAAAGCTCCTGTTACACAGTGACAGAATCAAGAAGGGCCGCACCCCGCGGTATTAAAACAAATGAAGCGTACCTACCAACCGTCCAAACTCGTCCGCAAACGCCGGCACGGTTTCCGTGCTCGCATGGCCACCAAGGGTGGTCGCGGCGTCGTCGCAGCTCGCCGCAACCGCGGCCGCAAGCGGCTCAGCGCCTGAACGGAAGACGAGATCGTTGCCCGCAACCGGCAAGCCAGTGGGACCAAACCCCAAGCGGCTTCTGAAACGTGCGGAATTCCTGGCCGTCCGCCGCGGTGAAAAGCGGCGCGGGCGGCTTTTTCTCGTCGAAGTTCTCGACCGCAATGACGGCCTGCCGCCGCGCGTCGGCTTCACCGTCACCAAGAAGGTCGGCAATGCGGTTGTCCGCAACCGCGTCAGGCGGCGGCTGAAAGAAGCCGTGCGCACCCATGCCGCAAGTGACATGGCGCCCGGCAATGACTATGTCATCGTCGGGCGTGAAGACGTGCTCACCATTCCGTTCGGCCAGTTGAAGGCCGAACTCTCCCGCCGTCTCAGCGGAACACGATAGGCCAAGGGCTTTCGATGGAAAACAACCGGAACTTCTACATCACCATCGTCTTGTCGGTGCTGATCCTCGGGCTGTGGCAATATTTCTATGTGCTGCCGCGCAGCGAACAGCAGCGCGAGGCGGCCCGCATCGAAGAGCAGCGGGCGGCGGAGCAGAAGAAGGCGGCCGAGGCCGCCAACCCCGGCGGCACGCCGGCGCCCGCAGCGCCCGGCGCCATTCCAAACGCGCCCGGCACCTATGTTACGACGCCGGAAGGCCGCGCGCAGGAAGTGGCCAAGACGGCCCGCGTCAACATCGACACGCCGAGCCTGTCGGGCTCGATCAACCTCACCGGCGCCCGCCTCGACGACCTCAAGCTCAAGCACTATACCGAGACGGTCGACAAGACATCGCCGCAGATCCAGCTGCTCAATCCGCAGGCGCTGCCCACCGGCTATTATGCCGAGATCGGCTTTGTCGGCAGCGACACGACCGGCACGGTGCCGGGCCCGGAAACGGTCTGGAGCGTCGACGGCAATGCGACTCTGACGCCGGCGACGCCAGTGACGCTGACCTTCACCAACGACAAGGGCCTGACCTTCAAGCGCACGATCTCCGTCGACGGCGACTACATGTTCACCGTTTCCGATGCGGTGCAGAATTCAGGCTCGGCCCCGGTCACGCTGTCCAATTACGGCCGCGTCATCCGTTTCGACAAGCCAGCCATTGCCAGCTCCTATGTGCTGCATGAAGGCCTGATCGGCGTCACCGGCACGGAAGGCCTGCAGGAGCACAAATACGCCGACATCGAGAAGAACAAGCTGTATACGCCGAGCAAATCGACCGATGGCTGGCTTGGCATCACCGACAAATACTGGGCGGTCACCCTGGTGCCGACCGAGAAGCAGCCCTTCCAGCCGCACTATGCCTATTACGACAATGGCCGCCCGCGCTACCAGTCGGACTTCCTCACCGACCCGATCACCATTGCCGCCGGCCAGTCGGCGACGGTGGAGACCGAGATCTTCGCCGGCGCCAAGGAAGTCAACAAGATCAACGCCTACGCCCAGGACCGGCAGATCAGGCTGTTCGACCGGCTGATCGATTGGGGGTGGTTCATCTGGATCACCAAGCCGATGTTCTACCTGATCGACACGCTGTACAAATTCTTCGGCAATTTCGGCCTGGCCATCCTTGCCACCACGGTCGTCGTCAAAACCCTCTTCTTCCCGCTCGCCAACAAATCCTATGCGTCGATGGCGAACATGAAGAAGGTGCAGCCCAAGATGCTCGAGATCCGCGAGAAATACGCGGACGACAAGATGAAGCAGCAACAGGCGATGATGGAGCTGTACAAGACCGAGAAGATCAATCCGCTCGCCGGCTGCTGGCCGGTGGCGCTGCAGATCCCGGTGTTCTTCTCGCTCTACAAGGTGCTCTACATCACCATCGAGATGCGGCACGCGCCGTTCTTCGGCTGGATCCAGGATTTGGCCGCGCCCGATCCGACCTCGGTCTTCAACCTGTTCGGCCTGCTGCCCTTCGCGCCACCGGCATTCCTGCCGCATATGGGCGCCTGGGCGGTGGTCATGGGCATCACCATGTTCCTGCAGATGCGCATGAACCCGACGCCGCCGGATCCGACGCAGGCGCAGATCTTCACCTGGATGCCGGTGATCTTCACCTTCATGATGGGCAGCTTCCCGGCCGGCCTCGTCATCTACTGGGCCTGGAACAACACGCTGTCGATCCTGCAGCAGGGCGTGATCATGAAGCGTCAGGGCGCCAAGATCGAATTGTGGGACAATCTGACGGCATTGTTCCGAAAGAAACCCTCGCCGGCTGAATAGAAGGCGCTATTCCGGCAATCAAAGCCCCGGCTCGTCCGGGGTTTTTTTGGACGAGGCGCGCATCACGTTCCCGTGAGGCGCGAAACTTGCGGCGTGCAACCGGCGTGGCTGCTGCTTGTACCGCCAAGGCCGATCAACACCGATCAGCTCTAATCCGAAGACCGCTGTTTTTGATCCGTGACCCCGTCATGTCCATCGCGGGGATGCGGCGCGTGGAATGGGCATTCGCCTTTAAGTATTTGTTATCATTATCGTTTTTTACTCTGCACCGAAACTTTCCCGCAATCGCCGCGTAACTCTTCCCGACAATCGAATCAACAATTGTCGCACCAGAAGGGTTCTCCAATGGCAAAGTCCATCCTCAAGGCATTCTGCTTTTCCGCCGGCCTGGCTCTATCGGGCCTCGCAGCTACGACGGCCTATACGCTCGCCAATCCCGCCGTTGGCGGCGCTGCGATGCTGACCTCGAAGAACATCGTCGAGAACGCCCTCAACTCGCCGATCCACAAGACGCTGGTTGCCGCCGTCAAGGCCGCCGGCCTGGTCGACACGCTGGAAAGCGCGGGACCCTTCACGGTGTTTGCGCCGACCGATTCCGCCTTCAAGAAACTGCCGGCCGGCACCGTCGCCACGCTGGTGAAGCCCGAAAATAAGGACAAGCTGACCAAGATCCTGACCGCCCATGTCGTGGCCGGCAAGATCTCCGCCAAGGATATGATGACCAAGGCCAAGGCGATGGGTGGCAAGTATGAAATGAAGACCGTCAGCGGCGACACGCTGATCGCCGAGGTAAAAAAAGGCGCGCTTTATATCGTCGACGAATCCGGCGGCGCCGCCAAGGTAACGGTCGCCGACGTCAACCAGTCGAACGGCGTCATCCACGTCGTCAACAAGGTGCTGTTGCCGAAGTAACGGTTTTAGGCAACGGCGAATGACGGCGGGCTGCGACGGGCTTTCTCGGTCTGCCTTCCCCACCTCACGGCGAGGTGCCATTCTTTTGAAGCCGTCTTCGACACCACCGGGGTCCTGCTTGTCCTTCGCAGGGCCCCGTTTTTCGTTTCAGGGCGCCTTAGGCGACTGCGCTGCGGTCGACCTGATCGTGATCTGCCGCGGCACCAAGTGAACATCGAAGCCCAGCAGGGCTCGCTCATCGGGCGATTGGTGCTATAGGGCGGATCACGCCATCTAGAATGGCGGCTTTAATTTGCGCCACTCTCGACGGATCTCGCCATGGACGGACCCAACCCAGACATCAAACACCCGATCCCGATGCACACCCGCGTCGGCTTCCTCAAGCCCCTGGTCACCGCGCCGAATATCGAGATCGGCGAGTTCACCTACTATGACGATCCTGACGGACCGGACAAATTCGCCGAGCGATGCGTGCTGCATCATTATCCCTTCATCGGCGACAAGCTGATCATCGGCAAGTTCTGCGCCATCGCGGAGGGCGCGCGCTTCATCATGAACGGCGCCAACCATGCCATGTCCGGCTTTTCCACCTATCCGTTCAACATTTTCGGTCATGGCTGGGAGCAAGGCTTCGACCCGAAGACGTGGTCACAGGAACTGCGCGGCGACACGGTGGTCGGCAATGATGTATGGATCGGCATGGATGCGGTGATCATGCCCGGCGTGTCGGTCGGCAATGGCGCCATCGTGGCGGCGAAATCGGTGGTGACGCATGACGTGCCGGCCTATGCGATCGTCGCCGGCAATGCGGCAAAGGTGGTGAAGATGCGTTTCGACGACAGGACGGTGCGGCGGTTGCTGGCTGTGGCGTGGTGGAATTGGCCGGTGGACAAGATCGGCCGCAACCTCAACGCCATCCGGGGCGCCGATATTTCCAGGCTGGAGGCAGCAATTTGAACGCGCTGGGCAACACCGTCATCGGCACCGACCTGTTCACCAAGGGGTGGATCTTCATCCGCGGCGTGCCGGCGATGAAGTTCCTGCCGCCGGAGGGGCCGCCTGAGATCGCCTTTGCCGGCCGCTCCAATGTCGGCAAGTCGTCGCTGATCAATGCGCTCGTCGGCCATAACGGGCTGGCGCGCACCTCCAACACGCCGGGGCGCACGCAGGAGCTCAACTATTTCGTGCCGGGCGGGTTTTCCGGCGAAGGCACCGACCTGCCGCCAATGGCGCTGGTCGACATGCCGGGCTACGGCTATGCCAGCGCGCCGAAGGAAAAGGTGGACGATTGGACCAAGCTGGTCTTCGACTATCTCAAGGGCCGCGTGACGCTGAAGCGGGTCTATGTGCTGATCGATTCCCGCCATGGCATCAAAGCCAAGGACGACGAAGTGCTGTCGCTGCTCGACAAGGCGGCGGTGTCCTACCAGATCGTGCTGACCAAGACCGACAAGATCAAGGCCGCCGGCGTGCCGCAGCTGATCGAAGAGACATTACTGAAGATCAAGAAGCGGCCGGCGGCGTTTCCGTTCGTGCTCGCCACGTCGTCGGAAAAGGGCGAGGGTCTGGACGAACTGCGCGCGGCTATCGTGCTGGCGGCCAATGGCGGTTAAAAGCAACTCCGGGAAAAGTGTGAAGCGGTTTTCCGTCCGGAGTTGCGAAAAAAGACCTTTGGCTAACTAGGCCTTTGCCTTGGACTTCGCCTCGAGCGCGATCATCTGATGGCTTTCTTCCTCGGCAAGCTTTTCGGTGCCGTAGGACTTCAGGAACAGGCTGACGCCCGACCGCACGATGTGGTCGATTTCATCCTGGCTCGGCGCCGTGGTGCGGTAGGCGAAGATGCACTGGCGAAACAGGCCGGCGAGGCACAGTTCGGTGAATTGATAGGCGGCAAGATCGACATCATCGATCTTGAGCAGGCCGCGTTCGATGGCTGCATTGAGGAACTTGACCACCTTGTCGTGGCCGCGTTTTGGGCCACGTTCGTAAAACCGCGCGCCCATGTCCGGTATCCTGTCGGAGGCGCCGATCACGGTGCGTTGCGCCTGGATGACCTTGGCCGAGGTGATCTTCATCGACAGCACCTTGCCGAATTTCACCAGCGTCTGGCGCAGATCGTCGGCGCGGTCGAGCATGTCGTACATGTTCTTGAAGATGGTGCCGCGCTCTTCCTCGATCAGCGCCTCGAACAGCTCTTCCTTGTTGGCGAAGTAGACATAGATCGTGCCCTTGGAGACGCCGGCCTCGCGGGTAATGTCGTTCATCGACGCCGCTTCGAAGCCCTTGTCGATGAACACGCGCCGCGCGCCCTCAATGATCTGGCTGCGCTTGACCGGATCCTGGCCCGCCGCCGGGCGGCCGCGACGCGCACTATCCAGCACATCGCACCGATCATTTTCGACGTCGGGTAACGTGTCGGCCATTAAAGTCACACCTCGCGAAATAATTCGAACCGAGCGGTTCGATTGCTCTTGATATGGGCCTGCTTTAGCGCTATGTCAACGTTCGCATCGAACCGAACGGTTCAGTATAACACATTTTCCTTATGTAGCTACGGTAGCGAGATATCATGTCCTCGAACACGTCAACCACCGCCGAAGTCCGCCCCTTTCCCCACGCCAAGGTCTCGCCGGTTATCGAAGCGCCGGAAGCGCCCATCAAGCCTGCCGCCGAAGTTTTGGCCGAGGTGCCGGCCAAGAAGAAGCGGTCGGCTCGCTCGTTCATGCTGCCGATCATCGGCCTCGCTCTGCTCAGCGCCGGCGCCTGGTATGGCTATAATTACTGGACCGACGGCCGGTTCCTGATCTCGACCGACGATGCCTATGTCCAGGCCGACATGTCGTTCGTCTCGCCGAAGATTTCCGGCTATGTCGATCAAGTCAAGGTCTCGGAGAACCAGCAGGTCAAGGCCGGCGATCCGCTGCTGACGATCGAGGACGGCGACTACAGAATAGCCGTTGCCCAGGCGGAGGCGCAGATCGCCACGCTGGCCAAGACGCTCGACCGTATCGACGCGCAGACCAAGGCGGCGCACGCTTCGCTGCAACAGGCGCAGGCGCAGAAGGTCGCCGACCAGGCGGCAGCCGACAATGCCGCTCGTGCCCAGCAGCGCGCCGCGCAACTGGTCAAGACGCATGTCGGCACGCAGGCGCAATTGGACGACGCCCAGACCGCTCTCGACCAGGCCAATGCAGCCCTCGTCGGCGCCGACGCGCAGATTGCAGCCGCACAGGCCAATATCGGCGTGTTCGAAGCGCAGCGCGCCGAATCGGCCAGCACGCTGGCTTCGCTGCGGCTGAACCGCGACAAGGCCGCGCGCGATCTGTCCTTCACCGTGCTCAAGGCGCCTTATGACGGCGTCGTCGGCAACCGCTCGGTCGAGCAGGGCGACCTCGTCAGCCCCGGCCAGAAGCTCGCCGTCGTGGTGCCGCTGGACAAGCTCTACATCGTTGCCAACTTCAAGGAGACGCAGCTGGCCAAGCTGATGCCCGGCGAGAAGGTGCGGGTCTCGGTGGACGCCACGGACGGCCATGATTTCGAAGGCACGGTGTCGTCGCTGGCGCCGGCTTCGGGTGCGGTGTTCTCGCTGCTGCCGCCGGAAAATGCCACCGGCAACTTCACCAAGGTGGTGCAGCGCATCCCGGTTCGCATCGACGTGCCGGCCGATGTGCTGAAGGCCGGCAGGCTGCGCGCCGGCCTGAGCGTCGTCGTCGCCGTCGACAGCCGCACGGCTCCGGCCGCGGCGAACTGAGCGGCCGCAAGGGGATAACGCCATGGCAACCGCAACCATAACAGCAGGAGCGGCCCCTGCCATGCCGGCGGTGCCGACGACCATCTCGACGCGCCGCCTCATCGCCTTCCTGGCGATGGTGTTCGGCATGTTCATGGCGATCCTCGACATCCAGATCGTCTCAGCCTCGCTGGCCGAGATCCAGGCCGGCCTCAGCGCCAGTTCCGATGAAATCCCATGGGTGCAGACCGCCTATCTGATCGCCGAAGTGGTGATGATCCCGCTGTCGGGCTTCCTCAGCCGGATGCTGTCGACGCGCGTGCTGTTTGCAGGCGCCGCGGCCGGCTTCACGGCGGCCAGCGCGCTGGCCGCGACCGCCACCAACATCGACCAGATGATCGTCTACCGCGCCATCCAGGGCTTTATCGGCGGCGGCATGATCCCGAGCGTTTTCGCCGCCGCCTTCACCATCTTCCCGCCGTCGCGCCGCGCCATGGTGTCGCCGATGATCGGCCTGGTGGCGACGCTGGCGCCGACCATCGGCCCGACCGTCGGCGGCTATATCAGCCATGCCATGTCGTGGCACTGGCTGTTCCTCATCAATGTCATTCCAGGCATTCTGGTGACGGTTACGACCTGGACCCTGATCGATTTTGACAAGCCCAATCTCGGCCTGTTCAGCAAGTTCGACTGGTGGGGCCTTGCCGGTATGGCGGCATTTCTCGGCTGCATGGAATATGTGCTCGAGGAAGGTCCGAACCATGACTGGCTGCAGGAACAGGCCGTGTTCATCTGCGCCATCATCATGGTTGTCGGTGCGGCGCTGTTCTTCTGGCGTGCCTTCACCGCCGAGGAGCCTATCGTCGATCTCAGGGCCTTCACCAACGTCAATTTCGCCTTCGGTTCGCTGTTCTCCTTCGTCATCGGAATCGGCCTGTACGGTCTGACCTATCTCTATCCAGTGTTCCTCGGACGCATCCGCGGCTACGATTCCTTGATGATCGGCGAAGCCCTGTTCGTCAGCGGCCTGGCGATGTTCGTCACTGCGCCGATTTCCGGCATCCTGTCGAGCAAGATGGATTTGCGCATCATGATGATGATCGGGCTGTTCGGTTTCGCTGCCGGCACATGGTGGATGACGCATCTGACCGCCGACTGGGATTTCTGGGAATTGCTGATCCCGCAGATCCTGCGCGGCAGCTCGATGATGCTGTGCATGGTGCCGATCAACAACATTGCGCTCGGCACCTTGCCGCCGGACCGGCTGAAGAACGCGTCGGGCCTGTTCAACCTGACCCGCAACCTCGGCGGTGCGGTCGGCCTTGCCGTCATCAACACCGTGCTGATCGATCGCAGCGCCTTCCACTACGCCAGGCTGGCCGAGCATGTGGAATGGGGCAGTGCGGCGGCGCAGACCAAGCTGCAGAACATGACGCTCGACTTCCAGCAGACTCCCGGCCTCGACGCCACCAAGGCCGCGATCTCCAAACTGTCGGGCATGGTCCAGCAGCAGGCGTCGCTGCTGTCGTTCATGGATGTGTTCACCATGCTGACCGTGCTGTTCGCGACCATGGCGGTCTTCACCCTGGTCATCGCCAAGCCGGCGCCGCCCGCGGGCAGCGGTGGCGGAGGCCATTGAGCGCGCCGGACCCCCCGCCTGGCGCCCTCATGTGTGACCCCGGAAATCACCCCCGATTTCCGGGGTCACGCTTAAGCATCGATCGTTGTCAAGCTCCTTGGTCGAACACCCGGCGCGCTATGCTGCGGCAGGCGGCCCAAACCATTTGGTCAGCGAGTCGGTTAGCCCGGCTGCTTCAGGGCCGCCGACCCAGGCCACATAACCGTCAGGCCGGACCAGCACTGCGCGTGGGGCTTCGACTGCCCCCAGCACCGGAAGCTCCCATGCGCCATCGTAGCTGGCGTCGACCAGCTGAATCCGCTCCACCCACTGGCCGATACCAAAAGCGCCGGGCTCACCAAGATTAAGCAGCAGCGGCCGAGCGTCATGCAGCAGGGCGAAAACCGGCAGCGGACCGGCAGCGGTGACGAGGTCGAGATCCGGCATGCGACGCCCCAGCAGCGGATGCCCCTCGCCAAGATCGTAGTGGATGTCCAGGCCGGATAACATGCCGGCAAAACGCTTGCGCGGTTCTTCCATGCCGAGAAGTTCCGACACTGTATCGCGCAGCGCCTTGGTGCGCTCGTCTTCGCGACGGAGCACGACCGACGCCATGGTGTTTTTCATCACACGCGCGGCAATCGGGTGGCGCTCTGCCTGGTAGCTGTCGAGCAGGCTTTCGGGCGCAGTTTTCCTGACCACCTGGGCAAGTTTCCAGCCCAGATTAACCGCGTCCTGCACGCCGGTCTGCAGCCCCTGTCCACCGTCCGGTGGATGCACGTGCGCGGCGTCGCCTGCCAGCAGCACCCGCCCCTTGCGGTATGCGGCTGCCTGCCGGGTCATGTCGGTGAAGCGGGCCAGCGATGTCGGATTGTGGACGCCATAATCGGTGCCGTAGACGGCAATGAGCGCCTCGCTGAGATCGCGCAAAGTTGGCTCGCCGCCAGCCCCGACCTCGCGCTCGGTCACCAGCACCCGTACCGTACCGTCTTCCAGTCTGCTGAGGCCGTGAATTCCGATGGCATCGCGGTGGATACCCCATTGCGGCTCTTCTGTTACCTCGATCTCGGCGATCAAATTGCTGGTTGTCGGCTCGGAACCGGGGAACTCGATGCCCCCCGCCTTGCGCACGAGGCTTCTGCCGCCGTCGCAGCCGACAAGATAATCGGCACGAAGCGACCCGCCATCTGTCAGCGCGACATCGACGCCGCCTGCATCCTGCACGAAGCCTGTCACCTCGCGGCCACGGTAGACCGTGACGCCAAGTTCATCGACCCAGCAGGCAAGGATGCGCTCTATGTGCTTTTGCCACAGCGCCAGCCCGTAATTGTGGCGGGTGGGGAAGTCGCTGATATCAAGCGAAACGCCGGCGAAGCCTGCGACCTGTGCGGTCTGGCCTTGCGACAGGAACCGATCGGCAATGCCGCGCTGGTCGAAGATCTCGATGGTGCGCGAATGCAGGCCGCCCGAGCGCGCGCCGGCGAGGTCCTGGTTCTCGCGCCGCTCGACGATGGCCACATCGATGCCGGCCAGGGAAAGCTCGCCGGCCAGCATCAACCCGGTCGGGCCGCCGCCGGCGATCACCACGGAATGGGATATTCGCGGCCGGTCCGCATCAACACCGTCGGTCGATTTGGCGGTCGATTTGGGCTCGCCGTCGCGAGCCCGTGCTTTGGTTGGTTGCATAGGTTCTGGCCCTCTCGTTAGGGCTGCGGAATCTACGCATAAAAAGCCGTCTGCCAATTCTTGAAGTTGACTGTTTTCGCCCCATTTCAGGAGATACGAGGCGGTCGTCACACCGGCTCCAAATCCCCCACCCCGCTAAAAGACGCCGAACGGTCAGGCAGTGGCCGGCTTGAAGCTGAGCGCAACGCCGTTGATGCAATGGCGCAGGCCGGTGGGTGCGGGACCGTCATCGAAGACATGGCCGAGATGACCGCCGCAGCGGCGGCAATGGACCTCGGTGCGGGTCATGCCCAGCGAACGGTCCTCGGTCTTGCCGACGGCGTTGGCAATCTCCTGCCAGAAGCTCGGCCAGCCGGTGCCGGACTCGAACTTGGTGTCTGAGGGGTAGACCGGCAGGTCGCAACCGGCGCAGGCGAAAATGCCCTTGCGATGCTCGTTCAGCAGCGGGCTGGTGCCGGGATACTCGGTGCCTTCCTTGCGCAGCACGTTGAAGGCTTCGTCGGACAGGATGGCGTGCCATTCGGCGTCGGTCTTGGTGACCTCGAAGGTTTCGGCAGCCTTAGCGGGCCCGCCCATGCGCAACGTTGCCGCCGCGCCGGCCACGGCAGCGATGGCGGCGCCGCTCAAAAGCAAATCTCGACGGTTCATGACAGAAATCCTCCTGCGGGTTGTTTTGCCAAATTTGGCCGCCACTGGAAAATCAAAAGCCGGTGACGGTTGTCCTGCAAACGAACGCTCCACACCGGCTCCGCGCTTGTTGCGGACGGGATGGAGCGCTCGGTCGTTTGCTCGGCCCACGGGGGCGGGGCCGCGCAATCTGCAGGAGCTTACCGCCTGTTCGTCGGCGGCAGGGGCTTTGTTACATCTTCGGCAGCAGGACCTTGTCGATGACGTGGATGACGCCGTTCGACTGCTCGACATCGGCGATCGTGACATTGGCGACATTGCCGTTCTCGTCGGCTACGGTGACCTTGCCGCCATCGGCCTTGAGCGACAGCTCGCAGCCGCCGACCGTCTTGACCTTGTGGGTGCCGCCATCGGCCTTGGCCATCGAGGCGACATCGGCGCCCATCGCCTTGGCGCCGATGACATGGCAGGTCAGGATCTTGGTGAGCTTGTCCTTGTTCTCGGGCTTGAGCAGCGACTCGACCGTGCCAGCCGGAAGCGCGGCGAAGGCCTCATTGGTCGGCGCGAAGACGGTGAACGGGCCGGCGCCCTGCAGCGTCTCGATCAGGCCGGCAGCCTTGACGGCGGCGACCAGTGTCGTGTGATCCTTCGAATTGACGGCGTTCTCGACGATGTTCTTGTTGGCGTACATGGCGGCGCCGCCAACCATCGGATTCTCGGCATAGGCGATTGTGGCGAGGGCGGAGACGGCAATGGTACCGGCGAGCAAAAGGGTGGCGATTCTACGCATAGTGTTCGAACTCCTCGGGGTTATTGTTTCCTCTTTCGGAACAGAGGAGATACGAAATAGAACTGCCTGAGTTTCCGCGCGCCGGGAAAAATTTCCTTTATTTTGTCGGCGAATTAATCTCCCAGATCGAACCTCTAATCTCCAGCAGCGTATCCAAAACGAAAACAGCGGAAGATGTACTTCCGCTGTCTTCATTGTCACGTCATGGTTTTACGATCTATCAGATGCCCTTCAGGTCGCCCGCGGCAACGACCGGTCCGGTCGGCTGTCCCGTCGTCGAACCGCCCGTCGGCTCGACGCTGACAGCAAGCACGGCGCCTTGCGCCAGCTTCTGCTGCACGGCCGGGGTAACCGGGATATGGGCGACCTGGCCGGCGGGGATGACGCCCATCGAGACCGGCGCATTCTTGCCTTCGATCATCCACAGTTCGAAGTCCTTGCCGGCGGCGCGTTCGCCCGAAACCAGCGACAGGCCGACATCGCGGCGGGAAGCGTCGTAGACGACAAGGTATTTGACATCGCTGCCTTCGGCAGCCAGCGAGGCGACGAGGCGCTCCTGCGGCACGACGACCGGCGACCTGACGTAAGGCACGGCGACATAGAGCACCAGGGCCGCGAGAGCCGCTGCGGTGAGGCCGCGCCAGAAGCTAAGGCTGGACCACAGGCTGCCGCTCGGGGCCGTCGTCGACGCCGCGGTGGAGGAGAACAGCCGGCGATCGATAGCCGGCTTGATGGTGGCCGGCGGCTCTACCTCAGCATAAGCGGCAGCCATCGGCGAGAGGTTTACTTCCCAGGAATCGACGAGACGGGCAAAGCCGGTCTCCGCGTCGATGCGTCCGGAGGCTATCTGGCGCTCATCCGCCGGCAGCACGCCGAGAACGTATTCGGCTGCGAGCAGGTCGTCGCCTCCACGTTCCGGTCCATTTTCTTCTGCCAGGGTCATCTTTCCAGACATTCTCTAAGTTTCAACAGGCTGCGGCGCAGCCATGTCCGCATCGTGTTGAGCGGAACCTTGTGACGTTCCGCGAGCTCGGCGTAACTTTCGCCGTTCAAATAAGCACCCCGAACGGCTTGCGCCCGGTCTTGTTCCAACTCTTCAAGGCACTGATAGATGCGCTCGGATTCACCGCCCGCAACAACCATAGCCTCTGGCCCCGGACCGGGGTCAGCCACGTCGAGCGCGGCATCGATATCGGCAGCGGGCTTGCGTCGCGACCGGATGCGATCAATCGCATGATTGCGTGCTATGGCCACCAGCCAGGAGATTGGGCTTAGATCGGAAACAGCGAAACGGTCCGCCTTCGTCCACACTTTGACGAAGACCTCTTGCAGCGCTTCTTCCGCATCTCCGCGATCCTTCAATACACGAAGGCACACGCCGAAAAGTTTCGCACTGGTTTGCCGGTAAAGCAGATCGAACGCAGTCCGATCCTTCGTCGAGGTCCGGACAATCAGGGTGGAGATATCCTGCGGCGTCATACGGACAAGCTAAGCGATCACGATTTATTTGCAAAGGCAGAAATCTTGTTGTCCACGCAATCGATGTCCGCGCCCGATCGCCAGTAATCGCCGGTCGGTTGCCAAGGAAATCGGCTGTCGTTAGCCTCCCGCAGATAGGGGAACAGCAATGTCGGCCGAACGGATGCTGTGGGAGAACGATGCGACCGGCTTGGCAGAGCTGTTGCACAGAGGCGAGATCTCGCCGCCAGACCTTGTCGATGCTGCGATCGCGCGCGCCGAGGCAACCCGATCATTGCGCATCCGCCGCTTGCCTGAGGCGCCATGGACCCGAAGGGGGCCGACGAGCTCATCGAAAACCTGCTCGACAAATTGCATTTGACCCGTCTCTTGGAGATCAGATCCTTGTTTGGGCAATTGATGGACAAGAGCCTGTGGTTCACCACTGGCCGGCGATCCAGAATGTCAGCGGCCAGCCGTCGATCGCGCTGCCGGTCCATGTCACCGATGCCGGCCTGCCGCTCGGCATCCAGGCCGTCGGCCGCCCCGGCGACGAGCAGGACGCTTTTGTCGCTTGCTGCGCAGATGGAGAAGGTTTCCGGGTGGCTGACGCGGCGGGCGCCGCTCAAGGTGCCGGCCTGATCCGGCAGATTTCATCATCGTGATAGCAAAGCTGTTTGCGGCCTGGGCCAATTCCCGCTAAGACGCCGCCGTCCTTACCCACATCCAAGGAACCATGCCGATGACGGAGATCACCGCCACCGCCGAAATGCAGGCCGCCCTGCTCTCGCGGGCCCTGCCCTATATGCAGCGCTACGAGCACAAGACGGTGGTGGTGAAATATGGCGGTCATGCCATGGGCGATATCGAGCTCGGCAAGGCTTTCGCCCGTGACATCGCGCTGCTGAAGCAGTCCGGCGTCAACCCGATCGTCGTCCATGGCGGCGGGCCGCAGATCGGCGCCATGCTGGCCAAGATGGGCATCGAATCCAAGTTCGAAGGCGGACTGCGCGTCACGGATCAGAAGACGGTCGAAATCGTCGAGATGGTGCTGGCCGGTTCGATCAACAAGGAGATCGTCGCGCTGATCAACGCCGAGGGCGAATGGGCGATCGGCCTGTGCGGCAAGGACGGCAACATGGTGTTCGCCGAAAAGGCGCGCAAGACCATGATCGACCCGGATTCCAACATCGAGCGTGTGCTCGATCTCGGTTTCGTCGGCGAACCGGTCGAAGTCGACCGCACCCTGCTCGACCTGCTGGCGCGCTCCGAAATGATCCCGGTGCTGGCGCCGGTGGCGCCCGGCCGCGATGGCCATACCTACAACATCAATGCCGACACCTTCGCCGGCGCCATCGCCGGCGCCTGCCAGGCGACGCGCCTTTTGTTCCTGACCGACGTGCCCGGCGTGCTCGACAAGAACAAGAAGCTGATCGACGAGCTGACGGTGGCCGAAGCCAAGGCGCTGATCAAGGACGGCACGGTGTCGGGCGGCATGATCCCCAAAGTCGAGACCTGCATCGAGGCGATCGAGCGCGGCGTCGAAGGCGTCGTCATCCTCAACGGCAAGACGCCGCATGCGGTGCTTCTGGAACTGTTCACCGAACACGGCGCCGGCACGCTAATCGTGCCCTGATCGGCAACTGGCTTGGCGGCCAGTTGGTCGGCTGGCCAGCCCTTAGGCAGGCTGGGGCAGGCGCGCGATGACCTTTATCTCGAAGTCGAAGCCGGCTAACCAGTTGACGCCGACCGCCGTCCAATTGGTGTAGGGCGGTTCACCGAACACCTTCAGCCGAACGGCATCGATCACGGGCCATTGCGTTGCCGGATCGGTGTGGAAGGTGGTCACGTCGACTATATCGTCGAACGTGGCGCCCGCTGCTTTCAGCACTGCCGCGAGATTGTCGAAGGCAAGCTGGACCTGCTTTTCGAAGACAGGTTCGGGCGACCCGTCCTCGCGGCTGCCGACCTGGCCCGAGACAAACAAAAGATCGCCCGATCGGATTGCAGCAGAATAGCGATTGATCTCGTAGAGAGCCTGCCTGCCGGCAGGAAAGATCGCGTCACGTTTGGTCATTTTCACTCCATTGTCCGGGGCACTCACATACGTCCCGTATGCATGAGGTGGGTACATACGCCGCGTATGTCAATACGCATACGGTACGTATCTATGAATGGCAGCGAGCCGGTCAGGTGCCGGCCGAGATCGCGACAGCCGCTTCGGCCGGCTTGAGCGGCGGGCGCATGACGACCATGGATTCCTCATCGGCATCCTGCGGCGCGCCCCAGAACTCAGCCAGCGTCGGACCATCCTTGAGGCGGCGGTCGCGGGCCAGGAAACCCCAGACCTCGCGGAACCACACGCGGCGGCCCATTTGGGTGTACCAGCGCATCGAATGGCGCTGTTCGGGATCGGGGTGGAAGAGAATGCGCGCCAGCGCCTTCGGCCGCGACTGCACCGCGACCTCGATCAGCTTGACCGAGAAGAACAGCATCCACGGTTTCAGCCGGGTCATCTGCAGCACCTGGTGCTTGTAGTCCCACAGCCGGGCATCCGTCTGGATCACCTTGCGGTCCTTGGCGATGCGGAAGAACGGCGTCCAGCGGTGCGGCGTGACATAGAGCGCCTGGATCTGGTCGGGGTCGTAGGCAAGCAGCTGGCGAAAGCCGCGCCACAGATCGCGAAAGGTCTCATCCTCGAACCCCGCCACCCAGGTCGCCATGGACAGTATGCCATGCTGGCGGAGCAGCCGGATCGCCTCGCGGTCGGATGAGGTGCTGCCGCCCTTGCGGATCAGTTGAAGCGTCTGCTGGTCGGTGTTTTCCATGCCGAGCAGCCAGCGGATGACGCCGGCCTTGCGATAGAGGTGCAGGATGTCGGCATCGCGCACGATGTCGTCGGCCCGGGTCGAGCCGACGATCAGCACCGGCACGTTCTCGGCGATCAGCGCATCGAGAAAGGCGCGCCAAACCTTCTTCGATACGGTCGGGTTTTCGTCGGCGAGGTTGATCAGTTCGACGCCGTGCTGGCGGTGCAGCCAGGCAATCTCCTGCGCAAATTTTTTGGGGTCGCGGTGCCGCCAGCGGGTCCAGAAACCGCGCTGGCCGCAATAGTTGCACAGATGCGGGCAGCCCCGCGAAAACTGCATGACCACGGCGCGCTTGCCGCCCCAATAGCTGTAGCGGCGGTGATCGATCAGCTCCCAGCTGACGCGGTACTCGTCCAGATTGGCAGTGGTCCCGGCCGGCCGCGTCGCGAAGGGGCGGCCGAGATCGTCGCGATAGGCGATACCCGCGACATCGCCCAGCGGCCGGCGATTGTCCAGTGCCACGACCAGGGCAAGGATGGTTGCCTCGCCCTCGCCGCGCACGATGAAGTCGAAGACATCGCTCGCCGCCAATATGTCGCGCCAGTGATAGGTCGGGAACACGCCGCCATAGATCACCAGCGTCGCCGGCTCGAGCGCCTTGACCATGCGGGCGATCGCGAGCGCGGTGGGATGCGCCGAGGTCGAGCCGGAGTGGCCGATCAGGATGCAATCGGGCTGGCCGCTGAGCGCATCGCGCACCAGAGTTTCCAACGGCATCGGCCCGAATTCGGCATCGACCCGCCGGACTTTATGGCCGGCGTCGATAAGCGGGCCGCCCAGTGCCAGCAGGCCGAGCGGTGGCAGATGGTCATCGGGCACGCGGCTGCCGATGGCGGTGTGGGGCGGATTGATCAGCACGATGTTCATGACGGACCTTTGAGCGACGGTCCGCATGGCTTAGCCGGCGTTTCAGTTTCGCATTTGGGCTCCGTTCAGCAGTTTGCGTGCAGCTTTTCCGCAGAAATGGCGATGCGTGTCCTACCGCCTGAGGTGGGCGAGCGGCACGTGGCCCGGGCCCTTGATGTTCTGCAGCACCAGCTGGGTGTGAACGTCGCGCACGCCGGCAAGGCGCATCAGGCGGTGCATGACGAAGGCGTTGAGTTCGTCGACCGACGGCACCATGACGTGCAGCAGGAAATCGTGGTCGCCGGTCATCGTCCAGCATGACGACACTTCGTCCATGCGTTGCACGGCGGCGATGAAGGTTTCGGGCGAACCGTCGCTGTGGCTGGTGAGGCGCACCTGGATGAACACCTCGACCATCAGGCCGACGGCGCGGCGGTTGAGCACGGCGGCAAAGCCCTTGATGATGCCGGCCTCCTGCAGCGCCTCGAAGCGGCGGGCGCAAGGCGTCGTCGACAGGCCGATCTCCTGCGCCAGTTCGGACACGGGCTTGCGTCCATCGCGCTGAAGAACATCCAGCATCTTGATCTCGAAATCGTCGAACTGAGGCATTTTCACTCTCTTTCAGCTTCTGCTTGGTGATTTTTACCTCAAATCATGGACCCAAGCCATCATCAAAGCTGAATTGCCTCGCCGGCCGCCGCTAGACTCTGCGGACAGATTCAAGTGTCACGATCAGGGGAGAAGAACCATGACGACGATGAGTGTTGCCGAATATGCCCGTGATTGCGCGGCGCAAGGCCTGCGTGGCGACTATTCAGTGTGCCGTTCCGACTTCACCGTGGCGCAGGGCTACAACTACAGCGCCGACGAACAGGCGGTGTGGCGCACGTTGTGCGACCGGCAGACCAAGCTGACGCAGAAGCTGGCGCACCATTCCTATCTCGATGGGATCGCCGCACTCGGCCTGCTCGACAAGATCCCGGATTTCGGCGCGGTCTCAGACAAGCTGCGCAAGCTGACCGGCTGGGAAATCGTCGCCGTGCCTGGGCTCATCCCGGCCGCGCCCTTCTTCGACCATCTCGCCAACCGGCGCTTTCCGGTGACCAACTGGCTGCGCACCAAGGACGAGCTCGACTACATCGTCGAACCCGACATGTTCCACGACTTCTTCGGCCATGTGCCCATCCTGACGCAGCCGGTGTTTGCCGACTTCATGCAGATGTATGGCGAAAAGGCCGAGAGCGTGATTGCGCTGGGCGGTGACGAGATGATCACCCGTCTCTACTGGTACACCGCCGAATACGGGCTGATACAGGAGGAGGGCCAGAAGCTGAAAGCTTTCGGCGCCGGGCTGATGTCGTCGTTCACCGAATTGCAGTTCGCCGTCGCGAGCCCGGACGCGCACCACGTGCCCTTCGACCTCGAAACGGTGATGCGCACCGGCTACGAGATCGACAAGTTCCAGCGCGCCTATTTCGTGCTGCCGTCCTTCGACGTGTTGCGCGATGCGTTCCGGACCGCCGATTTCAAGGCGATCGTCGCCCGCCGCAAGGGGCAGCCGGCGCTGGATCCAGCGACGGTTTAGCAAATCCTGAAGGGTTTGCGCGGCACCTACCCCCACCCTTAATCCCTCCCCACAAAGGAGGACGGAGATCTCGTTGGCGCTGATTTCCGAGGGTTTCGACACCAAGGCATGGGTAGCGCCGGCAGCAATCCTGTCGCGCCGTTCGCTTTTTTGACAATCAGACGGTAATGACTTCGTCACACCGTGGATGACTTCGTCACACCGTGATTACTTTGGTCAGATGGTCGCCTAGCCGGCAGGCAAGCGCTGTGATCGTCGTCGTTGGATTGCATTCGCCAGAGGTGCAGAATACCGAGGAACCACCGACATAGAGATTATCCATGCCGTGCACCTTGCAGTTGGCGTCGACCACGCTCTTGACGACATCGGTGCCCATGCGCGTGCCGCCCATGTGGTGGTGGCCGGCCAGTTCCTCATCCGTCGGGTAGTCCTCGCCATTGGTCAGCCAGTCCATGATGCGGACGCGGCCGAGGTCCTTCTCGATCAGCGTCGTTCCGAACAACTTGAGCCCCTCGAGGATGGTGCGGCGCTCCAACGGCGACTTCTTCCAGTGCAGCTCGATGCGCGGCACGCCGGCACGGTCGACATCGGTCTTCGACAATTCGATATGGTTCGAGGCCAGCGGCGCCTGTTCCCAGGCGACGTAGAGCTGGGCGGCGCAGCGCAGGTTCTGGCTGAGCTGGTAGGCGACCCATTCGGCGGCCTCGGGCGCGGTGCAGGCGAGGTCGGCAATCAGGCTCTTGACGCCGGCATAGGGCGTCTCGATCAGGCGTATGCCGAAATTCATGATCTGCAGCCGCTCCATGGCGGCGAGCGTCGGCGAGAAGAACGCCTCGTTGACGGCATCAACCTCGAACTCCCTGTAATCGGCCAGGATGGCATTGCCGCCCTCGAAGGTCGGGTGCTCCATCCAGTAGCGGCCAAGTGCCGTGGCGTTCGGCACCACGCCGCCATTCGAGCGCTGGTTCGACCATAGAAGCAGCCGCGAATTCTCCAGCCCGCCGGCGCAGACGATGAAATAATCGGCGCTGAAGGCGCCGGCATCCTTGCCGTTCGACCACAGCCTGGCGCCGGTCACTCGTTTGCCGTCCCCGGCAAGTTCGGTGGCATAGGTGTTGAGCACGAGCGCTATGTTCTTGCTCTTGTCGAGCTCGTCGGAGAATTTCTCGCCAAAGTGCACGGCCGGGCTCTTGATCAGCTGCACCCAGCGTATGTCGTCTGAAATCGGCACATCGGGCTTGAAGTCGGGAAGCTCGAGTATGTCGTGCAGCTCGGACAGATAGGGCTCGATGTCGGTCCGGGCGATTGGCCAGCCGGTGTCCGGCGCCCATGCCTTGGGCTCAAAGTCCTGCTTGTCGAGCACGCGGCACCAGCCGGCCCAGTGGTTCGACGACCCGCCCATGAAGCGCAGCCGGGTGATGTCGAGATCGAAATATTGATCGCCGACCGTGGAGCCGCGGTAGAAATCCTGCGACTCGTCGCTGAATTCGCGTGCGCCGGCCTCCAGCACCACGACCGGAATGCCGGCGGCGCCGAGCTTTCTGGCAATGGTGGTGCCGGCCGGCCCGGAGCCGAGAATGCAGACCTTGGGCTTGAAATCCGAGGCTCGAAACGCCTCATAGCTGTCGAAGATCATGCCAGGTCGCTCCGCTTCAGGATCCAGCCATTGACCACGACGATCTCGTCGGGATCGGACGGGGGGCGGTCGCTGTCAGGCTGCTTGCGAAAAAGCTGTAGCGCCGGCATCGCAATCAGCGCCTGCACGATGGTGCGGCGCGATATTTTCCTGATGAAGAAACTCATGACACGTCTCTGGATGGGGGCTTCGATCCACGCATGGCGTTCCCTGAACGGCACACGTACCGGCCAGACATGCCATTCCCGTGCCAAGCCTTGCCTATAAACGAGTTACAACCCGGTAAACGGCGCAGTTGCGTGGAAACAATGTTGGCGATCCGTTAACAGCCCCACCACCAACACCTCAGGCAGCTTCGGAAATATCCCGGTCTAGGATCGACAAATTGCGGCCGCGGTGCTTGGCCTCGTAGAGCCGGCGGTCGGCGGCGCGCATCAGGTCCGAGACATCGGCATCTTGCGCACAGGTGATGCCGCCGATCGAGACGGTCAGCGGCACCGTGCGCTCGTCGACCGGACGAAAGCGGACCAGCTCGACTTCACGGCGGATGCGCTCGGCCACGCGCCGGGCTTCGGCTTCCGTAGCGCCGACCAGGAAGGCGCCGAACTCCTCACCGCCAATGCGGCCGAGCACGTCGCCGCTGCGGACGCCGCGCTCGATGGCGCTGGCGATCAACACCAGTGCGTCATCGCCGGTCAGATGGCCGAAACTGTCGTTGATCGCCTTGAAATGATCGGCGTCGATGATCAGCAGCGCGCCGCGATCGGATTTGCGCCGCGAGCCGTCCAACGCGGCAAAGAAGCTCTCGCGGTTGAGCATGCCGGTCATGTCGTCGCGGCTCGCCTTCGCCGACAGGCGCCGATGCGCGGCGGCGAGCTGGGCATGCGCGCGGGCGAGATCGCGATGCGCGTTTTTCAGTCGGTCGCTCTGCCAGAAGGTGCTGGCGCAGGCGATCCAGGCGAGCGCCAGCGGGCACACCGTCGATGTCAGCCAGACAGTGCGGTCGACCGGAAAACCCATGGCGGGAACGATGATCAGCGTCAGCAAAAGCGAGATGGCTACCGAGCCGAATGCGACCGCGGCGGACTTTAAGACTATGCGACTCATCGCTGGCTCCCACTGAACCGTCTCTGTGCCAGCAAGCCCTGAAGGCCACCTTTCCGTGATGGCTAAAATTTGAATGGTGAGCCCATTTTTTACAACTCTAGATGCACATAGGTTGTGGATAGCTCTACATCAGAAAGGGGTTCGAACGGCAGATATTTCATGCCATAAGGACGCCATGACCACGCTGCCCGATCCCGCCCGCTTCGCCCATGTCACCGACTGGGTGTTCGACCTCGACAACACGCTTTATCCGCACCATTCGAATCTGTTTTCGCAGATCGACGTCAAGATGACGGCCTATGTCGGAGAACTGCTCACGCTGCCGCGCGAGGAAGCGCGCAAGCTGCAGAAGGAACTCTATCTCGAATATGGCACGACGCTGAACGGGCTGATGACGCGCCACGGCATCGACCCCGACGATTTTCTCGAAAAGGTGCACGACATCGACTATTCGTGGCTGGTGCCGGATCCGGTGCTGGGCACCGCCATCCGCCAGCTGCCCGGCCGCAAGTTCATCTTCACCAATGGCGACCGCAGGCACGCCGAGCGCACCGCGCGCCAGCTCGGCATACTCGACCATTTCGACGACATTTTCGATATCGTCGCCGCCGGGCTGACGCCGAAGCCGTCGCGGCAGACCTATGAGAAGTTTGCCGAACTGCACGCCGTCACCGGACACAATGCGGTGATGTTCGAGGATCTCGCCCGCAACCTGGAGGTGCCGAAATCACTGGGCATGACCACGGTGCTGGTGGTGCCGCGCAATTTCGAGCCGACCTTTGCCGAGATCTGGGAACGCGATCCGGCCAATGAGGACGACGTCGATTTCGTCACCGACGATCTCGCGACGTTTCTGACGGGGATAGTGGAGGGGGTAGAGGAATTGAGGAGCTGAAGAATTGAAGAACTGGTGAAAGGGAGACCGATCCGGACCTCCTTTTCCTCAATTCTTCAGTTCTTCAATTCCCGGTTCCCCTACTCCCCCAACTTGTAGAAGCGGCTGATGATCCCCCAGGCCTCGTCGGCGGTGTCGACAAAGTCGATGATATCCTGGTCGCCGGGCGTGATGGTGCCTTGTTCGGCCAGGAAATCGAGGTCGATCGCGCGCTGCCAGAACGCCTTGCCGAACAGGATCACCGGCACGCGCTCCATGCGGCCGGTCTGGATCAGCGTCAGCGTCTCGAAGAATTCGTCCATGGTGCCGAAGCCGCCCGGAAACACCGCGACGGCCTTGGCGCGCATGACGAAATGCATCTTGCGGATGGCGAAATAGTGGAAGTTGAAGCACAGCTCCGGGGTCACATAGGCGTTCGGCGCCTGCTCGTGCGGCAGGACGATGTTGAGGCCGATCGACGGCGCGCCGACATCGTCGGCGCCGCGATTTCCCGCCTCCATGACGCCTGGACCGCCGCCGGTGACGACGACGAATTCGCGGTAGTAGGACGTGGCCGATTGCTGTGAGCAGAGGCGGGCGAATTTGCGCGCCTCCTCGTAATATTTGCTGTTTTCCTCGAGGTTTTTCTTCTGCGTCTCGTTCTTGGCGGCCCAGGCCTCGCCGCCGGGCTCGGGAATACGCGCGCCGCCGAACAGGATGACCGTCGAGCGGATGCCGCGCTCGGCCAGGATCATTTCGGGCTTCAAGAGCTCAAGCTGCAAGCGCACAGCGCGCAATTCCCGGCGCGTCATGAAGTCGGGATCGTTCCAGGCCAGCCGGTAGGTTTCGGCGCGCGTCTGCGGCGTGTCGGGAACGCTTTTCGAGCGCTCCAGATCCTCGTCCGAATGCGGCAGCGGCGTCCATCCCGCCTTTTCCATAGGAGTCATATGCTTTCTACCCGTCCCAACAGTTCACTTGCGCCGTCCCATGGCGCACGCGCGATTGACCCCCAATACGCCTTAACATAGGGTCCGCGCGACTTTCAAAACAAGGTTAAGGCCGACGGCCTTAACAGCGTGGTAACGGAGCGAATTCATGTCGAAGCCTGATCTGGCCAGCCTCGAAAAGACGATCGAGAAGGCCTTCGAGGAGCGCGACACGATTTCGACCGCGACCCGGGGCGAAACGCGCGACGCCATCCAGTCCTCACTCGACCTGCTCGACCGTGGCACCGTGCGCGTTGCCGAGCGCCAGGCCGATGGCAAATGGCATGTCAACCAATGGCTGAAGAAGGCGGTGCTGCTCTCGTTCCGGCTCTATCCGATGGAGATCATCAAGGGCGGCCCCGGCCAGGCGGTCTGGTGGGACAAGGTGGCGTCGAAGTTCGATGGCTGGAGCGCGGTCGATTTCGAGAAGGCAGGCTTCCGCGCCGTGCCGTCTTCGATCGTGCGCCGCTCGGCCTATGTCGCGCCGGGCGCGGTGCTGATGCCGTCCTTCGTTAATGTCGGCGCCTATGTCGATAGCGGCACCATGGTCGACACCTGGGCCTCGGTCGGCTCCTGCGCCCAGATCGGCAAGAATGTGCACCTCTCGGGCGGCGTAGGCATCGGCGGGGTGCTGGAGCCGATGCAGGCCGGCCCGACCATCATCGAGGACAATTGCTTCATCGGCGCGCGCTCCGAAGTGGTCGAGGGCTGCATCGTGCGCGAAGGCTCGGTGCTCGGAATGGGTGTGTTCATCGGCCAGTCGACCAAGATCGTCGACCGCGCCACCGGCGAAGTGTTTTATGGCGAGGTGCCGCCGAATTCGGTCGTCGTCGCCGGCTCGATGCCGGGCAAGGCCTTTCCGAACAACGAGCCGGGCCCTGGCCTCTACTGCGCCGTCATCGTCAAGCGCGTCGATGCCAAGACCCGGTCGAAAACCTCGATCAACGAACTGCTGCGTGATTGATCCTGTCCGAGCAACCAGAGCGCTCCAGATTGCCCAACACACCACCACTTCCCTGGCTTTTCTTCAGCCTCTCAGGGCGCGTCAGCCCAAGTGCCTACGTGCTCGCCGGGCTGCTGCTGGTGCTTGCACAGTTTTTCCCGCTCTACCAGTTGTCGAGACTGGAACCCGGCACCGCAACCAGCCAGAACTGGGCACTTGTGTTCTGGGTCGTTTTGCTCATCTCGACATGGTCGAGCTTTGCGGTAACCGCAAAGCGGTTTCATGATTTCGGCAAGCCGACTTATTACGCGTTGATCTCTCTTGTCATCGGCCCCATTCTTCTCATCGTTCTAGCGTGTTTCCGGGGTGACCCCGGTCCGAACCGCTACGGCAAACGCAGCAACGCGCCGGCTGAACCATGAGCGCCGACCGGATATCTCGCCATGCGCTACCGCACGCTTGATCCGAAACTGATCATCGACACCGCCGAGCGGCTGGAAGAGCGCGTCGCCGAGCGTTTTCCCGATGCCGGCCTGCGCGGCGTCGCCGCCGAACTGGTGTCGCTGTCGCGCGACCTGGCCAAGGCGGCGCAGGCGCTGGAAGCGCCGATCTGGTGGCTGCGCGGCGCCATCGTCGCCGCTGTTGCCGCCGGCGCGCTGACCTTCCTATTCGTCGGCACCATCCTGCCGCTCATCCATATCTCGCAGGCCGACGATGCGGTGCAGTCGGTGCAAGGCATCGAAGCCACGATCAACATGATGATCCTTGCCGTGCTCGGCCTGCTGGCGCTGATCCGCACCGA
The DNA here is from genome assembly GCF_040321955.1 of Mesorhizobium sp. M0217. NCBI lineage: Bacteria > Pseudomonadati > Pseudomonadota > Alphaproteobacteria > Hyphomicrobiales > Phyllobacteriaceae > Mesorhizobium > Mesorhizobium sp. M0217. The sequence goes on along the minus strand of NZ_JAMYSN010000007.1, from coordinate 136,317 downwards.
GGAGCGCATCAAGCGCAAGCGGGTGTTTCGCCAGCTGCATGGGTTGAGATCGCTGATCCATGTCATCGACATGCACCAGCTGACCAAGGATCCGGCAGCATTGTCCGCCAATTTCAGGCCGACCGCGCATTCGCCGGCTCGCATCACCAATGCCGCCGACCTGGCGCGCTACCTCGACTATTGCTCGGAAATGCTGTCGATCACCGGCAAGATCGCGGCGCTGTTTGCGCAGTCCGTCAATGACGATGTGGTCATCGACGGCGTCAACGACGTCGAGAACCTGGCGTCCAACCTGTCGCGCAAGATCTGGCAGAAGATCACGCTGATCGAGAACCACCCGGCGGCGCAGCCCGTGCCGGCGCCAGGCCCGGCGAGCAAAGCGCCGGCTCCGAGGCGCGCACCAAAGCTGTGACGCGGCGGGCCCACGCGCCTGTTTTCGGGCTATGCGGGCCAAGGCCCGAGGCTCGCGGCAAGTAGACTATCCAGTGACGGCTTCCGGCGTCAGCCCGGGTGAGCCGCGCGTTTCCCGCTCGGCCTGCCGCACCAGCGCGGTGACCCGCTTCAGCAGAGGCGCCGGCGTGCCGGCCTTTTCGGCGAGGCTCAGGACGGCCCCCTGCAGGTCACCGATCTCGGTCGGCCGACCGCGCTGGAGGTCGTCCCACATCGACGAGCGCGCCTGCGGGTCGATGGCGAGCATGCGGCGGGCGACCAGCCGGAACAGCCAGTCCGGCAGCCGGAGCAGCTTCGGCAGCAGGCCGGGACGCAAGCCGCCGATCCGCGCCGGCGCGATATGTAACGCCTTCATCGCCGCCAAGGCCTCGTCGATCTGACCGGCCAGGATCCGCCGCCAGCGGCGGTCGGCAAGTTCGCTCGCCAGCGGCAGGCCGGACAAGGCGACAAGCGCGTTGTTGAGGTTGATCAGCAGCTTGCCCCACTGAACGGCTTTCATGTCGGGATGGGTTTCCACGCCAAGCCCTTCGACATCGAGAAGGCCGGCAAGGCCGGTCACGCCATCTTCGATCATGACCTTGCCGTTGCTGGCGCGATGCACGTGAAGCGGCAAATTGCCTATGGCCGACTGGACGACATTGAACGGCACCATGCCGGCGAGCACAGTCCGTCCACCGAGCCCGGCGCGTAACCGGTCGGCATTGCCGACGCCGTTCTGGAGGCTGACCACCACGACTTCGCCGCGCGCATGTCCGGCAACAAGCGACGCCATCTCCTCGGTAGCGCCGTTCTTGACCGTCACCAGCACCACGTCGGCACTGGCCAGGGCAGCGGCGGGATCGGTGGTGACGGACTCCGGCCGGATGGATCGGTCGCGATTATCGAGATCGGTGATGCGCAGGCCGCCGTCCAGCAAGACCGTCGCGATGCTTGGCCGCGCCAAAAACACCACCTTGCGTCCGGCCAGCGCCAGGCAGCCGCCGACATAGCAGCCTATGCTGCCGGCGCCGGCAATGACGATGGTCTTTTCGGCGTTGGCCATGCGATTATCTCGTGTTGGCCTGCACTATACGACAGGAAAACCATAATGTCGGCGGCAGGACCGGTCATCATCTCTGGCCGTGACAGGCCTTTCGCTTTCGACTATCGCTTTGCCCATGAAACTGCCGACCGATCCCGCCGCCAACCTCGCGACCCTCATACGCTGCGCCTCCGTAACGCCCGCCGAGGGCGGCGCGCTGGCTGCCCTGGAAGGCATGCTGAAGCCGCTCGGCTTTTCCGTCGAACGCCCGGTGTTTTCCGAAGACGGCACCCCCGACATCGAGAACCTCTACGCGCGTCGCTCCGGCAATGGGCCGCATCTGATGTTTGCCGGCCATACCGACGTGGTGCCGGCGGGCGACGAGGCGTCGTGGACGCATCCGCCCTTCGCCGCCGAGATCGCCAAGGGCGAGATGTATGGCCGCGGCGCCGTCGACATGAAGGGCGGCATCGCCTGTTTCATCGCCGCCGTGGCGCGCCATGTCGAGAAAAAGGGTGGTCCGAAAGGCTCGGTCTCGCTGCTGATTACCGGCGACGAGGAGGGGCCGGCGATCAACGGGACGACAAAACTGCTCGACTGGGCGGCGGCCAGGGGCGAGAGATGGGACGCCGCGATCGTTGGCGAGCCGACCAATCCGGACACGCTCGGCGACATGATCAAGATCGGCCGGCGTGGCTCGATGTCGGGCAGTGTCACGGTCAACGGCCGCCAGGGCCATGTCGCCTATCCATTGCTCGCCGACAATCCGGTGCGCGGCCTGATCAGCCTGGTCGACGCCTTGCTGTCGCCCGTCTTCGACAAGGGCACGAAGGATTTTCAGCCGACCAATCTGGAAGTGACCTCGATCGATGTCGGCAACCCGGCGACCAATGTTATTCCGGCCAAGGCGACAGCCACCTTCAACATCCGCTTCAACGACACATGGACTGCCGAGACGGTGCAGGCCGAGATCCATAACCGCCTCGACCAGGCGGCGAAGCGCAAGAAATACCGGACCGGCAAGACGCCGGTCGACTACGAGCTGATCTGGCGCGACCGGCCGAGCCATGTCTTCCTGACGCGCGACGACAAGCTGATCGAGACGCTGCGCGGGTCGATCAAGGCGACAGTCGGCAAGGAGCCGGCGCTGTCCACCTCGGGCGGAACCTCGGATGCGCGTTTCATCAAGGACTATTGCCCGGTGGTCGAGTTCGGCCTCGTCGGCAAGACCATGCACATGGTCGACGAGCGCGTCGCACTGGCCGACCTCGAGACGCTGACCCAAATCTACCAGCGCTTCATCGATGACTGGTTCGAGCAGGGCTGATCATGCTTTCGGTTGACGAGACCTCTTCATCGCTTAACGGCGCCTGGCGGCTGATGCTCGGAAAGGCCGACGGCTTGCGGCTGCTCGACCTTTCGGCGGACGGCTTCTGGAATTCCTTCTTCGCCATCGTCGTCGCCGCGCCGGCGATGATCGTCGGCTGGGTCGGCACGGCCAACGAGATCGGCGATCCCAATGCGTTCGCCGGCCGGCTGGGCATGTTGATTCGCCTGGCGACCGTCGACCTCGGCTCGTGGCTGCTGCCCCTGGTTGTGCTTGCCCTGGTCGCATCGCGCGCCGGCATCGGCGACCGCTTCGTCCACTATGTCGTCGCCAGCAACTGGGCGTCGGCGATCACTGCCTGGATGCTGCTGCCTTCAGCGCTGATCAGGCTTTTCCTGCCGTCTGGCAACCCGGTTGCCGAATTGGTGTGGCTGGTTCTGGTGGTGCTTTCGCTGGTACTCTCCTGGCGGATGACCAACGCCGCGATCGGCAAGGGCGCGGCTGTCGGCAGCGCCGTGTTCGCAGGCATGTTGGTGGTGTCTCTGGCCGTGTTGTTCGGCCTGGTGGCGCTGCTCGGCATCACTGTGCCGACCGCCGCTCCGGCCTAGAACTTTTCCGGATAGTCTACACCGACGAGAAAAAGCCCGTCGGGCGGCGCCACCTGGCCGCAGGCGGCGCGGTCTTGTGCAGCGAGCGCGGCCTTGAGGTCGGCGGCGGTCCAGCCGCCGTCGCCGACGCGTTTCAGCGAACCGACCATGGAGCGCACCTGGTTGTGCAGGAAAGAGCGCGCCGAGGCCCTGACTTCGATCAGGTCGCCCTGGCGGCTTACATCGAGCCGCTCCAGCGTCCGCACCGGACTATTGGCCTGGCATTGCGTCGAGCGGAAGGTGGTAAAGTCATGTCGGCCGAGCAGGACTTTCGCCGCTTCGTGCATGGCGTCCGCATCGAGCCGCTTCGGCACCCACCAGACCTTGCCCTTTTCCATCGCTGCAGGCGCGCGCCGGTTGAGGATGCGGTAGAGATAGTGCCGTCCGGTGGCCGAGAAACGGGCGTCGAACTCATTGGGGACAACCGTGGCCTGCAGGATGGCGATGCGCGCGCCTGCCGCCTGCAGGTGCGCGTTGACGGCGTCGCGCACCTTGTCGTTTGGCCATGCCTTGGCGAGGTCGACATGCGCCACCTGGGCGGTCGCATGCACGCCGGCGTCGGTGCGGCCGGCGGCGCGTATCCGCACCGCCTCACCGCAAAATTTCTCGATCGCCTGCTCTATCGCCTGCTGCACCGAAGGCTGATCCGCCTGGTGTTGCCAGCCGGCGAAGAGGCTGCCGTCATATTCGATATCGAGACGAAAACGCGGCATACACCCTTCGTTCAGGCGGCGAGTGCGGTAAAGGCCTGGGCGTAGACCAGTTTGCCTTTTTCGGGTGCGTCACCCCAGGCCAGCGCCTGCAGCGCTTCGCCCTGATATTCGCTCTCGAACTTTTCGGCGCGCGCATGGCTGTAGCCGAAGCGGCCGTAATAGGCCGGATCGCCCAACACAACGGCGAGCGTCTCGCCGCCATCCCTGAGGCGGATATGCGCCTCGCGGATCAGCGCACCGCCAATGCCCGAGCCGTGGAACGAAGGTTCCACCGCCAACGGCGCCAGCGCCACGGCTGCAAACTGCTTGCCGCCGTTCTGGACGAACAGCCTGGAAAACAGGATGTGGCCGACCACCTGGCCGTCTTCTTCCGCCACCAGTTCGACAACGGCGTCGCCGCCGGTGACCAGAGCGTCGACCAGCCCGGCCTCCGCCTGCTGGCCGAATGCGTGTTCCTCGACCAGGCGTATGGCCTCGCGGTCCCGCGGCGTCGCGCCGCGTATCGACATCATGCTCATGAGAACTTCATTCCTTTTTCGATCTTGGCCCCGCGCAGAAACTCCTGCGCGGCAGCGGGCTTTCCGCCCGCCCGTTGAACTTCGACCAGCCTGACCGCGCCCGACCCGCAGGCGACCGTCAGCCGGTCATCGAGAATTCCTCCCGACTCGCCCATGCTTTCAGAAAGCGTGCCTTCCAAAAGCGTCGAGCGAAGCAGTTTCAGCCGTTCCGTGCGGCCGCCGATGTCGGCCTCGCACCAGGCGCCGGGGAATGGCGACAGGCCGCGAATGTGATTGTGGACCTCCGCAGCCGGGCGCGTCCAGTCCACACGTGTCTCCGACTTATCGATTTTCCTGGCGTAGGTCACCCCGTCAGCCGCCTGCAAAGTCGATGCCAGGGTATTTGTCTCCAATCGGGACAGCGCTTCCACCATCAGCGTGGCAGCAATATTCATCAAGCGGTCGTGCAGATCGCCGGCCGTCATATCGGGCTCTATGGCGCATTTTTCAACCAGTGCCACCGGACCGGTGTCCAGGCCCTCTTCCATGCGCATCACCATCATGCCGGTCTCGACGTCGCCGGCCATAATGGCGCGCTGGATGGGAGCTGCACCACGCCAACGCGGCAAAAGCGAGGCGTGGCCGTTAAGGCAGCCGAGGCGCGGAGCCTCCAGAATAGCCTTCGGCAACAGCAAACCATACGCGACGACGACCGCGACATCGGCACGCAACGCCTGGAAAGCAGCTTGCTCGGCCTCGCCCTTCAGCGACAGCGGCGTGCGCACTTCGATGCCCAGCCGCTCAGCCTCGCGCTGCACCGGGGACGGTGTCAGCTCCAGCCCGCGGCGGCCCGCGGCGCGCGGCGGCTGGGTGTAGACGGCTGCTATCTCGTGCCCGGCCTCGGCAATCGCGCGCAGCACCGGCACCGAAAACTCCGGCGTGCCCATGAAGATGACGCGAAGCGGCATTTTTCGTCCAGTATCCTGTTCTGCGCGCGGCAGTCCGCTCAAGCGTCTGCTTCAAACGGGTTTACGATCTTGAGGTCAAGCTCTTCGAAGTCCTTAATATTGCGCGTCGCCAGCATAGCGTCGTGCGACAGGCAGATGGCAGCGATCATGGCATCGGAAAGGCTGATCGGCCGGCCGATAGTTTCCCGCATTGCCCGGAGCTTGCCCGCCAGACGGGGAATGGGACCGGCAAATTCGACGACACGTCCCGAAAACTGCTTCGAAACCAGGTGGTCAAGTGCACGGACGTGGCGGTCCGAGCCGGTCTTGTTGAGAAACCTTTCGGCTCCAAAGGACTGCTCCATGACAACAGGACCGCAGAGATAGAGGTCGAGCAGGTCCTGTCTGCGAAACCACTTAGCGACGTTTGGATCGGGCGCGGGCCGGCTCGCTTCCGAGACGACATTGGTATCGAGGATTATCACTCGAAATTCTCAATGGTGCGGCCAAAGTCGCGTTTCCGTTCCGCTTCGATCTCATCCATCATCTGCGCAAATTCGTCGCTGATTGCATTTTCCGAGGCGAAGGCAGCGCGAATCGCATCCCAAGCCGTGAGTCCAGGCTCGGCCTTGTCTTCTTTTTCCGCAACCATGCCTTTTCGCAATAAATCGATCGCCTTGATCGAGAGGCTTTGGCCGCCCTTGCGTGCCGCATGCTCGATTTCACGCTTCAACGGCTCGGGAATATCTCTGATCAACATATCGCCCATCTGAGTCTCCAGTCTGATATCAATGATATCACGCAAGGAAGCGTCTCTCAATAGGGGCGGGTCGAGACGGGATTTTGTGCGAGTCGCCGAAAGCAGGGCCTATCCCACCAGCTTGCCCGGCGCCTTGTCCTTGGCGAGCTTCTTGAACTTCTTGACCACCATGTCGCGCTTCAGCTTCGAGATGTGGTCGATGAACAGCACACCGTTGAGATGGTCGATCTCGTGCTGCAGGCAAGTCGCCATCAGGCCTTCGGCCTCGATCTCCTGCAGCTTGCCGTCGCGGTCGAGATATTTCACGCGCACCGAGGCGGGACGCTCGACCTCGGCGTAATAGTCCGGGATCGACAGGCAGCCTTCCTCGTAGACCGAGCGGGCGTCGGCGCTTTCGAGGATTTCGGGATTGATGAAGACATGCGGCGCCGGCGGCTCGTCTTCCTTGGCGAGGTCGATGACCAGCATGCGCAGCGGCTCGCCGATCTGGATTGCGGCCAAGCCGATGCCCGGCGCATCATACATCGTCGCCAGCATGTCGTCGGCCAGTTTGCGCAAAGGCGCGTCGACGCGTTCGACTGGTTTGGAAACCTGGCGCAGGATGGGATCGGGAAGGATGATGAGCGGCTTGATCGACATGGCGCCTCACCTAAAACGTCGCAGGAGAAGCGTCAACCGGTGCGAATCGGTCTCGTTCACGTTTTGATCTGTGCCAGGTCTGCGAATCGGCTATGCTGGCGGGATGAACGACCTGAGCACCATCCTTTCCGAACCCGTTGCCCGGCTTGGCGCCACGACGATCACGCTCGGCCATGCACTGGCCCTCGGCGCGCTGGTGTTTCTCGGCCTGTTCCTGGCGCTTGTCGTGGCGCTGTGGCGATCGGCCAAGGCGCGCACCATCGCCGCGGCGGAAGCCGCCGACCACGCCCGCGACGCCGAGGCGCGGATGGCCGGCATTTTGCAAAGCCAGGCCGAGATGCAGGGCCGCATGGGCGCCATCGCCGACGTGTTCGGCGCAAGGCAGGCCGAACTCAACCAGTCGATCGGCCAGCGCCTCGACGCCATGACCGGCAGGCTCGGTCAAACCATGACCGAACAGACCAAATCGACGCATGAGAGCCTCGCCAAACTGCAGGAACGGCTGGCGGTCATCGACACCGCGCAAGGCAACATTCAGTCGCTGGCCGGCCAGGTCGTGCAATTGCAGGCGATCCTGTCCAACAAGCAGACGCGCGGCGCCTTCGGCCAGTCGCGCATGGAGGCGATCGTCGCCGACGGCCTTCCGATGGGCGCCTACGAGTTCCAGGCAACGCTGTCAAACGGCAGCCGTCCCGACTGCCTGGTCAGGATGCCGAACGGTGCGCCGCAGCTTGCCATCGACGCCAAGTTTCCGCTGGAAGCCTGGAACGCCATCCGCGCCGCCGATGGCGCCGAACAACAGAAGATCGCGGCCCAGGCTTTCCGCCGCGACATCGAAATTCACGTCCGCGATATCTCGGTAAAATACCTGATCCAGGGCGAGACGCAGGACACCGCCTTCATGTTCGTGCCGTCGGAATCGGTGTTCGCCGAAATCCACGAGAATTTCGACGCCGTGGTCCAGAAGGCGCACCGGGCGCGTGTCATCATCGTCTCGCCGTCGCTTTTGATGCTGTCGATCCAGGTCATCCAGGCCATCCTCAAGGACGCCCGCATGCGCGAACAGGCTCATCTGATCCAGGGCGAGGTGATCCGGCTGATGGAAGACGTCGCGCGCGTCGACGAACGCGTGCGCCGGTTGCAGACGCATTTTGGCCAGTCGGCCAAGGATATCGACGAGATACTGGTGTCGACGTCGAAGGTGACCAAGCGCGGCCAAAAGATCGAAGCGCTGGAGTTTGGCGAAAGCGAAGCCGAAGTGCGCGGTGGCGGACCCGCCAAGGCCGAAGCCGGGGTGCGGGTGGCGGATTCCAAGACGGGGCAGCTCAGGCTACGTGTCGTCGAAGGCGACGATTAAAGCGCGTCGCGCTGAACGGATTCATACGACGCGCTTTAAAAGTCTTTGTTTTGATGCATGTCGTTGTCCCAGAACCGCGGCACACTTCTGGGCGCCATGCATTAGACCGTAGCCACGATCACGTGAGCCTGGATCTTGGCCGCAACCTCGCCGCTGCCGTGTCTGGCTGCAATCACGGACGCGGCGTGATCGGTTGCGGCTTCCAGTTTTCCTCTAGCCTCGATTTCGTTGCGAAGCGGAGTTCCCTGGCAATAGGCAACCGCCGGAAGGCGCGGCGAGGAGGCACGGCTTTGTTCGGCCCTCGTGTCGATCACCACACGGGAGAAACCTGCGGCTTCCAACTCGCCGCGGATCAATGCAGTGTCATTGTAGCCGTGCGGCGTGCGGGCGAGAAAGCGGGGCGGATCGTTCGGAAAAATCTCCGCAAGAGCATTCGTCACATCATTGGCGAATACATTGTCTTCGATGCGATCCCACACGTTGAACAGGAAATGGCCGCCGGTCTTCAGGACCCGCTTTGCTTCGCGATAGCCGGCGGCTCGGTCGGGAAAGAACATCGCGCCGAACTGACAGCAAACGAGATCGAAAGCCGCATCTTCGAACGGCAGCGCCAGAGCATCCGCCTGACGCCAATGTATACGACTGTCGGGAGCTTGTCGCGAGGCCGCGTAGTCGAGCATAGGCTGGTTGAGGTCGGTCACGACATAGCTTACGCCGGGAGACAGTTTTGGAGCCAATGCGCGGGTGACAACGCCGGTGCCGGCGGCGACTTCCAGGACGGCGCCGGGCGACAAGGACGCTGCCCGTCGTGCCAAATCCGCGGCGAACGGCTCGAAGATCAGCGGCACCATGTAGCGGTCGTAGTTTTCCGGAATCGAGCCGGCAAACACTTTGTCCGTTTCCGACATTGCTATCCCCCGCCATCCGTTTGATGGCTAGCCTAGCACATTATTGGCTGGTTTGGGCCGCGTTTAACCGGGAGGCAGGTGCTACTGCGCCTCTACGATGCTTACGCCCTCGAAATCCGGAAGCCAGTGCAGGGCCGATCGGTGCCATTTCTGTTGGGTCGGAACGAGATCCTCGCGTTGCCGCGCGGTCCCCGCCCTGATCCCATAGACCTTCGGCCCGTCGCCAACCGACGTTGCGTAAAGATGGGAACCGCAGTCGCCGCAGAACGCCTGGGCACGCTTGGCGCCGCTCGATCCCGTCTTGATATAAACCTTCGGTGTGCCCTTTGTGATCCTATAATGATCCTCAGGCGCGGGAACAGTGACACGAAAGGCGGTACCGGTCAGTTGCTGGCAGTCGGTGCAATGACAGATAGAGGTCTTTTCCGGGTCGACGTCTGCTTCATAAGTTATGGCGCCGCAATGGCACCCACCATCGATTTTCATCGTTGATTCTCCGAAATCCGTCGGGTGATCTTAGCGGGACCAGGCGATGGCGCCAACGGTGGACTGCTGGTCCAGAACTAGTCCGACGCCGCCTCGACCTGCTTGCGCCGGTGCTCCCAGGTTCCGGTCGTCTGCGGCTTGACGAACAGTCTGGTGATCTCCGGCATTTCTTTTTTCAAGAGCGCCTCGATGCGCTCGACACAGGCTTCGATCTCAGGCGCCGTCAGATGGTCCTCGAATTCGATGCTCAGCCCAGCGACGATCTGTTGCGGGCCGAGATGGACGGTGAGAACGCCGTTGGCCCGCTGCACTGCCGGATCCTGCTGGGCGATGGCCAGCACCTTGGCCTGCACTTCCGGCGAGGCCGGCTCACCGATGAGCAATCCCTTGCTTTCGCGCGCCAGAAAGATGGCGGTGGCGCCGAGGATCATCGCGATGCCGATCGAGGCGACGCCGTCGAGCTCGGGCATGTCGAGGAGTTCGGCCGCCAATATGCCGGCGAAGGCGACGAACAGACCGAGCAGGGCGGCGCTGTCCTCGAACAGGATCGTGTAGACGCTCGGATCCTTGCTCGATTGCACGGCCTGCAGCCAGCCTTGGTTGCCCTTCTGCTGGCGGAACTCCTTCAGCGCCACGTACCAGGAGCTGCCCTCGAACAGCATTGAGAGGCCCAGCACAATGTAGTTGATTTTGGGATTGGCGACCGGCTGAGGCGCCATGATGTGGACGACGCCTTCATAGAAGGACACGCCAGCGCCGAGCGCAAAGACGAGCAGGGCGACAATGAAGCTCCAGAAATACAGCTCGCGGCCATGGCCGAGCGGGTGCGTGCGGTCCGGCGGACGGGCGGCGCGGTGCATGCCGTAGAGCAGCAGCCCGCCATTGCCGGTATCCACCAGCGAGTGCACGCCTTCCGACAGCATCGCCGAGCTGCCGGTGAAGAAGGCGGCGACGAATTTGGTCATAGCAATAGCTAAATTACCGGCGAGCGCCGCGTAGATGACCGTCTTCGACCCGCCATGCGCTGCCATGCTGTCCCTCCAAGGCGCCCAATGTAACGGCCTGCCGCCGAGCTCCACAGGCATCACAACGCACGAATCGCCTGGTCGTTCAGGTTGAAGGCCAGCTTGCGGAAAGACGCCCCTATTCGATGATCTCGTCCGTCCACACCTTGAAACCAGCCAGCGTGCCCGGTCCGAAGATGTGGGTCAGCGGCACGTCGGCGGCGTCGCGACCCGACGCGATCAGGATGCGGCCGATGCGTGGCGAATTGTTGCGCGGGTCAAAGACATGCCAGCGGCCACCGAGATAGACCTCCATCCAGGCTGCGAAATCCATGCTCGCCCAAGGTTTGGGCAGGCCGATGTCGCTGATGTAGCCGGTGCAGTAGCGGGTCGGGATGTTTAGCGCACGGCAGAAGGTGACGGCGAGGTGGGCAAAGTCACGGCAGACGCCGCTTTGCTCGCGATAGGCTTCGGCCGCGGTGCGCGTCGGTCGGGCATTGCCGTAGCTGAAGACGATGTGGTTGTGGACGAAATCACAGACCGCCTGGACGCGGGCAATACCGAGCGGCGTATGCCCGAACAGCCGCCAGGCTTCGCTGGCCAGCAGATCGCTCTCGCAAAAGCGGCTGGGCAACAGGAACAGCAATGTGTCCGACGGCAGGTCGCGAACCTCATGCTGCCAGGCCATCAGGTCGCCCATCTCGAAGGTACCGGGGTCGCGGATTACCGAATCGGTGCCGAAGGTGAAGCGCCCGGGCGGGGCGACGAAACGGTTGCACCAATTGCCGAAACTGTCGCGGTAGCTCTGGATCGGCACCGGCGGGCTGGAGGTCAGGAAATCCGGGCGCTCGAGATCGGAGGCCCTGGAGTAGTGGACGTTGAGCATCGCGATGAGCGGCGTTTCCTGCGGAAAATCGAAACTCATCTCGCTGCCGATGCGGATTCGCATTGTCGTCCTGACCGCACTGCCTGATCATCGCCGGGCGAAGGCATGGCCGATGCTGCAGTGCGAAGGCAACCATGGCACGGACCGGAATGGTTTACGAGCAAATTAGAAACCGGTTGAAAGCGGCCCGACGGCGCCGGCGACAGACGCCCGCCCCCTTGCAGTCCGGCGTTTCTCTTGTTTCACTTGGCCTCCCAGCAACTGGAGGAGCGAATCATGGCTAAAGGTGCGATGAAGGCGGGCAAGGAAGCTCGGAAGCCGAAAAAAGACGCCAAGAAGCCCGCAGCGGCTCCGGCACTCAAGGCGCCGCCCGTCAAGGCGATGAGGCTCAAGGAAAAGTAAGCCCGCCTCGGAAGATCTTGGACGGTTGAAATCCGGACAACCGTTTCGGCGCAGATTTTGACACCGGCGGCATGAACGATGCGGCCGGTGTTTTTGTTGATCGCACCGGCGCAGCCGCTTATACCGAAGCGGCGAGGACGACCTCGCGCCTTTCTCAAAAGTCCGGCCGGGACGCCCCGCCATCCTCATGGAAGGAGTGCATCCCGATGTCGTGGATTTTTCTGTTCTTCGCTGGTCTGTTCGAAATCGGCTGGGCGATCGGCCTCAAATACACTGACGGCTTCTCGAAGCCGCTGCCGACGGTGCTCACTGTCGCCTCGATGATCATCAGCCTCGGGTTGCTCGGCCTGGCGCTCAAGACGCTGCCTGTCGGGACGGCCTATGCGGTGTGGACCGGCATCGGCACGGTCGGCACGGCGCTGCTTGGCATCTGGCTGCTGGGCGAGCCGGCGACGGCCATCCGGCTCGCCTGCATTGCGCTCATCGTCTGCGGCATTATGGGGCTGAAGCTCGCCGCCTGAGCAAAGCAACCAAGGAAATCGACGCACAAACACATTCAGGGCCGCTGGAAGGCGACCCTGATGTCCGATCGTTTCGATCGAAGCGTTAGCGGGCGGAGAAGCCCGGAGGCGTCCTGCCGGTACGCTGCTTGCGGGCCGCATAGCGTGCGTCGCGCTTGGCCTTGCGTTCGGCTTCGTCGGCCAGCAAACGGGCAATGCGCTCGTTTTCTTCGGCTTCCTTGATCTTCGCTTCAGCCTGCGCTGCCTCTTCGGCCGCAATACGCGCCGCTTCGGCTGCTGCCTCGCGCTCGGCCTTCTCGACCGCCTCGCGTGCCAGCTTTTCCTGCTTCAGCCTGGCCTTTTCGGCCTCGCGTATCTCGCGAGCCTCAAGAATCGCCTTGCGTTCGGCTTGTTTGGCCAGAACCGCAGGATCATCAGCCGCCGGCTTTGACTTGAAGCGCTCCAGAAGCGCCTTCTTTGCCTCGTTCGCGGCATTGCGCCGCTCGAAAATGTCTTTTTCCCTGTAGATAGCCAAGTCCACTTCCCTGAAGTCAATTCGCGACGCTTACATACGCGCGAAAACCGAGAGTTCAAGCGCCAAAACGGTATGCCAGCCATGAAAGTTTATGCTGTTGCAGCCGGGAGACGCGTTTTCCCTGAAACAAAGCCGGCCGAAACCGACATGCACTGTTCACCATCCGCCCCTCTGGCGGCCGGGGCGGCTCGCCGCTACCTCTAGCGGCAAATCAGAACATTTGGATGACATGCCATGGAACTCGGTCTCTACACTTTCGCCGACGTCAGCCCGGAGCCCGGCCCCGGCGCGATCGGCCCGCATCAGCGACTGCGCAATCTGATCGAGGAGGTCGAGCTGGCCGACCAGGTCGGCCTCGACGTCTTTGGTCTGGGCGAACATCACCGCCCCGACTATGCCGCGTCCGCGCCGGTGGTGGCGCTGGCCGCTGCCGCCGAACGCACCAAGCGCATCAAGCTGACCAGCGCGGTCACCGTGCTGTCCTCCGACGATCCGGTGCGCGTCTTCCAGCAGTTCGCAACGCTCGACCTTTTGTCGGACGGCCGGGCCGAGATCATGGCCGGGCGCGGCTCGTTCATCGAATCCTTCCCGCTGTTCGGCTACAATCTCGAGGACTATGACGAGCTGTTCGCCGAAAAGCTCGATTTGCTGCTGGCCATCCGCGATAATGTAAATGTCACCTGGTCCGGCAATCTGCGCGCGCCCATCAACGACCGCGGCGTCTATCCGCGGCCGCTGCAGGACAAATTGCCGATCTGGATCGCAATAGGTGGAACGCCGCAATCTGCGGCGCGCGCGGGCGTGCTCGGCCTGCCGCTGGCGCTGGCCATCATCGGCGGTGAGCCGGCGCGGTTTGCACCGCTGTTCGACATTTATCGCGATGCCGCCAGGCGGGCCGGTACCGACCCCTCGGGCCTTGCCACCAGCATCAATGTGCACGGCTTCATCGCCGGGACCACTGAACAGGCGGCCGACGATTTCTACGGCCCGCAGGCCGAAGTGATGAACCGCATCGGCCGCGAGCGCGGCTGGGGCCCGACCTCGCGGGCGCATTTCGATCAGTCGCGTGGTCCGAACGGCGCGCTGTTCGTCGGTAATCCGGAGCAGGTGGCGGAAAAGATCGTCGCCCAGCACAAGATCTTCAACAATGACCGCTTCCTGCTGCAGATGGCGATCGGCGCCATGCCGCACGCCAAGATCATGAAGGCGATCGAACTGTACGGCACCAAGGTGGCGCCGATCGTGCGCAAGGAGACCGCCAAGCCCGGCGTCGCCGTCGCAGCGCCAGCCGCCTGAGCGACGGGCGGCCCGGATTGAGGGCCTTGCCGGCTAACGGAACCTTGGGCTTGCAGAGGCGTTTCCGTCAGGGGAATGCACCAATTGCGGTGCGCCGCTGAGGGAAAATCATGAAAGCCGAACCCGCCGCTTTGGGTGCTGGCCTTGCCGAAACCGAAGAGGCGAGAGTTGTGGCGCGTGCCGACACGCATCTGATGCGTTCGCTGCTCATCGGGATCTTCCTGTTCATGGCCATCTACGCGCTGTATTTCGCGCGTGCTTTCTTCATGCCGGTCATCCTCGCCTTCCTGCTGACGCTGACGCTGACACCAATCGTGCGCTTCCTGCGCAAGCGCGGCATTCCGGAAGTGGCTTCGGCGACAATGTTGGTCGTGCTGTCGATCTGCGTCTTCGGCGTTGCCGGCTATCTGCTCAGCGGCCCGGTCATCGACCTTCTCAACAACACCTCGTCGATCGGCCAACAACTTACCGAACGGCTGGCGCAATTACGGCGTCCGCTCGAGAGGATCATGCAGATCTCGCATCAGATCGAACAGATGACGGAGACCTCGCAGGAGCCGGGCATCCAGAAGGTGGCGATGGCACAGTCCGGCGTCCTGTCGGCCGCCGCCAGCAACGTCCTGTCGGCGGGGACAAGCCTGACCATCATCTTCGTGCTGTCGCTGTTCCTGCTGGCGTCAGGCACGATGTTCTATGAGAAGATCATCCAGTCCTTCGCCAGCCTCAGTGAGAAGAAGCGGGCCTTGCGCGTCGTCTATGACGTCGAGCGCGAAATCTCGCATTATCTGCTCACCGTCACCGTCATCAATGCCGGTCTCGGCGCGGTTATCGGCCTTGGCCTGTGGGCGCTCGGCATGCCCAACCCGCTCGTCTGGGGAACGATGGCGGCGCTGCTCAACTTCCTGCCCTATGTCGGCGCGCTGATCACCATCGTGCTGGTCAGCGTCATTGCGATGATCAGCTTCGACTCGATCACCTACGCCCTTTTGGCGCCGGGCTTCGTGCTTTTGTGCGACATCGTCGAAGGCCAGTTCGTTACGCCGATGGTTGTCGGCCGACGCCTCGAGATCAACGCCGTGGCGATCTTCATCGCCATCGCCTTCTGGTCCTGGCTTTGGGGCTTTGTCGGCGCGCTGATGGCGGTGCCGCTGTTGGTCGTCGTCAAAGTGTTCTGCGATCATTTCGATGGCCTCAGCCATGTCGGCAATTTTCTCGCCGCACAGCAGACGGCCGTGGTGGAGGAAGAAGCGGCCGAAGAGAACGGAAAGGCAGCGGCATAAGCTTGCCGCGCCTGCCCGTCATCGCGCATTTGTTGTCTTCAGGCGGAGTGCCTATATCGAGCCGGTCAAGCCGGACCCTGCGATGAAAGATGCCTCCTTCGACCTCGATTCCTATTTCGACCGCATCGGCTATCGCGGCCCGATCGATGCTCCGCTCGGCACGCTGAGCGCGCCGCATCGCCAGCGTCCGCAGGCGATCCCGTTCGAGAATATGGACCCGTTGCTTGGCACCAGCTCGACATCGTCATTCCCGACCGCGCCTTCGAAACCAGGGTCAGGCAGTTGAACATCGTAAAGGCTTGAGGCCCATGACCGCACTTTCCGTTCTCGACCTGTCGCCGATCGTCGAAGGCAGCGACGCCTCGCAATCGCTGGCAAATTCGCTCGACCTGGCCCGCCATGCCGAGCGGCTCGGCTACAGGCGCTACTGGCTGGCCGAGCACCACAACATGCCGGGCATCGCCAGCGCGGCGACCGCCGTCGTCATCGCCCATGTCGCCGGCGGCACCAAGACCATCCGCGTCGGCGCCGGTGGCATCATGCTGCCCAACCATGCGCCGCTGGTGATTGCCGAGCAGTTCGGCACGCTGGCGGCACTGCACCCCGGCCGCATCGACCTCGGCCTCGGCCGCGCGCCCGGCACCGATATGGGAACAGCGCGCGCGCTGCGCCGCAATCTCGAGGCGTCAGACAATTTCCCCCAGGATGTCGTCGAGCTGATGGGCTATTTCCAGCCGGCCGCGGAAGGCCAGCGTATCCACGCCGTGCCCGGCGAAGGCCAGAAGGTGCCGGTCTGGATCCTCGGTTCCAGCCTCTATGGCGCGCAGCTCGCCGCCATGCTCGGCCTGCCCTATGCCTTCGCCTCGCATTTCGCGCCGGCCGAACTGGACCATGCGCTGGAGATCTACCGTTCGCGCTTCCAGCCTTCGGAACAGCTGGACAAGCCCTATGTCATGCTCGGCCTCAACGTTTTCGCCGCACCGACCGATGGAGAGGCAAAACTGCTGTTCACCTCGCTCCAGCAGGCCTTCGTCAATCTGCGCACCGGGCGGGCCGGCCGCCTGCCGCCGCCGGTCGAGGGCTATGACCAGACGCTCGAGCCGATGGCAAAAACCATGATTTCGCAGGCGCTGTCCTGCGCCGTCGTCGGCTCTCCCGAAACCGTCCGGCAAGGCATAGACGCGTTCGTGCGCCGCACCGGCGCAGACGAGCTGATGGTGACCGCGCAGATCTTCGACCATGCGGCACGCGTGCGCTCGTTCGAAATCCTGGCCGAGGCGCATAAATCGCTGTCGCAGGCCGCGTGACGCTTTTGCCTGTGTCTGCTGTGGGCAGGCGCCTTCCTCAGCCAGGAGCCGCCTCTCTCACGCATAGGTGACGTTTTCTTGTGGTTTCGAAGCCCTGACTGGGCGCTTCGCCGGGGGATCGCGCAGATCCTGGGGTTTTGAGCGCGGTTGGAGCACATCCGGGCCGCTGGGCGGCTGTTCAAAGGCGCCAAGCGCGGCGCGGTGGATGCCATGCGCAGAATGCTTGCGCCCGATGCCGCCTGTTCTTATATACGCGCCAAGCCGCCCAGTGCCGGAATGCCGGTTGCCGGAGCGGAATTTCTTGTGAACAGGGGCTTTCGTCGGAACGCCTTACGGGTCCTGAGAGCCTGCTTAGCGGAGAGACTAGAAAAATGGCAAAAGTAATCGGTATCGATCTCGGCACCACCAACTCCTGCATCGCCATCATGGATGGCAAGGAGCCCAAGGTCATTGAAAATGCGGAAGGCGCGCGCACGACGCCTTCCATCGTCGCCATCTCGGGCGACGGCGAACGTCTCGTCGGCCAGCCGGCCAAGCGCCAGGCGGTCACCAATCCTGAAAACACCATCTTCGCGGTCAAGCGCCTGATCGGCCGCCGCTATGACGACCCGGTGACGGAGAAGGACAAGAAGCTTGTCCCCTACAAGATCGTCAAGGGCGACAATGGCGATGCCTGGGTCGAGGCCGGCGGCAAGAAGCAGTCGCCCAGCCAGATCTCGGCCATGATCCTGCAGAAGATGAAGGAAACGGCGGAGGCCTATCTCGGCGAGAAGGTCGAGAAGGCGGTCATCACCGTTCCGGCCTATTTCAATGACGCCCAGCGCCAGGCCACCAAGGACGCCGGCAAGATCGCCGGCCTTGAGGTGCTGCGCATCATCAACGAGCCGACGGCTGCAGCACTTGCCTACGGCCTCGACAAGAAGGATGGCAAGACCATTGCCGTCTATGACCTTGGCGGCGGCACGTTCGACATTTCGGTGCTCGAAATCGGCGACGGCGTGTTCGAAGTGAAGTCGACCAATGGCGACACCTTCCTCGGCGGCGAGGATTTCGACATGCGTCTCGTCGAATACCTGGCGGCCGAGTTCAAGAAGGAACAGGGCATCGACCTGAAGAACGACAAGCTTGCGCTGCAGCGCCTCAAGGAGGCGGCTGAAAAGGCCAAAATCGAGCTGTCGTCGACGACGCAGACCGAAATCAACCTGCCCTTCATCACCGCCGACGCGACCGGCCCCAAGCACCTGACACTGAAGCTGACCCGTGCCAAGTTCGAGCAGCTGGTCGACGATCTCGTCCAGCGCACCATCGAGCCCTGCAAGGCAGCGCTCAAGGATGCCGGGCTGAAGGCTGGCGAGATCGACGAAGTGGTCCTGGTCGGCGGCATGACCCGCATGCCCAAGATCCAGGAGATCGTGAAGCAGTTCTTCGGCAAGGAGCCGCACAAGGGCGTCAACCCGGATGAGGTCGTCGCACTCGGCGCCGCAATCCAGGCCGGCGTGCTGCAGGGCGACGTGAAGGACGTGCTGCTGCTCGACGTGACGCCGCTGTCGCTCGGCATCGAGACGCTGGGTGGCGTGTTTACCCGCCTGATCGAACGCAACACGACCATCCCGACCAAGAAGAGCCAGGTGTTCTCGACCGCTGAAGACAGTCAGTCGGCCGTGACCATCCGCGTCTTCCAGGGCGAGCGTGAAATGGCTGCCGACAACAAGGCGCTCGGCCAGTTCGACCTGGTCGGCATTCCGCCGGCGCCGCGCGGCGTGCCGCAGATCGAGGTCACTTTCGACATCGACGCCAACGGCATCGTCAACGTTTCGGCCAAGGACAAGGGCACCGGCAAGGAGCACCAGATCCGCATCCAGGCCTCTGGTGGCCTTTCGGACGCCGACATCGAGAAGATGGTCAAGGACGCCGAAGCCAATGCCGAGACCGACAAGCAGCGGCGCGCCTTGGTCGAGGCCCGCAACCAGGCCGAGGCGCTGGTGCACTCCTCCGAGAAGTCGCTGAAAGAATATGGCGACAAGGTTTCGGAAACCGAGCGCACGGCGATATCGGAGGCTATCACGGCGCTGAAGGCTGCTGCCGAAGGCGACGATGCCGCCGACATCGAGGCCAAGTCGCAGACGCTTGCCGAAGCATCCATGAAGCTCGGCCAGGCCATGTACGAAGCTTCGCAGAAGGAAGCGGCGGAAGCCGACGCCAAGGCGGACGCGGCCAAGGATAGCGATGTGGTCGACGCCGATTTCGAGGAAATCGACGAAAACGACGAGAAGAAGAAGTCGGCCTGACCGGTTGACGGCAAATAAAGCGGAAAGCCCGGCGCAAAGCCGGGCTTTTTTGCAACCCTCGCTGAAAAAGTGCGGGCCTTGCCGAAAAAGTCACTGAAAAACACAGGCACAAGCGCGCCGGCCCTAGCATCCGGGCAGCACCGCTCCTAAATCGAGACAACGTGCCGGCAAACGACGCAACATGCATCAAGACGTTGAGCATCCGGACTGCGGGAAAAGATGAAAGCTGATTTCTACGAGACGCTGGGCGTGCAAAAGGGCGCCGACGAGAAGGAGCTCAAGAGCGCTTTCCGCAAGCTGGCCATGCAGTTCCATCCCGACCGCAATCCCGGCGATCACTCATGCGAGCATAAGTTCAAGGAAATCAACGAAGCCTACGAAACGCTGAAGGACCCGCAGAAGCGCGCGGCCTATGACCGTTTCGGTCACGCCGCCTTCGAGCAGGGCGGCATGAATGGCGGCGCGCAAGGTTTTGGCGCCGGCGGCTTCGCCGACATTTTCGAAGATATTTTCGGCGACATGATGGGCGGGCGCCAGCGCCGCTCGTCGGGCGGCCGCGAACGCGGCGCCGATTTGCGCTACAATATGGAAATCACGCTGGAAGAAGCGTTTGCCGGCAAGACCGCGCAAATCCGCGTGCCGGCCTCGATCTCATGCACGGAATGCTCCGGGACCGGCGCCAAGCCCGGCACCCAGCCGGTGACCTGCTCGATGTGCCATGGCCACGGCAAGGTACGGGCGACGCAAGGCTTCTTCTCGATCGAGCGTACCTGCCCGCAATGCCAAGGCCGCGGGCAGACGATCAAGGACCCGTGCCCGAAATGCGCCGGCCAGGGCCGCGTCACTGAGGAACGCTCGCTGTCGGTCAATATCCCGGCCGGCATCGAGGATGGCACCCGCATCCGGCTTGCCAATGAGGGCGAGGCGGGCCTGCGCGGCGGCCCATCGGGCGACCTCTATATTTTTCTGGCGGTGAAGCCGCATGAATTCTTCCAGCGCGATGGCGCCGATCTCTACTGCAAGGTGCCGATATCGATGACGACGGCCGCCCTTGGCGGCTCGTTCGAGGTGACGACGCTGGACGGCAGCCAGACCAAGGTGAAAGTGACCGAAGGCACGCAGAACGGCCGCCAGTTCCGCCTCAAGGGCAAGGGCATGCCGGTGCTGCGCCAGCCCAATGTCGGCGACCTCTACATCCAGACCGCGGTCGAAACGCCGCAAAACCTGTCGCGCCGCCAGCGCGAGCTGCTGGAAGAGTTCGAGCAGCTGTCGTCGAAGGACAATTCGCCCCAGTCGAGCGGCTTTTTCGCCCGCATGAAGGACTTTTTCGAATCCTTCGGCGAGCACTGAACCCAAACCAAGGCCGCCACGCTTCCCGAACGTCATCAACATCTTATGCCAGATCGCGCCTTGCCTTGGACCTGTTAGCTGCTAAGTAGCGTTCGGGGAGTGTTGAGGAGAACTTGCATGGCACGTGGTCCGGGATTGCGGAAGGCGCTGGCGGAAAAGTTCGACGACGAACTCAAATTCTTCAAAGGCTGGATCGACAAGCCGAAGTCGGTCGGTTCGATCGTGCCGACAAGCTCCGTCACCGCCCGCAAGATGGCTTCCATCGTCAATCCGAAGTCTGGCCTGCCGGTGCTTGAAGTCGGCCCCGGCACAGGCGTCATCACGCGTGCAATCCTCGCCCAGGGCGTTAAGCCCGAAAACCTCTATGCGGTCGAATATTCCACCGATTTCGTGCGCCATCTGCGCCAGCTCTATCCCGGCGTCAACGTCATCGAGGGCGATGCCTTCAATCTCAACGCCACGCTTGGCGAGAAGAGCGGTATGGTTTTCGATTCCGTCGTCTCCGGCGTGCCGCTGCTCAATTTCCCGGTCGCACAGCGGATCGCCTATATTGAAAGCCTGCTAGACCGCATCCCGGTTGGACGGCCGATCGTGCAGCTGACCTATGGGCCGTTGTCGCCGATCCCGCCCGGCCGCGGCAATTACACGGTCAAGCATTTCGACTTCATCTTCCGCAACATCCCGCCGACGCAGCTGTGGATCTACCGGCGCGAAGCGCATTAGCTGGTATTGGGGGCGGGAGAAGTCTCTGGCGCCTTGTAGAGGATCGACGTCTCCCGAAGGAAGCTCGATTGAGGGTCGATCCACATCCTTGACTGTTATCCGCCTCGCAAACTCGTGGCGACTTCTCTGATCGCCGCGCACATGGCCCGCACGGCCGTTGCTTCGGCGCTGCTGGAGAACAGAAGCAGCAGAGGCCGACGCGCACGCGGCTCCAGAGGACGCCTCGCGACGGTTCGCTGCCAATCGGCCGGAAACGCCAGGCCTGGCGCAATCGACAAACCGCGCCCGGCCCCAACCAGAGCAAGCAGCGCCGCCATATCGCTCGCCGACAGGATGACAACTGGCGCAACGCCAAAATCCTGGAACAATTCGGCAAGCATTGGTCCGCAGCCGCCGCTCGACATGATGAATGGCTGGCCGTCGAGAGCGCGGATCGGAAATGACCCGCCTTGGACTGAGTTCTTTTGCGATGACGCCACAAAGAGTTCGTCGTCGACAAGTTCCTCGGCTTGGCAATTGCCGGCGATGTAGGACAGTCCAATATCGGCGGCACCGCGATCGACCCACTCCGCCACCTCGGTATCCGTGCCCAAGAGCAGTTCGACAGCAAGCTCCGGGTGCCGGACGGAAGTAATGTTCAACGCATATGGAGCAATCTTTACCGAGGCGCTGCTGACCAGCGCGAGCCGTACTCTGCCTTTGATGGAGTGTTCCCGTAGGCCGGCAAGACGGCCTAAAGCATGCAAAGCGGCGCGCGCCGCATCCAAAGCCGACTCGCCGGTTGCGGTGAAAGCGACACCGCGCCGATCACGTATGACGAGGGGCGCGCCAACGATCTCCTCCAGCGCCTTCATTGCATGGCTTATGGCCGATTGAGAAAGACAGAGCCGCTCGGCGGTTTTCGTGAAGCTGCGCGTCTCGCTGAGCGATGTCAGGACGCGCACCATTGTGATGTTGATATTAGCTTTGTTCATGGCTGCCGAAATATCTTTCATTTCGCTCATATTAAAGGGCGCTGTAGGTTTGTGAAGATGAGGGAAACGACCCTCGAAATCGCGGCGAGCGGCTTCCTGGCCTCTCTGGCATGCAGGCGTGCGGTACGACGAGCCTGAAATTGGAGCTTCGCATGAGCTACCTTCCGCAATTCCTGACACTTGCTTCAGTGTTCCTGCTCGGCGCCATGAGCCCGGGACCCGATTTTGTAGCCGTGACTTCCCATGCGCTGATCAGCCGTCGCGCGGGGTTCCATGTGGCGCTTGGCATTGCCGCAGCGATCATGGTGTGGGCGGCTCTCGCGATGTTTGGCCTGGGCCTCGTGCTGACGCAGATTGCATGGGCTCACCTTGCCGTCCGGATCGCCGGCGCCGTGTATCTCGGTTACCTGGGCAGCAAGATCCTTTTGTCGGCTTGGCAGGCGCAGCCACCGCTGGCCGTCAGTGGCGCAGAGACTACGGCTCCCTGGCGAAGCGGCTTCGTTGTCGGAATTACAAATCCGAAGACGGCCGCCTTCTTCGCGAGCCTGTTCATATCGGTATTGCCGATGCAGGCTCCGATCTGGGTCCAGGCAGTGTCCCTGGCCATAATCGGGCTGGTCGCGATGGCGTGGTTTGGGCTTGTCGCGCTAATGTTCTCCACAAGAAGGGTTCGGTCGGTATATGGCAGCGTCCGCAGGCCGATAGATGCCTTGCTCGGAGTTGCACTCATCGCGCTGAGTGCAAGAATTGCGGTCACCCACTAGCAATAGCCCAGCTGCTCGGCACACCTTCGCGCGCTTGCCCCCCGATCGTTTCCGTTTTTTGGGCCAGTGCGTTGATTTGCGCAGCCTCTGGCTGTACCTGTCCGGGAACAAGAGTGGCCAATGGCTGTGATCGCGAAAATCCTCGTCTTCGCCGGCTCGGTGCGCAGCGGCGCCTTCAGCGGCAGGACCGCCGATGTGGCGCAGAAGGAGCTGGCCATGCAAGGCGCCGAGGTGACGCGCATTTCGCTGGCCGACTATCCGCTGCCGATCATCGACGAGGACCTCGAAAAGGAAAAAGGCGTTCCCGACAACGCCGTGAAGCTCGGCCGGCTGATCGCCGCCCATGACGGGCTGCTGATCGCGACGCCGGAATATAATGGCTCGATCCCGCCACTGCTCAAGAACACGATCGACTGGGTAAGCCGGGTGCGCCTCGATGGCGGCTGGCCGGTGAGGCCATTTGTCGGCAAGGTCGCCGGCCTGTGCTCGTCTTCGAACGGACATTTCGCCGGGATCCGCTGCATCAACCATCTGCGCGCCGTGCTGGTGCGCTGCCAGCTGGAGATGGTGACGCCGGAATGCTCGGTATCCGATGGCGGCAGTGCCTTCGACGGCGACGGCAATTTCAGGGATGATAGACTGACCAAATCGATGGAGCACCTATGCCGCACGCTGATCGAAACCTCGCGCATGCTATCGACCCGGACCGGGGCATGATTTCCACAGCCATGCAGGCCCATACCATGAGAGACAGGCTGATCGTCGGCCTCGACGTGCCGACGGTGAAAGAGGCCGAACAGGCGGTGCGCGAACTCGACGGCGTCGTCTCCTTCTACAAGATCGGCTATCAGTTGGCCTTCGCCGGCGGGCTCGACTTCGCCAGGGAGTTGGCCAGCGGCGGCACCAGAATCTTCCTCGACATGAAGCTGCTCGACATCGACCACACGGTGGCCAAGGGTGTCGAGAACATCGTGCGCATGGGCATGACCATGCTGACCATCCACGCCTATCCCAAGGCGATGCGGGCCGCGGTGGAGGCCGCCAGGGGCAGCGACCTGTGCCTGCTGGCGGTCAGCGTGCTGACCTCGATGGACGAGCAGGACGTGATCGACGCCGGCTATGAATATGACCCGCACACGCTGGTGCTGAGGCGCGCCGAACAGGCGCTGCATGCAGGCATGGGCGGCGTCGTCTGCTCGGCCGAGGAGGCGGAAGCGGTGCGCCGCATCGTCGGACCCGACCTGGCGGTGGTGACGCCGGGGATACGGCCCAAGGGCAGCGACCATGGTGACCAGAAACGCGTGGTGACGCCCGGCCAGGCGATCCGCAACGGCTCCAGCCATCTTGTTGTGGGCCGGCCAATCGTGGCGGCAAGCGACAGGCGCGCGGCGGCGGAAGCCATACTGGAAGAGATGCGCGCCGCGTAACGAGGAGAAGAAAATGCGCAAGGGATACTGGATAGCCCGCGTCGATGTGCGCGACGCTGAAGGCTACAAGGACTATGTCGCTGCCGCCAAGCTCGCTTTCGACCGTTTCGACGTGAAGTTCCTTGCCCGTGGCGGTGAGCATGAAAAGGCCGAGGGGCCTGGCCGCGCCCGCAATGTCATTATCGAGTTCGAATCGCTCAGCGCGGCGCATGACTGCTACCACTCGCCGGAATACCAACGCGCCGTCGCCATCCGTCAGAAAGTGGCCGATGGCGAGATCGTGCTGGTCGAGGGTATCTGACGCGCGAAGCTGCTCTGCTCAGTGCGGCGCTTCCTCCTGCGCCAGCACCTCCAGTTGATGGCGGTGCCCCGACAGCTCATAGCCGACAACAGTGACGGCCGGCGCTAGCGTGAGTAAGATGAGGCAGACCGCCATGTCGACGTCGGCAATGGCGGCGATGATGCCAAGTGCGACGACCGCAGCCGTTCCCGCCAGCAGCCAGACGTGGAGGGGATCGAAGCGCTGGACGAGATAATAATACAGCGCATAGATCGCCCCCAGGAACACGCCTAGCGGAATGGCGACTGACAGCAGGGTCGCTACCGGGCCGTTATGGGTCTTGTGCTCGATGAAATAGGCCGCGACATGCAGCCCGGCGCCGGTGGCGACGATGGCAGCGACGATCACCATCTGGCCATAGCCCCAGACGAAGGAACGGCTGCGGTGCTGGTGCAGCACCGTCCCCGAGGGCAGCATGTAATAGACCCACCACATGCCGAAGGTGAGACCCATTCCGGCAATGCCGATCAAGGCGGCATCGAGGTTCCAGCCCTGCTCCTCGACCACGGCCGACAGCGTCGCCAGCGTGCCGATCACCCCTTCGCCCAGCGCGATAATGGCGAACAGGCTGTAGCGCTCGGCGACGTGATGCGCGTGCCAGGGCGTGCCGCCATCCCGGCGTTCGGCGATGACCGGTCCGGCAAGCTCGATGAGAAGCAGGACCGCGCCGAAAGCCAGGCTCGTCGCCAGCGAGAAATCGACCAGGATCTGCACCACCCAGCCGATCTGGGCGATCGCGATGGCGATGGCATAGGTGAGACAGGCACGCCGCCGCCCAGGGTCCTGCCGCGCCGCGCGCAGCCATTGGAAGATCATGGCGACGCGCATGATGACGTAGCCCAGCACCATGACCGAATTGTTGAGGTGTTCGCCATGCTCGATCGAGGCGAACATGCGCGGCAGGCCGATGGCCAGCACCAGCACGCCGATCATCTGCACCATGGTGACGAGGCGGAAGATCCAATCGTCGGTGTCATAGGCGGAGGAAAACCAGGAGAAATTGATCCACGCCCAGCAGATGGCGAAGCTGGCAAAGC
This sequence comes from Mesorhizobium sp. M0217, assembly GCF_040321955.1. Taxonomy (NCBI): domain Bacteria; kingdom Pseudomonadati; phylum Pseudomonadota; class Alphaproteobacteria; order Hyphomicrobiales; family Phyllobacteriaceae; genus Mesorhizobium; species Mesorhizobium sp. M0217. The sequence continues at coordinate 110,452 of NZ_JAMYSN010000007.1, read as the reverse complement.
CGAAGCCGATCAGCGCCGCCGCGTAGTGGCCCTCGGCCAAGGCATGCGCCAGTTGCGACGAGGCAAGGCTGAAGGCGGTGACGAAGGTCAGATCGAACAGCAGCTCGAGCGGCGTGGCGACGCGATGCGCCTCATGCGGATCGCGCCCGGTCATGCGCCTTATGTGATGATGGAGGGAGCTTGCTGGTGTGCTCATAGCGCGGCCTTGCCTGAGGACTGTCCCGCGACACTAAAGGTGGAGCAAAAGCCGTCAAGGCGCGGTAGGTCGCGCTGGTCCCTCGACCGTTCAGATCGCCTGTCGGTTCAGTCGGTTCGCCGCCGTCTCGGCAACCGCATCGGCCAGCGTCATGCCCCATTGCATCAGGCAATAGGCGCGGAAATCGAAGCAGGGCAGGCCGGGACAGACCTCGAACTCGATGAGGTGGACATGGTCGTTAGCCTCGACCCTGAAATCGAGGGAAAACACGTCTCGCAGGCCGAGCCCGCTGACCAGCCGCTCGGCGATGCGGCGGATGGTTGCCGCGGCTGCCGGCTGGGTGTCGGCAACCGCCTCCAGCACCGGCTCGCTGTATAGTCCAGCCGCCTTGGCGGCCTCGCCGGTGTCGCCGTAAAGCGCCATCGAGTCCGCCATGGTCTGGAAATCGCCGCCGGAGTCGACGAATGCAACGCCGAGCGCTTCCGCCCCGGCATCCGTTTGCAGCCCAAGGAAGCTGGCGCGGACATTGCGACCGCCGACATAGGGCTGGACGACGACATCGTCGCGATAAGCGGCATAGACCCGCCGGCTAAGCTCCAGCGCATGGGCCAGGTCGTTGCAGCGTGAATCCGGCCAGATGCCTACCTTGGAGCCGAGCCGGTTCGGCTTGACGAACCAGCCGGCTTCCGAAGCTGGCGGGTCGGCCAGCCAGCGGCCGTCGCGGGCCAGGCCTGCCTGCGGCGCCGGCAGGCCGAGCGCGCAAAGCACGGCGCCGGAACGGAACTTGTCCTGGCAAAGCGCGAACAGCGCATCGTCGGCTCCGATGGTTCTAAGCCCATTCAGCCTGGCAAGTGCGGGCGCTGCAGCACCGCGGAAATAGGCAATGCCGTCGGTCAGCGTCCAGACCAGCGTGGTTGCGGGATCGGCCTTCGCCAGCGCGCTTGCCGCATCGTCGAGTGCAACCGGCATAAAGGCGAGGCCGCGCTTTTCACAAGTGGTCGCCAGTTGATCGAACTCAGGAGCGAGATCGGTCGACTGCGCCAGATAAGACGAGATTTCCAGGGCGCGCTCGGCGGGAAAGCCGTCGGCGACCAGCCTGTCGAAACAGGCCTTTTCCGGCTCGTGGACGAGGATCAAGGTCGGGCGCGGCATGGGTCAACGCTTCTCGGTGATGCAGCCACACCATCGCACGGCCAATGCGATCGGCTTGCGCGAAATCGACCCGCGCCCGACGCCTGCACGACAACCGGTACGCTCAGGCGATCAGCACGCGCGGCTCGAAGCGGCCGTTGACGGGGATGTCGAGCAGGAAGGTCATGCCGGCCTGTGGGTCAAGCTTGCGCTGCTTGTCGTCCTTGCCTTTCCAGGCCGAGGTCACCGCCAGCCGATCGGCCTTGGCGCCGACAAAGGCCGGGCACGAGGACTGCCCCGCCGGCGTGGCAATTTCGCGCAACAATGTGCCGTCCGGCGCATAAGCCTTCACCGCCTTGCCGCCCCAGACCGCGTTCCACAGCACGCCGTCGCGGTCGACGACCGAGCCATCGACATAGCCCTTCGACGAGCGATGGTCGACGAACACTTTGGACTCGCCGATCGGCAGACCCGTTGCCGGATCGCAGGCGACGCGCATCAACAGGCCGGTCGCGGTATCGGTGTAGTAGGCGATCGTTCCATCCTGCGAGAAACAGATCGAGTTCGACACGGTGATGCCGGTGTAAAGCGTGCGCAATTCTCCCTTGAAGAACCAGTAGATGGCGCCCGCGCCCTTCTCCTCGCCCTTGCCCATCGTGCCGACCCAGAAGGCGCCACAAGGGTGGACGCGCGCATCGTTGGAGCGGGTCAGCGCATTGTCGGCCTCGATGGGCGTATGCAGCGTCAGCTTGCCGGTCGAGACGTCGCGGACATGCAGGCCGGTCTCGGTGGCGATGAGCTGGCGATTGTCGTCGATAATGGCGATGGCGCTGGCCATCTGGCCGAGCTCATGGACCTTCCGCGCGCCGGACGTGACACCCTGCTCCAGCAAAAGCCCGTTGACGATGTCGAACCAGAACAGCGTGTCGGTGGCGGGATCGTAGCTCGGCCCCTCGCCGAGTTCACAGACATGGTCCGAAAAAACCGAAACGTTTCCCATCATGCCGCTCCGCCGAAGGCCGCATCCCAGGCCGTCACCGCCGCCCGGGCGCGCGAGGCCACCTCGTCGACGCTCATACTAGGTTTGAACAGGCTGGAGCCAAGACCAAAAGCAGTCACCCCAGCGGCTTTGTAGCCGGCAAAGTCTTTGTCGGAAACGCCGCCGACGGCGCCGACCACGGTATCGGCCGGCAGCACGGCCCGCATCGCCGAAATGCCGCTAGGCCCGAGCACGCTTGCCGGGAAGAATTTGAGCGCCGAAGCCCCAAGCCTAATCGCCTGAAAAGCTTCGGTGGGGGTGAACACGCCTGGCATCGTCACCATGCCGTGGTGCATGGCGCGGGCCATGACGTCGGCATCGATGTTGGGGCTGACCAGCAGCCTCCCGCCGGCCTTGGCCAGGGCGTCGACATCGGCTGAAGTCAGCACCGTGCCGGCGCCGACCAGCGTCGTCTTGGGCAATGCGGTGACAATGCTGGCGATCGATGAAAACGGCTCCGGCGAATTGAGCGGCACCTCGATGGCTTCGATGCCGGCGTCAAACAGCGCCTGGCCGATGGCAACCGCCTCGCTGGGTCTGAGGCCGCGCAGAATGGCGACAAGACCACGCTTCAGCTTCGGGAAAGGTGCGGTCTGGGTCACGCTGTCACTCCACTCTGGTGAGTCATTTGGCGATCATGCCATTTTCCCGCGCTGCCTCGATGAGGCCGGCACGCACCGCCTCGTCGGCGTCGACCGTCCTGACGGCAAGCCCTGCAAGGTCTAGCGCCTGGCGGTAGAGGGCTGCTAGCGAGCCGGACGCAACCAGCACGATTGCGGTGGTGCTTTCGCCATAGCGGCGGCCCGCCGAGGCGATCTCGCCGCCGATCAGCAGGCCGGATAGGCAAGCGGCGGCATCGTCGGCCTTGAGGTTCTGCAGCAGGCCGGCGGCGCGGATCGAGAACAGCCGCGAAGTGACATCGCCGCCCTCCGCCAAAGCCTTGCGGCACCATTCCTGGAAGAACGGATTGTCCGGAGTGACCGGCTTCGGGCTCTCGCCCAGCGAATGGCGCAGGATAGAGTGAGTGGCCAGCACCGAAAACAGCTCGCCGGTCGGCCAGGTGCAGAAGCCGTCGACCGCGCCGTCTGCGACCAGAACCCATTTCGAATGGGTGCCGGGCATGCAGACGAGATGGCGACCTTTTGCCGGCAAACCGGCGCCGGCAAGCTGGGTTTCCTCGCCGCGCATTACGTCCGGCGCATCTTCCAGGCGCTGCGCCAGGCCAGGCACGATGCGGATGTCGCGGCTCTGGCCGGGAATGCGGGCGGCCCCCGCGAGGATGGCACTGAGCGGCGCCGGCACGGTGACGTAAGGCGCTTCCAGCCAACCCTGGCGCGAGCCGGCCATGCCGCAGATGATGACCGGCAGTGTGTCAGGTGCGCCGAGCGCCGCCAGATGGCCCTCGAGGATGATCGAAAAGCCTTTTTGCTGCGCGGTGATCAACCCATCATCGCCGCGACGCTCGGCAAGCACCCCGCCCGCCTCGTCGACCAGCCAGACCCGCATGCGGGTCGTGCCCCAGTCGACGGCGGCGACTGCTGGCGTGCCTTTTGCCGGATTTTGATTCACCGGGCTCACAGGAAACCCCCGTCGACGATCAACATCTGCGCCGTCAGCATACGCGAGGCGTCGGAGGCCAGGAACAGCACCGTGCCGACGATGTCGTCGGGCTGCATGACCTGCTTGATGCATTGCTTGGCGACATGGGCGGCGAGCCTCTCCTCGGTGACCCAGAGTTCCCTTTGCCGGTCGGTGATCACCCAGCCCGGCGCAATCGCATTGACGCGGATGCCGTCGACCCCAAGCTTGCCCGCGAGACCTTTGGTGAGGCCGAGTATGCCGGCCTTGGCGGCGGTGTAGGCCGGCATATCGGGGTGGTTGATGAGATAGGAGGTCGAGGTGAAGTTGATGATCGACCCGCCGCCGGCCCGCTTCATGCCCGGCGCGACCGCCTGTGCGGTGAAGAAATGCGGGCGCAGATTGACGGCGAGATTGTTGTCCCAGAACTCGACGGTAACGTCGGCGACCTCGTGGCGTTCGTCCCAGGCGGCATTGTTGACCAGCACGGTGACGTCGCCATGCGCCTCAGCCGCTTTGGCGGCCGAAGCGCGCAACGCCTCGACGTCACGCAAATCGGTCTTGAGGTAGAGCGGTCGCCGGCCAAGTTCTTTTTCGACGCGGTCGGCAAGCAGCGTGCTTGGGCCATCGGCGATGTCGATGAAGGCGACATGGGCGCCCTGGCGAACGAAGCCCTCGGTCAGTGCCGCACCAATTCCGGAACCGCCGCCGGTGATCAGCACCGAGGCTCCCCTGAGGTCGGCAAAATCGGCCGATGGCATCATATTTTTCTCTCCCGATCCGGTCGGCGCGCATCCTATCCAGCCAAGTCCGGGGAGCAAGGGCGAAAACGGCGATTTGTTTGGCTTATGTCAGACAAAAGGACGCAAGATGGCGGCCACAGTCGATCTTGGCTCGCACCGCTGACTTGCTCGACGCAGGCAAGACCGCCGGTCAGACTGCCTTGGCGTAGAGGGCGCCGCGATAGGAATCGCGGAGGTAGCCGAGCGTGGCGTCGGCGTCGACCGGTTTGCCGAAGAGATAGCCCTGGCCGCCGGCGCAGCCGAACTGGACGAGGCGGTCGGCCTGCGCCTCCTCCTCGATGCCTTCGGCGACGACATCCATGCCGAGCCCTTCGCACATGGCCAGAATGGCGCGGATGATGTGTTCCGACGGGCGGTCGTCGAGGATCGAGGAGACGAAGGCGCGGTCGATCTTGAGCTTGTCGAAATGGAATTCGCGCAAGCGGCCGAGCGAGGACTGGCCGGTGCCGAAATCGTCGAGCGAGACTCGGATGCCGACGCGACGCAGGTCCTCGACGATCTTCTCGGCCGAGGCCGGATCGTTCATCAGGCCGGTTTCGGTGATCTCGATCTCCAGCCGTCGCGGATCGAAGCCGGTGCGGTCGAGGATCGACAATATGTGCAGGCCGGTGTTCTGGTCGACGAGCTGCGAGGGCGACAGGTTGAAGGACAGGAACAGGTCCTTCGGCCAGCTGCGCGCCGCTTCGGTCGCCTTGCGCAGCACCAGCTGCGATAGCGGGCCGATGATGCCGCGCTCTTCGGCGATCGGGATGAACACGGTCGGCGGCACCACGCCGAGGTCGCGATCGGTCCAGCGCGCCAGCGTCTCGAAGCCGATGGTGCGGCGGGTGGTCAAATCGACGATGGGCTGGAAATGCGGTTCGACCTCACCGGCCGAGACGGCACGGCGCAGCGCCTGTTCGATGCGGGTGACGCGCTTGGCCGCCTCTTCCATTTCGCGGGTGTAGACGACGACGCGGCCACGGCCCGAACGCTTGGCGTGGTAGAGCGCCGTTTCGGCCTTGTTGACGAGGATTTCCGTGGTTTCGTCGCCGGAATAAAACAGCGAGCAGCCGACCGAGGCCGAAAGCCTGGCGGTGCGTTCGCCGACATCGTAGGGCGCCGACAGGATTTCGATCATCATGCGCGACTTCTCGGCCGCCGCCTCCTCCGAGAACACCATCGGGTAGAGGAAGGCGAATTCGTCGGCGCCGATGCGGCAGACCGTAGAGTGGCTGTCCATCGAGGCGCGCAGCCGCATCGCCACCTGGATCAATATGTCGTCGCCGGCCTTGTGGCCGAACAGATCGTTGATCGGCTTGAAGCCGTCGAGGTCGAGAATGCCGACCGTGAACGGCGCGGGATCGTCTGCACGGTCGCTGATCAGGCGATCGACCTTATCGAAGAAGCGGCGATGGTTGCCAAGCCCGGTCAGCGCATCGGTGAACGCCAGATCCGAGTTTTCCCTGCTTGCCTGCCCGGTGCCAAACGTCGTTTGCATCGGTATCCCTGTTTGTGACGCCCGAAATTTAGGCTGAGACTGGCAGCAAAGCGTTTAGGAAGCGTATCGCGAAATCGATTTTTCGCTGGCGAATGATGCTTTAGCGGACGCGGTAGAGTTCGACCGGGGTTCCGCGCGTTTCGGCCACCGGTTCGAGCCAATCGGGGACGCTTCCCTGCATCAGCCTGGCCAGGAAGCCTTGCGGCGCCTTGGCGGCAAGCATCTTGCTTTCGGCGCTGCCGCGGCAGAGCGCCATCAGGCCGACGTGGTGAGCCGCCGCGATCATCCTCGCCTGGTCCGCCGATCCGAGGAACGCATCGAGCGCAAGCAGGTCGCCGGCGATGTTGCGATGATAGGGGCCGGCAAAGACGCGGTGCCCGGAATAGGCCAGGATGGGCGAGCCGAGATTGGAAATGGCAAGCACCGTGGTGTCCGGCAGCCGGGCCAACGCCGCGAAGGAGGCCTTGCGCTCGCAGGACGGATCGCTGTCGGTGTCCTGTGCCTCGACCGAGACCTTGCTGGCCTCGAATACGCTCGACGTCGCGGCGGCAGCACCGGCCCAGACGGCATTCACCGACACCACCCAGACTGCCGCCATGCGCAGCGATACGCTGCGCGCAGGGCTGATCCTCGCCCGTTCGCGCCAGCTTGCGATCCAGGCCGACAGCGGGATGACGGCAAAGGCGATCGAGAATGTCGAGCCGCGGACCTGCCAGGCGCTGACGATGAAGGCGCCGAGCAGCAAGGCGCCGACGAGGCTGTCCTGGCGGCGCCATGGTCCGCGCAGGCGAAGCGCCATAAGCGCGATCGCCACCAGCGGCGTGACATAGCGCGCCGCCAGCGAGGCCGGCTCGCTGGCGGCAATACTGAACAGCGACTGCGCCTCGTCAATGTGATCGAGCCACAATTCCTTGAGGCGCGGATCGAGGTTTGCGTAGGGAGCCGCAAGGCATTGCGGAAACAGCGCCACGATGACGGCGCCCAGCACAAGCGCGAGCAGGCTAAGCGAGATCAGGCGGCGGCTGGCCGTGCCATTGGACACCGTGAGCGACGTCACGGCGGCAAGCCCCAGTCCGGCGATTGCCGCCACCACGAACTGCACAGCCGAGAAGGCATCGCACTGCGGCTGGCCCATGGCCGATGGCGGGATGGTGGTGACGAAGACGAGGGCTGAAACCCCGGCAAAGCCGAGACCGAAATCCCTGGCGATCCGGCGTTCGCCGCCGGGATCGACGACGAACAGCAAGGCGATGCAGGCGCCGATGGTGGCGACATAGGGCGCGGTTTCCATGCCGACGGCCAGCGTCAGGGCCGCACACAGCCCGGAAATCAGCGCCGCCCAGCGACGCGCCGGCGCCTCGAGCAGCAGGCTGAGGCTGGCCGTGGTCAGCGTCAGCTGGACATTGTGATGATCGAGCACACCCGGCAAGAAAATGCCGATGAAATGCAGCGCTGCAGCGCCGATGACGATAGCGGGCAGCACGGCGCCGACGCCGGCGAAGCTTCGTGCCGCACGGGCTGTAAAAAACACCGCCAGGCAGAACAGCAGCGACGGCCACAGCACCTGTGCGATCGCTTCGGCCATGGCCATGCTGCCGGTCAGCGCTGAGGCGGCGAGGATGATGGCGGCGAGCGGTGCGTCGACCAGCCGCGACCAGTGCATGACGAAACCGCCTTCCGGCCCCATCCTGTACTGATGCAGGTCGAACCAGCCCTGGCCGGCCAGCATGTCGCGAACCTCGACCAGCCGCAGCAGGCTGTCATTGTCGCCGCCGGCATTGCTCAATTCGCGAAAGCCCGTGGCGGCATTGACGGCCAGCACCACCAGCATGGCAAGCAGCGCCAGCGTCATATCGGACTTCCAGGAGGAAGCACCCGCCTTGGCTGCGTTCATCATCATGACCTTCGTCGGAAAGACTGCGGCCTTAAACCTAGCCTTAACAGCTTCAATAAATAGTAAAGTCGCCTGAGCGAGGCCGCATATGAGCGCGGCCGGAGGCTCCGCCGGGCGTCGGGAGACGGAAATGCCGCACGAAGTCCGCCATGAGCCGGCCATTGCCGTGCTCCTGCCTTGTTACAATGAGGAACTGACCATCGCCGAGGTGGTGCGGCGCTTTCGCGAGACGCTGCCATCGGCCGACATCTATGTCTATGACAACAATTCGCGCGACCTGACGGCATTAAAGGCCCGCGCAGCGGGCGCCATCGTCGTCCGCGAGCCGCGCCAGGGCAAGGGCAACGTCGTGCGGCGCATGTTCGCCGACATCGATGCCGATATCTATCTGATGGCCGACGGCGACGGCACCTATGCGCCGGAAGATGCCTCGCTGCTGATCAACATCCTGCAGACCGAGCGCTGCGACATGGTGGTGGGCACCAGGCGCGGCGTCACCGACGATGCCGGCCGTTCCGGCCATGCCTTTGGCAACCGCATTTTCAACAGCCTCTACAAGCGGCTGTTCGGCACCGACTTCACCGACATCTTCTCCGGCTACCGCGTCTTCTCGAGGCGTTTCGTCAAGAGCTTTCCCGCGGTTTCCGGCGGCTTCGAGATCGAGACCGAAATGTCGGTGCATGCCTCGCAGCTCAAACTGCCGGTGAGCGAGATCGCGCTCGATTATGGCCGCCGGCCTGAGGGATCGTCGTCGAAGCTGTCGACCTATCGCGACGGCGCCAGGATCCTGTGGATGTTCGCCATGCTGATGAAGGAGACGCAGCCGCTGCGCTTCTTCGGCGCCTTCGCGATTTTCTTCCTGGCGTCGAGCCTTGCCCTGATGACGCCGGTGCTGATCGAATTCGCCCAGACCGGCCTCGTGCCGCGCATGCCGACCTGGGTGCTGTCGGTCGGCCTGCTGCTGCTCTCGATGCTTGCGATGGTGACCGGATTGATCCTCGATTCGGTGTCGCGCGGGCGCGCCGAGCAGAAGCGCATTTTTTATCTCTCGGTGCCGTCGAGCCGGGTCGAAGGGCGCGAACGCACTGGTGAAATCCCGAAGGCCGAACCGGGCAAGACGCCCCGGGCCGCCTGAGCCGTGAGCCGGCTCGCCCGCTTCGTCCTGGCAGGCGGCGTTGGTTTCGTCGCCGATGCCGCGGCGCTCTGGCTGCTCTTGGCGCTGACGCCGCTCGGTCCCTTCGTCGCCCGTGTCCTGTCGATCGGCTTTGCGCTGTGCGTCACCTGGCAGATCAACCGGCACCTGACCTTTTCGCCGTCGAGCCGCGGCGTGGCGCAGGAGGGCGCGCGCTATGGCGGCGTCGGCATCGCCACCAGCATCGTCAACTATCTCATCTACTGCGCCATCCTGTTTGCGCTGCCGGCGCTGCCGCCGCTGGCCGCACTTGCCGTCGCCTCGCCGGTCGCCATGGCGCTGTCGTTCCTCGGTTACTCCCGGCTGGTCTTCGACCGTTAAAGGTCTGGGCCAAGCAAGCGCGATTGGCAGAAGCCGCCAAGTTCCGTATATCGGCGACAGAGCCTGCTGGAGACCGGAAGATGCCCCTGAAAATCGCCGTCCAGATGGACCATGTCTCCACCGTCTCGATCGCCGGCGACACGTCGTTTGCGCTGTCGCTGGAGGCGCAGCGGCGCGGCCACCAACTGTTCCACTATACGCCCGACCGGCTGTCGATGCTGGGCGGCAAGGTGTTTGCCCGCATCGAAGAGATGAAGCTCCGCGACGAGAAGGGCAATCATTATACGCTGGGCGACAAAGTGCGCACCGACCTGTCGGAGATGGATGTGATCCTGCTGCGCCAGGACCCGCCCTTCGACATGAATTACATCACCACCACGCACATTCTGGAGCGTATCCATCCCAAGACACTGGTCGTCAACGACCCGGCCTGGGTGCGCAACAGCCCGGAAAAGATCTTCGTCACCGAATTCCCCGATCTGATGCCCGAAACGCTGATCACCAAGGATCCCCAGGAGGTCGCGGCCTTCCGCAAGGAATTCGGCGACATCATCGTCAAGCCGCTCTACGGCAATGGCGGCGCCGGCATCTTCCATCTCAAGGAGGGCGACCGCAACCTCGCCTCACTGCTCGAAATGTTCGCCCAGCTGTCACGCGAGCCCTATATCGTCCAGCGCTATCTCAAGGATGTGCGCAAGGGGGACAAGCGCATCATCCTGATCGACGGCGAGGCGGTCGGCGCCATCAACCGCGTGCCGGCCGACCACGATTCCCGCTCCAACATGCATGTCGGCGGCCGTGCCGAAAAGACCGAGCTGACGACACGCGAACGCGAGATCTGCGCCCGCATCGGGCCGTCCCTGAAAGCACGCGGCTTCATCCTCGTCGGCATCGACGTCATCGGCGACTACATGACCGAGATCAACGTGACCTCGCCGACCGGCGTGCGCGAAGTGCAACGTTTTGGTGGCGCGGATATCGCCAGCCTGTTCTGGGACGCGGTGGAGGCGAAGCGGCGCAATTCGGCCGCGTAGTGTGCGTTGCTACGGAGGACTTTGGTGGGTCCAGAGAAGCATCGAAAGATGCTCTTTATCGGGTAAGACTGCCGAGCAAGCGGCTCATCAAATCAAACTATGTCCCGGAAGCGCCGAGGCCTCAGTTTCGGAGGAAGGAGACCGATAAGTCTGGTCTGCAATTTTAGCTGTGGTGTTGCCCAGTCTTTCAGCAGAAAACCCGCATCGGCGTTCTTTTCCAGCAATGCAAAAGCCGCAGACAGTCCGATCAGGTCGACCAAGGTCCTGCGCATTGAGTGGCGGGAGATTAAATGCGCCAGTCCCGGCGCCACTTCGCACCAACGATTGGCCAGTGCCCGCCGTATCGCTATTTCAGTATCAGGCGACATCCTGCCGAGGCCAACTCCGGTACCCAAGATGCGCCCGTCCGCCCAGCCATTGCCGCCGTGAAGCCGATAACTGCCAAGAGCCCGCCCAATCCTCACGGTTCCGCCGATCATATGGGCGGCACGAGCCATATAACCATCGGCACATATCCTTATTTCGTCCGGATCGGATGGACGCATGATTTCAAGCGGAGCTCGACGAAACATCATCCCCGATGTGGTTGACCAAAACCAACCCACGGTACCCCGATCAATAAATAATAATGTCGGGTCAGCTTCGGTGTCGACATGCAGGTAGCCGCTCATTTTCGGCATCGATCGCGGGTCGTTCAGGTGGAATACGGGATGACCGCCCGCAAGCAGGTTGCCGGCCGTATCTATCACCACCTCATCGGAGCTCGACATCGCCGCGATACGGGTGTGGCTGAGATGCGCTCTCACATGGCATTCTATGAAGTCAGGGTGCCAAGCATCGTCACCGTCAAGAAAGGAGATCAGGGGTCCGGCCGTCGCGTCAAGCCCGGTCATCATTGTTGCCAACTGCCCGCCATTTTGCAGTCGGGGCAGAAGGCGGAAACGACTGTCGCCAAGCTGGGACAGACACTCTTCAATCCTTCGGCGGGAAGCGTCGGTCGAAAAATCATCGACCACCACGCACTCGAACGCAGTGTATGTCTGCGCCGCTACGGATCGGATCGCAGTGTCGATGAATGCCTCTTGATTGAAACAGCCTACGCAAACGGATACGGTTGGTAGCGCGATGTGAGAACCAGCCCCGCTTGGGACGATGTTTTCTTTCAAGAGGCGCTTCTCCGTACACCAGATTTGATCGCCTGAGATATTCCGTCGATCAACTGGCGATGTTTCTTTGCCAAATTTCTCTCTGTCGAAGCGAGTTTTGCCCCGCACTCAAGATCGCAATTGCCGCATGTTGACCCTACAGCACGGGTATCGCCCTCCTACCAAATTCGAGATTGTCAGAGCCATGCTGCGTCATGGCCACAAAGTCAGAAAGGGGCACCCTTCCGCGAAGTCGCAACCTGCTCTTCAGGCCAGTTTGCTGTCTGACGATCCGTTCATATCCTATTCGGGAATGTCCGGTACGCCGCTCGGATTAGCAAGTCATATGCCTTTCCTTCCACGCGGCCACCGCGCCTGGTTTCTCATCTCGCCAACCTGGTCCATCGAAAACAGTGCTAGCGTCAAAACCATCCGGACCTATGCCGTTCTGCATAGACTCAAGAACCCCCGTCACTCGCTAATCTTCCTATCCAACACTCAGGCCGAGGCTGATCTGTTGAATCAGTCCGGCGAGGCCGCCGTCCTGCACAACAAGACGTCAACAACCTCCGAACACATATTCAGGCCTCTCGATGACGTCCCTGTAGAATTTGATGCAATCTACAATGCGCAGCTGGCTCCGTGGAAGCGCCATGACTTGTCGCTTGGCATCCAGCGTTGCGCATTTGTCTTCTATCGAGATTCAAGCGGATCCTCCACGACGGAGTCGGAAAGAGCGCGAATAAATCGGCATAGGGAGCTCGCGCCGCATCACGTCTTTATCAACGAGTTTGACGGCACCGGCAAGCCTGTCCGATTGGCACCGGCTCAGGTGAACACGCATCTAAATCGTGCAGCCGTGGGAATCTGTCTCTCTCACCTGGAAGGACCAATGTTCGCCAGCACGGAATATCTTCTCGCGGGCCTTCCAGTGGTCACGACGCCGAACCATGGCGGCCGAGACCTTTATCTGGATGACGACTATTCGCTCACAGTTCCACCCGATCCTCGATCCATCGCGGAGGCTGTCTTAGCGCTGAAGGAGCGACGAATTCCCCGGGATTACATTCGTTCGCAAACTTTGAAACGAATCGAACGAGACCGCGGGCGGTTCATAGACCTTGTAAACGAGATTTTTCTGGAGAGCGGCTCTTCGCGCCGGATCGCCCTGCCTTGGCCTTTCAGATATCCTGTCATGGAGTGGCTTCCACCGCAGGTCGCGATCGATCGATCGCTTTCAGGTTCGGTCGATGCCTTCATCACCGCTTAGAAGCAACACCCTCAGATCGCCGAAGGGCCTAGTCGCCCTTGTTAAACGCGGTCGAGGAGGCGGAGCAGCCGTTCCATTTTGCTTGACCATCTTCCTTTTTTGCAACCGGCACAGCGCGCTGCAGCCACCACGAATGCATGTTCCTGTAATGTTCTTGCCTTGGCCTGAAATCTATGGTTGTCTTGTCCTGACGTCGCTCGCGGTCTGAACCACAAGGCCGAGGCGAGCCGATATCCGGGGGCAGAGCAAGATGGTGGCGCGGGTTCGCACGGTTGCTTTCCAGGGCATCGAGGCCGTACCGGTCGATGTCCAGGTGATGATCGCGCCGGGCAAGGTCGGCATGCAGATCGTCGGGCTGGCCGACAAGGCGGTGGCCGAAAGCCGCGAGCGCGTGCAGGCGGCACTGCATGCGTCGGGGCTGTCGATGCCGTCGAAGAAGGTGACGGTCAACCTGGCGCCTGCCGATCTTCCCAAGGAAGGGAGCCATTACGACCTGCCGATCGCGCTCGGCCTGATGGCTGCACTCGGCGCCATTCCGGGCGACATGCTGGCCTCCTATGTCGTGCTCGGAGAATTGTCGCTCGACGGCACCATTGCCACGGTCGCCGGCGCGCTGCCGGCGGCGATCGGCGCCAATGCCGAGGGAAAGGGCCTGATCTGCCCGTTCGGCTGCGGGCCGGAAGCGGCCTGGGCGGGCAAGGATTTCGACATATTGGCGCCGCGCAGCCTGATTGCCATCGCCAATCATTTTCGCGGCACGCAGGTGCTGTCGCGGCCCGAGCCCGGCATCCATGTCTCGGCGCGCGACCTGCCCGACCTTTCCGACATCAAGGGCCAGGAAAGCGCCAAGCGGGCGCTGGAAGTGGCGGCGGCCGGCGGCCACAATCTGTTGATGGTCGGGCCTCCCGGCTCGGGAAAATCGATGCTGGCGCAGAGGCTGCCTTCAATTCTGCCACCACTGGCGCCCAAGGAACTTCTTGAAGTCTCGATGATCGCCTCGGTGGCCGGCGAGCTCGGCGAAGGCAAGCTCACCGACCGGCGGCCGTTCCGCGCACCGCACCATTCGGCTTCGATGGCGGCAATGGTCGGCGGCGGCATCAGGGCGCGGCCGGGCGAAGTATCGCTTGCCCATAACGGCGTCCTGTTCCTCGACGAGTTTCCCGAATTCACGCCGCAGACCTTGGATGCGCTGCGCCAGCCGCTGGAGACCGGCGACTGCATGATCGCGCGCGCCAACCACCGCGTCACCTATCCAGCGCGCATCCAGCTGGTGGCGGCGATGAACCCGTGCCGTTGCGGCATGGCCGGCGAGCCCGGCTATCGCTGCCTGCGCGGCGAGCGCTGCCGCACCGACTACCAGGCGCGCATCTCCGGCCCGCTGCTCGACCGCATCGATCTCAGGATCGAAGTGCCGGCGGTCTCGGCCGCCGACCTGATCCGGCCCGACCGGGCGGAGAAAAGTGCAGCCGTCGCCCAGCGCGTGGCGCGCGCCCGCACCATCCAGCGCGAACGTTTCGAGCGGCTGGGCGTCACCAGCGCCACCACCAACGCCCATTGCTCGCCTTCTGTCATCGAGGACATCGCCGCGCCGGACGCAGCCGGCCTGTCGCTGCTGAAAGACGCCAGCGAGAAACTCGGCTTTTCTGCGCGCGCCTATCACCGCGTGCTTAAAGTGGCGCGCACACTGGCCGACCTCGACGCCAGCGAAACCGTCGGCCGCATTCACCTGGCCGAGGCGATTTCCTACCGCATGATGTCGGAGCGGGTGGCGCAGGCGGCGTAACGCTCCTCCTTGAGGGGAAGGTGGCCCCGAAGCGGCAGGGTGGGGGTCGCCGAAGAATGGTCGATCTTTTTGGAGCCGAGCCGAGAAAGGGCCTCTGCAATGACATTGCTTGTAGTGTCGTCCGAAGGGAGTCGCCGCACTTCACGCAGGACCCCACCCGGCCCTTCGGGCCACCCTCCCCTCAAGGGGGAGGGAAATGCAGGCGCTAATTCGCCCGCTCTTTCGCCTTCAGCTCCAGCCTCCGCGCGTGCAGCACCGGCTCCGTATAGCCGTTCGGCTGCTCGCGGCCCTTGAACACCAGGTCGCAGGCGGCCTGGAAGGCGATGGAATTGTCGAAATCGGCGGCCATCGGGCGGTAGAGCGGGTCGCCGACATTTTGGAGGTCGACGATCGCCGCCATGCGCCGCAGCGAATCCATCACCTGAATTTCGGAGCAAACCTTGTGGTGCAGCCAGTTGGCGATGTGTTGCGAGGAGATGCGCAGCGTGGCGCGGTCTTCCATCAGGCCGACATCGTTGATGTCGGGCACTTTCGAGCAGCCGACGCCCTGGTCGATCCAGCGCACGACATAGCCCAGAATGCCTTGCGCATTGTTGTCGAGCTCGCGCTGGATCTCGTCGGGGGTCCAGTTCGGCCGCACCGCCACCGGCACCGACAATATATCATCGAGCTTCGCCTTCGGCCGGCTCTTGAGCGCCGCCTGGACGGCATGGACATCGACCTTGTGATAGTGCGTGGCGTGCAACGTCGCCGCCGTCGGCGACGGCACCCAGGCGGTGTTGGCGCCGGCCTTGGGATGTGCGATCTTCTGTTCCAGCATCGCCGCCATCAGATCGGGCATCGCCCACATGCCCTTGCCGATCTGGGCATGACCGGCCAGCCCGCATTCGAGCCCGGCGTCGACATTCCACGCCTCATAGGCGGAAATCCAGGCGGCCTGCTTCATGTCGCCCTTGCGGATCATCGGGCCGGCTTCCATCGAGGTGTGGATCTCGTCGCCGGTGCGGTCGAGGAAGCCGGTGTTGATGAACACGACGCGTTCCCTGGCGGCGCGGATCGCCTCCTTGAGGTTGACGGTGGTGCGCCGCTCCTCGTCCATGATGCCCATCTTGATGGTGTTTGCCGCCATACCGAGCAGCGCTTCGACGCGGTCGAAAATCTCGACTGCGAAGGCGACTTCCTCCGGCCCATGCATCTTCGGCTTCACCACATACATCGAGCCCGCGCGGGAATTCATCCGACGCCCGTTGGCGCCGACATCGTGCAGCGCGATCAGCGCCGTCATCGCCGCATCCAAGATGCCTTCCGGCACCTCGTTGCCATCGCGGTCGAGGATGGCCGGATTGGTCATGAGGTGACCGACGTTTCGCACCAGCATCAGCGAGCGGCCAGGCAAGCTCAGCGCGCCACCACTGGGCGCGGTCCAGGCGCGGTCCGGATTGAGCTTGCGCGTGAAGGTTTTGCCGCCCTTGCTGATTTCCTCCGCCAGATCGCCCTTCATCAGGCCGAGCCAGTTGCGGTAGACGATGACCTTGTCCTCGGCATCCACCGCCGCGACCGAATCCTCGCAGTCCTGGATGGTGGTCAGCGCCGATTCCAGGATCACGTCGGCAATGCCGGCCGGGTCGGTGCGGCCGATCTGGTTGGTGCGGTCGATGAGGATCTCGATGTGCAGGCCGTTCTGGACCAGCAGGATGGCTTCCGGGTTGGCACCGTCGCCGCGATAGCCGGCAAATTGTTTCGGGTTGGCCAGCGTGGTGCCGCCGGCGCCGGCGCCGAGCCGCAAGGTGCCACCCGAAACCGTCAGCCCGTTCACGCCGGCCCATTTGCCCGAGGTGAGCGGCACGGACTCGTCCAGAAAACTCCTCGCCCAGGCAACCACCTTGGCGCCGCGCACGGGGTTGAAGCTTTTACCCTTCTCGGCGCCACCGGTCTCGGCAATGGCGTCGGTGCCGTAGAGCGCATCGTAGAGCGAGCCCCAGCGGGCATTGGCGGCGTTGATCGCATAACGCGCATTCATCACCGGCACCACCAGCTGCGGCCCGGCAACGCTGGCGATCTCGGGGTCGACATTGTCGGTCGACACGGAGAAGGCCAGCCCTTCGGGCACGAGATAGCCGATCTCACGCAAGAAGGTTTTGTAGGCCTCCATGTCGATGGGCGCGCCATTGGCGCGGTACCAGGCGTCGATCTGTTCCTGCATGGCGTCGCGTTTGGCCAACAGCGCCCGGTTCTTCGGCGCGAGATCATGGACGATGGACGAAAAGCCGTTCCAGAAGGCGTCGGCGGCAATACCGGTACCCGGCAGCGCTTCGCCGACAAAGTCATGCAGTTCGCGGGCAATCCGCAATCCGGCGATCTCGACGCGATCGGTCATCAGGGCTTCTCCAGATGAAAGGCTTTGCGGCCTTTGGCATGTCAGGGGTGAAGGGTCAATTCAGCTTAGGGTGAAGGCGGGGATTTTGAAGCTGCTGATCTCCCCCCAAGGGGACCCCAAGGGGGGAGATTACCTAAACCGCAATCCTCGGCCGACCCGATGCAACCGCCACCACATGCGCTTCGATAAACATCCGTTGGGCCTCAACGGTAGACACCTTGAACTCGGTCGAAACGTCGATCTCGGCATTATCCGTGCCGGCATCCTTCGCCCGCTCGGCTACGATCGCCCGCACATCAGCCTCCGCTGCCGCGATCGCCTTGGCCTCGTCCGTGAAGTCGCGCACCGTTTGCCCCGACGCCATACGAAACAAACCTTCCTTAGGCTGGCTGACGCGGGCTTCGGCCGAGACGCGGACCTGGCCGACGACGGCGCCGAGTGCGTTGGCGACGTCGGTATCCTCCGGCACCACGCACTCATTACCGACCAGCTCGGCCAAGCCGGCATAGTGCAGCGGCGCCGAGGCGCCGAGGCCGATGACCGGACGATCGAGCGCGACGCTGAGCCTTGCGATGCCGGGATGGGAATCGACGGCGCGCTGCACCAGCGCATGCGCGACGGTGGCGGCGCCATCCAGCCCGTCTTCGGCAAAGGCGGTCTCCAGAATGTATTCGGCCGACCAGCGCGTCAGCGTCAGCAGCACCCGTTCGGAAATCACCTCCGGAGACGGCGCGATGTACTGGCCTCGCCCATCACGCTTGCGGGCAAACAGTTCGGCGCCGAGCCGGGCCGCAAGCGGGTCCCAGTTGGCCTGCTTGCCGAGCACATGGGCGGCGTCCGAAGGGGTGAAGCCCGAGATATGCACAAGACCGCGCGAGACCAGCCGGTTCAGCGTAGCGTTCTGGGCGTTCGAGGTGAGCAGCCTGTCGATGGCGAGCGGCACGGCACCAATGAGTTCATACAGTTTCGCCTCGGGCGCGGTCAGGCCGGCGGCGAGCCTGTCCGGCACGCCGGTGCGCAACGCAAAGCGGCCGTCCATGCGGCCGGGATTGGGCGCCCTGAGCTGGCGCTCGAGCTCCGATGTCACGGAAACACCATGCATCATGCCGGCCAGCGCCAGTGGCACCAGGCGGCGCGGCCCGAGCAGGATTTTCGGGTTGAGCGCGCCATCTTCCAGCGCCACTTCGGAATCGCCGCCGAGGCCGAAGGTGCGCATGGCGACCGCCTCGACCATGGTGCGGAAGCCGCCGACGGTGGCGCCTTCGGGATCGAGCCGGGGACGGCCGCCGTCGAGCACGGCGACATCGGTGGTGGTGCCGCCAATGTCGGACACCATGGCGTTGTCCAGGCCCGTCATGTGGCGGGCGCCGACCAGGCTGGCGGCCGGGCCGGAGAGGATGGTCTCGATCGGCCGCTGGCGGGCAAAGGCCGCCGAAACCAGCGCGCCATCGCCGCGCACCACCATCAGGGGCGCTGCGATGTTGCGGGCTTCCAAAAATCCTTCGGTTGCCGCCACCAGCCGGTCGATCATCGAGATCAGCCTGGCGTTGAGCAAGGTGGTGAGCGCGCGACGCGGACCGCCGAGCTTGGCCGACAATTCATGGCTGGCGGTCACCGGCAGGCCGGTCTTTTCGCGGATGAGGTCGCGCGCGGCGAGTTCATGCGCCGGGTTGCGGGTGGCGAAATAGGCGCACACGGCAAAGCCCGACACCGAGGCGCCGAGTTCAGGGAGTGCTGCTTCCAGCCCCGACAGATCGAGCTTGGCCGCATTGCCGTGCACGTCATGGCCGCCCGGACAAAACACCACCGGATCGGTGCCGAGCGCCGTCTTCAGCCCGTCGCGCGCAAGGTCGGCCCCGGTAAAGCCGATCATGATGAGCGCCACACGCCCACCCTGGCCCTCGACCAGCGCATTGGTGGCGAGCGTCGTCGACATCGACACGAGTTTGATCGCGGCCGGATCGGTGGCCGATTTTCCCAGCACCGCATCGACCGCGCCGGAAATGCCGACGGCAAGATCGTGCCGCGTGGTCAGCGCCTTGGCCTTGGCCAGCACCTTGCCTTTTGGCCCGCCTTGTTCCGACCACAGCACGGCATCGGTATAGGTGCCACCGGTGTCGATACCGAGAAACAGGGGTTTTGGCTTGGCGGTCATGTCTGGCGGTCCGGGATTCTGCTCCCCCGCCCTTAGCCGATACGGCCCGGCTGATAAAGGCGGGAGAGGTGGGCCAGTTTGACCCTCGTCGCCGCTCATGCCCGCCAAACTTTGTAACGGTCACATTTTTTCATTGGTGCGTGGCCTGCCTTTGCGTGCACCATGCGCCGATCTCATCCCTTTCAGGACTTCGCCATGACCACGCTTCCCGGCATCGCCGACATCCATGCCGCCGCCGCGCGGCTCTCCGGCCTGATCGCCGAAACGACCTTGATCGAATCGCTGGAACTCAACAAACGCTTCGGCGGCCGCATCCTGTTCAAGCCGGAGACGCTGCAGCGCACCGGCTCGTTCAAGTTCCGCGGCGCCTACAACAAACTGTCTTCGCTGAGCGAAGAAGAGCGCAGCCGCGGCGTCGTCGCCTTCTCCTCCGGCAACCATGCTCAGGGCGTCGCCGCGGCGGCTGCCATGTTCGGCGTCAAGGCGGTCATTGCCATGCCGGCCGACGCGCCGGCGATGAAGATCGCCAATGTCCGCAAGATGGGCGCCGAAGTGGTGCCGTTCGACCGCTTTCGCGACGACCGCATGACGGTGGTGCGACCCTACATGGACAAGGGCATGGTGCTGGTGCCTCCTTTCGACGATCCGGCCATCATCGCCGGCCAGGGCACGATCGGTCTCGAACTGATGCGCCAGGCAAAAGCGCTCGGCGTCAGCCTCGATGCGGTCGTCATTCCCTGTGGAGGCGGCGGCCTGACGAGCGGCATTTCGATCGCCGTCAAGGATGCCTCGCCGGCCACGGCAGTCTGGGCCGTTGAGCCCGAGCATTTCGACGACACCCGCCGCTCGCTGATCGAGGGAAAAAGGGTCTCCAACGAGCCTGGCCACAGCTCGATCTGCGATGCCATCCTCACCGCAGAGCCCGGTGCCATCACCTTCGAGATCAACCGCAAGAACCTCGCCGGCGCCATCGCCGTCTCCGACAAGGCGGCCGCACAGGCGGTGCGCGACGCCATGGCCCATCTCAAGCTGGTGGTCGAACCCGGCGGCTGCGTTGCGCTGGCGGCGCTCTCGTCAGGCGAGATCGAACTGTCGGGCAAATGCGTCGCCGTCGTGCTGTCAGGCGGCAATGTCGATTTCACCACCTATGCCGAGATCATGGCCGCGGCCTGAGAACCGATATGGCAGACGCTGAGATAAGGGCGGCTCTCGATCGCCATTGGGCTGCCTCCGATGCCAATGATCTTGAGACGGAGCATCAGATCTATCGCGAGGACGCGGTGCTCGATTATCCGCAATCAGGCGAGCGCATCAGCGGACGGCACAACATCCAGTCGTCGCGCGCCACGCAGCCCAACCGGAAGCGCTTTGCCGTGCGGCGGATCACCGGGTCAGGCGACCTCTGGATCACCGAATATGTCCTGACCTATGACGGGATTCCGTCCTATACGGTGAGCATCATGGAGTTCGTCGATGGCAAGGTGGTTCGCGAGACCCAGTATTTCGGCGATCCGTTCGAGCCGGGGCAGTCGCGCGCGCAATGGGTCGAACGGATACCTTGAAACACGGCGGCGGTAGCATGACCGGCCACCATCCGCTCGATCGTGCCGAACTGCCTGATGATACGGCCGATCTCGCCCGCTATCTCATCGGCAAGCTCGTGGTGCGGGAGCTGCCGGAAGGCATCGTCAGCGGCCGTATCGTCGAGACCGAGGCCTATGTCACCGGCGACGCCGCCGGGCACGGCTATCGCGGCATGACGCCGCGCAACCGTTCGATGTTTCTTGAGGCCGGGCACGCCTATGTCTATCTCGCCTATGGCGTCTCCTGGATGCTCAATGTTTCGAGCGAGGGGCCAGGGACCGGCACCGGCGTGCTGATCCGGGCGCTCGAACCGCTCGAAGGCATTGCCATCATGCGGCAGAACCGGGGCGTCGAACGCCTGCGCGACGTGGCGCGCGGGCCGGGACGGCTCGCCCAGGCATTGCGGATCGACCGTTCGCTGGACGGCCTCGATCTGTGCCGCCAAGGCCCGCTATGGCTGGCAGCCGACGAGCACGAGCCCGGCGACATCGGCCAAGGCATCCGCATCGGCATCACGAAGGATGCGGATCGCCCGCTGCGGTTCTATGTCAGGGGCAGTCCGTTCGTCAGCGGTCCGCGATCGCTCAATTCCTGAACGCTCAGTCGAGCGTGCGCCTGAACCGCACCAATGCGACGCCGGCAAACAAGGCCACGAACCCGACCAGCCAGGCGATCTCGCCCGCAACCGCCGGCAGTTCGGCGCCCTTCAGCATCACCGCGCGGGTGATGCGCAGAAAATGCGTCAGCGGAAAAATCTCGCCGAAGGTCTGCGCCCAGCCCGGCATGCCGCGATAGGGGAACATGAAGCCGGACAGCAGGATCGACGGCAGGAAAAAGAAGAAGGTCAGCTGCAGCGCCTGCATCTGCGTGCGGGCGATGGTCGAGATGGTGTAGCCAAGCAGCACCAGCGCCAGCACGAACACCAATACGGCTGTAAGCAGCAGCGACATGGAACCGGTGAAGGGGATGGCGAACAAGAGCTTCGACGCCGCCAGCACCACCACCACCTGGACGCCACCGACCACAAGATAGGGCAGCACCTTGCCCAGCATGATCTCGAACGGGCTGGACGGCATGGCGAGCAGGTTTTCCATCGTGCCGCGCTCGGTCTCGCGGGTCAGCGCGATCGAGGTCATCATCACCAGGGTCATCTGCAGGATGACGCCGAGCAGGCCGGGCACGATGTTGTATTGCGAGATGCCTTCCGGATTGTAGCGCTGGTGCACCACCACATCGAGCTGGCCCCTGGCGGCCTCACTCGCCGCCTCCTGCATGCCTTGCGCCCGAAGCAGCGCCTGGCTGGCCACTTTGCTTAGCGTCGAGATGGCGCCGCTGGCGGCGGCCGGGTCGGTGGCGTCGGCCTCGATGAGTATCTGCGGATTGTCGCCGCGCTCCACCCGGCGGCCGAAATCGGCCGGGATGGTGACGACGAAGGCGACATCGCCGCGCGCCATCAGGAATTCGGCAGCCTCGGCACTTTGCGCAACATGGTCGAAGCGGTAGTAGCCGGTCGTCTGCAGGGCCGCGACAATGGCGCGGGTGTAGGGGTCATTGCTGGTCGCCACCAGTGCGGCAGGCAGGCTTTTGGGATCGTTGTTGATGGCGTAGCCGAACAGCACCAGCTGCAAAAGCGGCACGCCCAGCATCATGGCGAAGGTGATGCGGTCGCGCCGCATCTGGATGAATTCCTTGATCAGCAGCGCACCGAGCCTGGCGAAGGAGAAGACGCTGTTCATGCCATATTGTCCTTCGAGCCGGACATGAACTGAATGAAGACGTCCTCGAGGCTGGTCTCGCCGGGTTTTACGCTGACGCCCTTGTGCTCCTTCTCGACATCGGCGAGCGCCTTTTCGAGCTTTGCCTTGTCGGAGCCGACGACATGCAGCGTCGCGCCGAACGGCGCCACCTGGTCGACGCCGGGCCGGTCCCTGAGTGCATCGGCGACCTGGTCGAGGCGCGGTCCCTGCAGCACGAAGGTGGTCAGACCGGCATTCGTCACCACCTCGTCCACCGTGCCGGTGGCCAGCATCTTGCCGTAGGAGATGTAGCTGATGCGGTGGCAGCGCTCGGCTTCGTCCATGTAGTGGGTGGACACCAGCACGGTCAGACCGCCGCTCGCCAGCCGGTGGATCTCGTCCCAGAATTCGCGCCGCGCCTTCGGATCGACGCCGGCGGTCGGCTCGTCGAGCAGCAGCAGCTTCGGCTTGTGCATGATGCAGGCGGCCAGTGCCAGCCGCTGCTTCCAGCCGCCCGACAGCGTGCCGGCGAGCTGGTTGCGGCGGCTCGTCAGGCCAAGCTCTTCCAGCGTTTTCGACACATGCTCCTCGACCGACTTCAGCCGGTAGAGCCGCGCCACGAATTCGAGATTCTCGCCGATCGTCAAATCCTCGTAGAACGAGAATTTCTGCGTCATGTAGCCGACTTCGCGCTTGATGCGGAGCGACTCGGTGCGGATATTGAAACCCAGCACCCTACCTTCGCCCTCGTCGGGCGTCAGCAGGCCGCACATGATGCGGATGGTCGTCGTCTTGCCGGACCCGTTGGGCCCGAGAAAGCCGACGATCTCGCCCTCGGCCACCGTCATCGTCACATGGTCGACGACAGTCTTGTCGCCGAAACGCTTGACCAGGCCATGAACGTCGATGGCGTTCATTTTGCGGAGGCCGCCAGCTCGACATCGACGATCTGTCCCGGCTGCAGCGCTTGCGCCTTGCCCTCAGGCCGCGCCTCGACGAGGTAGACCAGCTTCTGCCGGTTCTCGAGCGAGTAGATCACCGGCGGGGTGAATTCCGGGTCGGGCGAGACATAGCTGACGCGCGCCTTCACCTCCGGCCCGCAGCCGTCGCAATGGACGACAAGCAGCGTGCCGACCTTGATCGACGAGAACGCACTTTCCGGGACATAGACGCTGAGCTTCACCGCACCGTCCGGCAACATCGAAATGACAGGCGCGGTCGGACCGGCGGTGTCGCCGGAATTGCGGATGACGTCATTGATGCGGCCGGGCGAAGGTGCCGCCAGCACGCGCTTCGACAACCGCCACTCAGCCTGTTCCAACGCCGACTGCGCCTGTTTGACCTGATTGTCTGCCGCCTTGATCGTTTCGGGACGCGCAGGCAGACCGCCGACGGCGAGGTTGGCCTGCGCCTGGCCGACCTGCGCATTGGCGGTCTCCAGCGTCGCGGCGGCCGTGTCGTAGTCGGCCTGCGTGCCGGCACCGCGCTTGAACAGGTCGGCGGCGCGGTCGTATTTGCGCTTGGCATCCGTGGCCTGGGCCTTGGCCATGTCGACCTCGGCCTTCAGCACCGCGATCTCCTCCGGCCGCTTGCCGATCTGCAGGTCGGCAAGCTGCGCCTGCGCCTGGGCGAGCGCGGCCCCTGCCTGGGCGACGGCGATTTTTGCGTCGGCGCTTTCGAGAGTCACCACCGGCGTGCCTGATACAACACGGTCGCCGCGCTTGACCGCGACGGTCTCGACCTGCGCCACTTCGATCGGCGCCAGCAAGACATAGTCGCCCTCGACATAGCCGACGGCAAGCGGCGCTGCCGGCGCGCAGGCGCCGAACAGCTGGGCCGCGAGCGGCAGGGAACAGAGAAAACTCATCGCTTGCCCTCCTTGCGGGCGACCGGATTTCGGGCCGCCAGTATGGCGCCAAGATTGCTTGTGACCGCCGCCACCACCTTGGCGGCTTCGGCGTTACCGATCTCGCGCCAGCCCATACGACGCATCACTGCTTCGCGGCCGATGCGGAAATAGATGACCTGGCCGATCAGCGTGAAGACCACGAGCTTGGTGGCCTCGCTTTCGGCCGGCTCGCCCGTCGCCTGTTCCCAGATCTGGCAGAGGCGGCGATGCGTCGGTTCGAACACCCCGTCATAGATGCGGTCGAGGGCGGCCGTCGGATGCGACAACTCTCTAAGTACGAATTGTACGATATCGCCCGCCTCCGGCCGGGCGACGATAAATCCTACCATCCGCTCCAATGCGGTCGAGAGCTGCGCCCGCGCCGTCTCTGAACTGGCTTGACCTTGCAGCTGCATGCCGCCGAGCGCCTGGCCAGCAACCGCCTGGATGGTCTCGACGATGTGGTCGGCGGCGGCCCCGCGGAGCCCTTCCTTGCCGCCGAAATGATAGGCGATGGAGCCGATGTTGGCCTTCGCCTCCGCCGCGATCTCGCGCGTCGAGGTGCCGTCGAAGCCCTGCCGCCCGAACAGTTTGAGCGCGGCCAGCACCAGTGCGGCGCGCGTCTGCTCGGCGGGCGATGTCTCCTGGCGGGGCATTTTGTCGGGCGCGGATTTGATCATGTCGGCCTCTTTAATCAATCGATTGATTAAAGTCAAATTGATTATCTACGGCCGCTTGCCATGTCGAGCCGCAGACGCTTTAGTGCGCGGCCATGGGCAAAGAAGTCGAACGCAAGTTCCTGGTCTCCAGCGCCGAATGGCTAGAAATGGCCGAGGCGAATATACGCATTCGCCAGTTCTACCTTGCCGCAGCACCTGGCCGCACCGTGCGCGTGCGCATCAGCGACGGCAGTTCGGCGAAGCTGACGCTTAAATTCGGCAGCAAGATCCGCGAGCGTGACGAATACGAATATGAAATTCCACTGGCGGACGCAGAGGAGATGCTGGCCTTCGCCATCGGACATGTCATCGAGAAGACACGCCACCATGTTAGGCATCGCGGCTATCTCTACGAAGTCGATGTTTTCGGCGGGATTCTAGCCGGCCTTGTGGTGGCCGAACTGGAGACGCCGGAGGATGTACCTGACGAAATGCTGCCTGATTGGCTCGGCCGCGAAGTGACCGGCGAGCAGAGATTTTACAACGCGTCGCTCGCCCTAGAGCCGGATGATTTTAGGTCGGGTCGACCTAAAATCGGAATCCGGCTCTAAATCAAAAGAGATGGAGCATGATGTCGTCCGAAAACCGCTTCACACTTTTCGGCATCATGCTCTAGGGGGATTCCGGAGATCGCCGCATGAGCTTTCGCATCGATCCGCGCCTGCCGCTGACCGGCGAGGTCAGGCGTATCCTTGGCGAGGAGATCGGCAAGGCGCTTGCCCATCTGGCCGTCGCGCGCGACCAGCCGGAGCAGGCATTGCACAAATGCCGCAAGCGGCTGAAGAGCGCGCGCCTTGCTGCGGCTGGTCCGTTCCGGAAATGAAACATTCTGTCGGACTGAGAACCAATGCTACCGTCAGGTGGCGGCGCTGCTTGCCGGGCCGCGCGAGGCGACCGCGCTGGTCGAGACCGTCGACCGGCTGGCAGCCGCCTTTCCCGAGCAGGTTGCCGGCGGCGGCCTCGACAGCGTGCGCGACCGGCTTATCGCCCGCCAGCATGAAATCCATGCCGGGGCTGGTCTCGACGCCGCCATAGGCGCGGCCACGGCCGCCTGCGAGGAAGGCCTGATCCGGATCGAGCGGCTGCTGCTCCCCGATCTGCCTGAGCATGCAGCCGATGTGCTTGCGGAAGGCGCTCGCAAGACCTTGCGCCGGGCCAGGAAGGCGCTGGACAAGGCCGGATCCCACGGAGGAGCCGAGGATTTCCACGATCTGCGTAAGGCGGCCAAGACCCACTCGATGCATCTTTCGCTGCTCGGCCGGCTGTGGCCGACGCCGATCAAGGTGCGGCGCAAGGCGGTCGACGAACTGGGTGAAAAGCTCGGCGAACTGCACGATGTCTTCGTCATGCGCGCCCTGCTCGAAGCCGACGGCGAGCCGCTCGGCGATGCGCAGGACACCAAGCTCCTGGGCAAGCTTTTGAAGCGCTCGGAAAAAAGCCTGAAGAAGAGCTGCCTCGCCGGGGCGGCCGAACTGTTCGGCGACAGTCCCAAGCGCTCGACAAAGAAGCTCGCCCGCAATGCGCGCGACGACCTCGCCGGGCCGGCACTGCCGGAAGAGACAGTGCCGGCCGGCTGACGCTGGCACTCCCCCGCCGGCGCGTGCTAGTCACGCTCTACCATGACCGCACCTGCCGACACGCTTCTGGACCGACTTGGCCGCTGGCTTGCCGGCCGGCTGCAGGACGAATCCTCCGGCTATGAGCCCTACACGCCGTCCGACGCCGAGACGTTGCGGCGCACGCTCGAGCCCGGCGACATCCTGCTCATCGAAGGCAACCAGAAGATCTCGGCGGCGATCAAATACCTGACCCAGTCGACCTGGTCGCATGCGGCCTTCTATATCGGCGATGCCTTGTCCGAACCGGAGGACGGATCGGAACGGCGTCGGCTGATCGAAGTCACGCTCGGCGAAGGCTGTGTCGCCGTGCCGCTGTCGCGCTACCGCACCTACAACACCCGTATCTGCCGGGCGAGCGGGCTGACCCCGGAAGACCGCGACCATGTCGTCGCCTTCATGATCGGCAAGCTCGGCCTGAAATACGATCTCAAGAACATTTTCGACATGCTGCGCTTTTTCCTGCCGACGCCGCCGGTGCCGGTGCGCTGGCGCCGCCGCATGCTGGCTTTCGGCTCCGGCGACCCGACGCGCGCCATCTGCTCGACCCTGATCGCCGAAGCCTATGGCGAGATCCGCTATCCGATCCTGCCCGAGATCACCCGCGCGCCCGGCCGCGCCTCAGCGCAGTCGAACTATTCGCGCCGCGAAATCCTGCACATCCGCCACCACTCGCTCTACACGCCGCGCGACTTCGACCTGTCGCCCTTCTTCCGCATCGTGAAACCGACGCTGGAATTTGGGTTCGACTACCGGGCGGTGACCTGGGAAGATAGGGCCGCTGAGGCGAAGGCCGCCGAATAGCAACCATTCAAACCGGCGCCGATGGCGAGTGGCGCCCTATGAGATCATTCGAGACAGTGTCGATGATCTCAGCGGAAAGCGTCGGATCGGGCACGACGCGGGAGAGGATCACCGATCCGACCATTTCCGCTAGGAATGCGATCGCGGCACTCCGCTTCGCGGCCGGGTCGCTTCCCGGCAGGAGTGAAATGATCAACGCGACATAATTGCTGACGATGCTTCCGAAGAACGATCGAAGCGCTGGATCGTCGTGCCGGGCGGCATCGGCCGCCAGTGCGGTGAGGCTGCATCCGTGCCCCGGATTGTCGCGATGATGGTCCGAGATGTAGTGGCGCACCAGCGTCTCAAACGGAGTATCGGTCGAAGCGAGCCGGGCGGATAGATCGGCGCTCATGTCACTGAAGGCCCGCTGCATGGCCTGAACGATGAGGTCGTCCTTCGACTTGAATTGTCGGTAGAAGCCTCCGTGGGTAAGCCCGGCCGCGCTCATCAGATCGGCAATGCCGATCCCGTCAATCCCTTGTTCGCGGAAGAGCTTTGCGGCGGTATCGATGACCCGCTCTCGATTTAACTCGACCATCTCCTTGCTCACCTTCACGACCGCATCCTCTTCTATTGATGATGATCGACATATAAGACGTGGCGGAGGCGCTTGACAATGATTATGGCGGTCATTATCACCCAATGATTACGATCATAATCATTAGGCAGGAAAGTTGAGATGACACAAGTTCAGTCGCGCGCCGAGAAGATCGCGCTGATCACCGGCGCTTCGGGTGGCATCGGGCATGCGGCCGGACTTGCGCTCATCCGGGCGGGGTATCGCGTGTTCGGCACCAGCCGCCGAGCTGCGCCCAACGAAGTGCGTCAGGGCATTCACATGGTCCCTTGCGACGTCACCGATGATGGGTCCGTCAGAGACGCCATCAAGCAAGTTGTCGCCCTCGCCGACCGGATCGACGTACTGGTAAACAATGCGGGCCGCAGCCTGATCGGCGGCGCCGAGGAATCATCGGTCGCTCAAGCCCAAAGCCTGTTCGACATAAATGTCTTCGGCATCGTTCGCATGACCAATGAAGTGCTGCCCATCATGCGCAGACAGGGCGAGGGCCGGATCATCAACATCAGTTCGGTGTCCGGTTTCCTGCCGGGGCCATTCACCGCCCTCTACACCGCCACCAAACACGCAGTCGAAGGATATTCCGAGTCGCTCGATCACGAACTTCGAACGTTCGGCATCAGGGTTTCCCTTGTCGAGCCCGCCTTCACCCGCACCGGACTGGAAGAGAACGCCGAACAGCCTGACCGGATTTCCGGCGTCTACGAACAGGGGCGCTCAGCCATGAATTCGACCTGGCGCAACAGAATCGCGAGCGGCGATCCGGTGGAAGCGGTGGCCGACAAAGTGGTACAGGCAGCCACCGAAAAGACGCCGAGCATGCGCTATACGCCTGGCAAAACGGCAGGCCGTCTTCGCTTCATGCGGCGCTTCGTGCCCGAAAACATGTTCGACAAGAGCTTCCGCAAGCAGATGGGCGTGGCCGATTGATCTAAAATCAAGGCATGGCCAGGCCAGTCCGGCAGGCGAGCCTCCTTTCGCCGAGGAGCGACGAATGAAGTCCTATTTGTGCAAATATATTCCGCCGCGTTCCGACTTTCTGGCAACGATGACCACCGATGAGGAAGAGTGGATGAAGCAGCACCGAGCATTCCTGGATGACCTGCTTGAAAAGAGGCTTATCGTCGCGCACGGCCCCGTGATGGACCCGGCTGGCGGTTATGGGGTGTCGCTCTATCGGATTGCCGATGATCTGGACATAGAGGCGATCACCTCGGAGGACCCGATCGTGAAGAATGGCGCCGGGCACTACGAACACCATCCGATGCTGCATTTGAAAACGCACGGCTAACCATTTCGACCAAACCGCATCGATGCGGCAGCGAAAGTCGCTCTCGAAGGGGCCAGCTTTGCGCACGCTGGCGGGCGCGATCCAGTCGAGGTTTCTGGCGTCCATCCTGCCGAGGTGCAGGCGTCTCACATGGCGGCCGGCATCACGCCGAAACCGCAATGGCGCCCTGGTTTTCGGCTCTGTGTTCGACCCAGATATGGACCGGTTCGTCCCGGCCGCGGATGCTCACCGGCCCATGATCGCGCGCATTCAACCGTGTCGTTGGCGATTCCGCCTTCGCGGCCTCGATCAGTCGTGACCCAAAGCAAATATTCGCCTGAAGCTCACGGCAGAGCGCCTGCAAACGGCTGGCGACGTTGACGGTGTCGCCCACCACCGCGAAGGACAGGTTGCGCTCGCTGCCGACCGCGCCGAGGACGACGGCGCCATATTGTGCACCGATCCGAACGTCCAGCGGCGGATATCCTCTGGACACACGCTGGACATTCCAGTCTTCGATAGCGGCGATCATCGCTTCAGCGCACCGGATGGCCCGGGTTGCGTCGTCATGGCTGGCTTGCGGAACCCCGAAGGTCGCCATGATGCAATCGCCGATATAGTTGTCGACGGTGCCATGGTGGTCGAAAACGACCTGCTCCATGCGACGGTGGAACTGACGCAGTAGTTCGAACACTGCTTCGGCCGGATGATCCTCGGAATAGTGTGTGAAGCCGACGATGTCGGCGAACAGCACCGCGATATCCTGCCGGCGGACCGGGCCGAAGGGCTCGTCATCCGTGGCGAGCTGGTCGACGACATTGGGCGAAAAATGCCGGGCGAGATTGGCGCGGGCGCGCTCCGCCTTGACATAGTCTTCCGACAGATGTCGGGAACGAGAGACGACCAGCGCCATGATCGCGCCGATAATCAGCACAACCAACACATTGGTCGCCTGCGCGAACGTATCGACGAAATTGGGGTTGAGATAGAGATTCAGTCGCTCTGTCAGCGGCAGCGAATAGAGGTTCGTTGCCGGAATGACGGTTCCCGCATGAAAAACCACCCATCCCACCCCGATCGTCCACGTCAAGGCCGCGAGCGCGCCGAGATAGAGCGCCAATCGTGTCGAAAGGGTCAGCGCGCCAAGGCATACGAAAATCAGCAGGAATTTGAAGCTGCCCTCGCGCAGTTGCATCGCGGCCGGCGCGACCTCGAGGGAAAACGGGTTGGGCGTTACCAGCAGAACGGTCAACAGAATGATGTCCAGCGTACCGACGAGGTAACCGATCCACCATGGCGCGTTGCGACGGCGCGCAAAGCGAAACTGGATCAGGCCGACGAGTTGGAACAGCGCGAGGCCCGCCAGCACGAAGAGCAGCGAGGCATCCCAGCGGCTGATCAAGGAAAAGAAGCAGGAGATCACGGCGAGCGATGCCGTGCGCGCCCAGAACTGCAATGCAGCACCCTGGCGTTCTGCCCGCTCCCGCAAATTTTTCAGGCGCGAATAGCGGCGAAGTTCAAGTGTTGGCGCGGTCGGCATAGGATCACTTCGATTTTGCGGGGACGGTCACGCATTCGGCAAACCCGCCCCGTACAGTCTGGCAAATCAGCGCGCGAACTCTATCATGAATGTGGCTTCATTTTTGAAGCACCTCCGGACTGGAGCGCGACAAGCTCAGCCGCCAGATGCAATCCTGCTCGGATGATGGCCCAGTCAGGCCGGCAACGGGCGGCGTCCCTTTGCCGGAGCGGTGGGCCGGTCGGACGCACCGGCATCCCTGGGGTGCGGGCCGATCGGCATGATCGCCGGAAACGGGGTTGCGCCAAAAGCAAACGTCCATTTGTAGCCGGTCAGCCCGTCTTCCGGCGTCGTGTGCTGGTCGTGATGGGCGAGCAGTTTGGCGCGCTCGGCCAGTTCCTCCGCCTCGCGCTTCACCATCTCCGCCGTCTCCGGCCGCATCCGCCTGGAGAAAGAGACGAAGGTCGCTTCCCGCTCCAGATGGGTGATCGCCCAGCCGATGAAATTCTTGTTTGTCATCTCGAACAGCGGCCTGAGCGGCCCTTCGAAATTCCACTGGATCGGTGTGTCGACCAGCAGCCGTGCCGACAGCCCGCCGCCCAATGCGATCAGGCCGAGCGCTTCGAGATCGCGCAGATAAAGGAACATCGAGGCTTCGCTCAAGCCTTGCGAGCGCATGACGCCTTCGGGCGTGAACTTCTCCGACAGCATGACGAAGATGAACAGCAGCGCCGGCCGTCCCGCGAGCTTGCGCTCGATCTCCGGCGCGATGCGATTGACCGGTCCCGGCCCCCGGTTCATCGACCCCAGCACGTTTTCCAGCTCGACGCCGGCGGCAGCGCAGATCCCGATGAGACGGTCGAGCTTGCAGTTGCGCTCGTGGAAGATGCGCTTCACCGTCGGCTCGGAAACGCCCATCCGCCCGGCAAGCTCACGATAGGTGACGCCCTTGGCCTTCAGCGTCCGCTTCAGCGCCTCGAAGATCAGGCCGTTCATGGAATGCACCTCTTTTGCGCCATTTCGTATCGGTTTCCGATACTAGCTCGAATCGTCCTTCCGGAAAAGTATCGAAAATCCTAGCTCTCCGCCATCCATCACAGGAGACCTGGCCATGAAAACCCTCATCCCCTCTATTTGTCTCGCCGCCTTCGCTATCGCGCTCGTGCCTGCGGCCGAGGCCGCCGAACTCTGGCGCGCCTCGGGCTTCGAGCAACCGGAATCGGCGCTGTTCGACGCCGCCAACAGTCGCATCATCGTCTCCAACATCGTCGGCAATCCTGGGGAGGCCGACGGCAACGGCTATCTCTCGGTGCTGTCGCTGGACGGCAAGATCATTAGCCAGCACTGGACCGACGGCATGGATGCACCAAAAGGCTCGGCGATCTCCGGCGGCAAGCTCTACGTCGCCGATATCACCAAGGTGCGCATCGTCGATCTCGCCAGCGGCAAGCTCGTCTCGACCATCGATGTGCCCGGCGCTGTTTTCCTCAATGACGTGACATCGGACTCATCGGGCAAGGTTTATGTCACCGACATGCTTGCCGACGCGATCTACCACATCGACGGCAACAAGCCGGACCTGTTCGTGAAGGATGCGAAGCTCGCCGCGCCGAACGGCATCTTTGCCGATGGCGACCGGCTGATCGTGGCGTCGTGGGGCAAGGGTATCAAGCCTGATTTCAGCACCGTCGAACCCGGCGGCCTGCTGTCGGTCGATCTCGCCAGCAAGGCAATCACACCGCTGCCCGGCGCGCAAAACTTCGCCGACCTCGATGGCGTCGTCGCCATCGGCGACAGCATCTACGCCACCGCCTACATGACCGGCAGGCTCTATCGCTACAAGGTTGGCGGCACGCCGGAGGCTGTGACGCAGTTCAAGCCGGGCAGCGCCGACATCGGCACCGACGGCAAATCCGTGATCTATGTGCCGCTGATGAACGAGGGCGAGATCGCGGTGCTGAGCCTGGACTGACGGCGCACATTTGCCGGCTCAGCCAACGGGCGCGGCTTTGAGTTGCGCCCGCGCATCCTTGATCGAAGCGGCAAAGGTCACCAGCGGGCGCTTGACGCCGTGGTTGATCAGCATGCGCCGTGTCTGCGGCGAGGCACCGGCGATGATGAAACGCACCCCTGCGCGCTTCGCCTTGTGCGCCGCGCCCTCGATGACATTGGCCGCGGTGGAATCGAAGAACGGCACCGCCGAGCAATCGAGGATGAAGTTCTTGCGCTGGTCGGCGATGCGGTCGAGCACCGTGCCGACAGTCGAGGCGGCGCCGAAGAAGAAGGCGCCCGAGATGCGATAGACGACGGTGTCGGCGTCGCTTGCCTCGCTTGCATCGTAGGCGCGGCCGCTGCTGTCGGCGACATCGTCCTGCACCAGCGGCAAATCCGCCTCCACGGCGATCGACTTGGCCATGCGGTCGATGAACAGGATCGAGCCTAGCGCGAAGCCGACGACGATGCCTTCGGTGAGATCGCGGAAGACGACGATCAGGAAGGTTGCCATCAGCACCAGGGCGTCGCCGCGCGAAGCGCGCAGCAACGTGGCGAAGGCCTGCTTCTCGAACATGTTCCAGCAGACAACCGCCAGCACCCCGGCAAGGGCGGCAAGCGGGATGTAGCTGGCCAGCGGTGCGGCCACCAGCATGAAGACCAGCAGAAAAAGCGAATGCAGCATGCCGGAAACCGGCCCATGCGCGCCGGCCCGCACATTGGTGGCGGTGCGGGCGATGGTGCCGGTGGTGCAGATGCCGCCGAACAGGGCAGACGCGATGTTGGCAAAGCCTTGCGCCACCAGTTCGCAATTGGAACGGTGACGCCGCCCGGTCATGCCATCGGCGACCACGGCCGAGAGCAGCGATTCGACGGCACCGAGCAGCGCAAAAGCCACCGCATCCGGCAGCACCGCAAGCGCCTTGTCGAGGTTGAGTCCCGGCAGTGCCGGCAACGGCAGGCTGCGCGGAATGCCGCCATAGCGGGTGCCGATCGTTTCCGCCGGCAGCGAAAGCATCGCCACGACAAGGGAAGCCAGTCCGACGGCGATCAGCATGCCCGGCCAGCCGGGCCGCCAGCGCTTCACCCCGACGATGGTGGCGATGGTCAACGCCGCCACCAGCGTTGCCGAGATGTTGAGCGTGCCGGCCGCGTGGCCGATCGCCATCAGTTTCGGCAGCAGCGGCCCGGGCTCCGGCCCGGCAAGCCTCAGCCCGAACAGTTCGACGATCTGGCCGGAGAAGATGATGATCGAGATGCCGGCGGTGAAGCCGACCGTCACCGGGTAAGGGATGAATTTGATATAGGTTCCGAGCCGGAGATAGCCGATGGCGAGCAGGAAGATGCCGGCCATCATCGTCGCCAGCAGCAGTCCGTCGACGCCTTCGCGCTGCACCGTCGCCGCCACCAGCACGATGAAGGCGCCGGCCGGGCCGCCGATCTGGAAGCGGCTGCCGCCGAGCGCCGAGACGATGAAGCCGCCGACAATGGCGGTGAACAGGCCGCGCTCCGGCGTCACGCCCGAAGCAATCGCAATCGCCATCGACAGCGGCAACGCGACAATAGCGACGGTCAGCCCGGCCATGAGGTCGGCCTTGAACTGCGGCAGGCGGTAACCTTCGCGCCAGACCGTCACCAGCTTGGGCGTGAACAGCTCTGAAAATGTCGGCTTTGCCGACTTCTGGGCCGGTTGATGCACTGCCCGCCGGATCTGATCCATGGACTGCCTTCCGCTTGCGTGAAGGCGGCGGGATCGTCGGCAGGACTGTCGGCGGTCGCCGTCGCGACTATATGCCGGCTCAGCCTTGCGGGTTCGGCGGCGCGACCGGCTTGAGGCGCACGCCCCGGCCGCCGCGCTCGCTGGTCTGGTTCTCGCCGATGAGCTCCACCCCGGCCTCGTCGAGAGCCTGGATAACCTTCATCAGCGTATCGACCACGCCCCTGACCACGCCGTCACTCGCTTCCATGCGCTGGATTGTCGGAAGCGAAACGCCGGCACGCTCGGCGAGCGTCTTCTGATCGATGCCGGCCAGCGCCCTCGCGGCGCGCATCTGCGCGGCAGTGATCATCGGTCGGAACCCCCGTCTGAGTCTGCGGAGACGACGTGTAATACAATCATAGTGATGTTTCAACCATCATAAAGCATACATGAAACATGATCTCTCCACAAAGCCGGATGACGGGATACGGGATGAGCATGCTACGCTACCGCCTTGGCTCTTACTGGCGGGGAAATATCAGTTGAAGATTTTCAGGACCTTGACGACTTCGGCAGCCTTGCTGTCGGCGGTTTTTCTGCTGGCAGGCTGCGGACACGGGCTGATCAACCGGCTGATTTGAATGTCGCTCCGGATCGTCAGTCTTCGGGCTCGTTGCCATCGGCCACCGCCTTGTTCCGCTGCAGCATTCGCGCCGCCAGCCAGCACAGCGTCGCCCAGGTGAAGCCGGCGCACCATCCCGCCAGCACGTCGGAAGGCCAGTGGACGCCGAGATAGACGCGGCTGACGCCGACCAGCAGCGTTATCAGCACCGCCAGGCTGAGGACATAGATTTTCGTCGTTCGTCCCGGCAGGAAGCGCGCTGCCAGCGAGCCCAGCGTGAGATAGGTCACCGCCGACAGCATGGCGTGGCCGCTGGGAAACGACAGCGACGTCTCGTTGGCCAGGTGCGAGACAAGATCGGGGCGCGGCCGGTCGATGCCGGCCTTGAGCAAGGTCGACAGCAGCTGCCCGCCGGCCACCGCGACAAAGATCAGCAGCGCCGTCCTCGGCCTGCGGATCAGCAGGAGGT
This sequence comes from Mesorhizobium sp. M0217, assembly GCF_040321955.1. Classification (NCBI taxonomy): domain Bacteria; kingdom Pseudomonadati; phylum Pseudomonadota; class Alphaproteobacteria; order Hyphomicrobiales; family Phyllobacteriaceae; genus Mesorhizobium; species Mesorhizobium sp. M0217. Next base: position 74,517 of record NZ_JAMYSN010000007.1, on the reverse strand, counting down.
AGACGATCACCGCCGTTACGATCAGCACCAGCACGCTGGAGCTGCCGAGGCTGGTGATGTCGCGCATCGCGCCTTCCAGCCATGCCGGGCCGACGGGAACATCCGGCTGACCCACTTTTCGGAAAGCGAGCAGGATCTCAGTATCGAAAGCGTGCGGCGTGGTGGCCCGCGCCACCTCCATCAGTTCCTCGAAGCCCCACAGCCCGGCGGCTATCACCAGCCCGGCCAGCAGCACCGGAAATTCAAGCCAGTTGGTGAACGCACGCGGGGTCTTCATCGGATTACAGTCGCCCCTGCAGGTAAGGCCCGAGCGAGATCAGCACCACCGCCGCGATGGCCAGCACGATGCCGGTCGCCTGCAAGGCATTGACGCGTTCGCCGAAGAACACCAGCGCCACCACATTGACCGCCACCAGTTGGATCACCGCCGACAGGCTGAACGAGACCGACATGCCGAACTCACGAACCAGCCGCAGCATCATCAGATTGCCCGCCGTATAGAGCGCCAGTGTCAGCACGATCTTGCCAAGGCTTGGCGCCAGCCCCCATTGCTTGGCCGCGATGGCCGCCAGCAGGAAGATCACCGTCGAAATGACGAGCTGCGCCAGTCCCCAGAAACTCACTTTTGTGCCTCGCTGTCGTTTGTGGCAGCTCTTGTTTCGCAAGCGTGGCGGCACGTCAAGCAGACTGCGGCGGAACAGGCCACGGCCGAGGTGCTGAATGAATGGCAGCGCGATCGCGGTCTGACTGCCACGCTCGGTCGGATTCGTGCAAACCCAGGCAGCTGCGCTCAAGCATTGGAAAAGAATGGACTTTTAAACATGGCGTCCTACGTCTTCTGGAGGAGACTGCGATGCCAAAGTCCGTCTATGACCGTGGCCTGCTGAAACCCGACGACATCGCCAGGCTGCAACGCGTGTTCGACGAAGCCTGCCGCAGGCGCGACGTGCATCCCGATTCCGCGGATGCGCGGGAGATCGCGCTGAACCTGCTTGCGCTGCACAATGCCGGCATGGTCGAGGAAGATATGCTTATGGAAACCGTGGGTTTTCGCCGGTTGGAGCCGAAATCAGCCTGAGGCCTGCAAGGCGGCCTATCCGGCGCGCTGCACGACGGCCACATTCATCTCTGTCCGCAGCCTGAAGCCGATGGATTCGTACAACCCAACCGCGCCGGCATTGCTGGCATAGGCATGCAGGTAGGGAACTTCGCCGCGCGCAAAAATTCGGTTGGCCACGAACACCGACAGCAGCCGGCCGAGGCCGCTGCCGCGAAATTCGGGATGCGAGCAGACGCCGCTGAGTTCGCTGTAGCCGGGCTGCTTCATGCGCTCGCCGGCCATCGCCGCCAGCCGGCCGTCGATCTTCACGCCCCAGAACTCGCCGAGGCTCAGCGCCTTGAGCGTGAACGGGCCGGGCTTGGTCAGTGACGCCAAAGCAAGCATCTCGGCCGCGTCGTCCTGCGTCAGCTGCTGTACACGCTCGTCCGACACGGAAGGCAATGGCGCCTCGGCAACCATCTGAACGCCGAAGGCGGTCACGGTCGCGGTCAGTTCCGGCGGCAAGGCAATGGGGTCCGCCTGGAGCATGAACACGCTCTCACCTGCAGGAATGAGGCTTGCGAGCGCCTGCAGGCTCTCAGCGTCGTCTGCCCCGGAAGCCGCGAAGGGGACGATCGAGGAGGGATAGCGCCTGGCGAGCCTGTCGCCATACGCAAAGATCCGATGCCGCGTGTCGAGCGCGCTCCAGACCGGACGATCGAGGACATGGCTCATGGCGCGACATCCTGTTTCACACGACAGTCGAGCGGGGCCGCCGCCAGGCCGTCCTCTATTGCCGAGAGTTGTTCGAGAAGCGGCCCTGCAAGGCCTTTGCACAAGTCGGCAACGGCGTTCTCGATGCGCGGCCAAACGTCCCGCTTCGCCTTATCGACCAGGCGCTGGCCGTTCGCGGTCAGCGAGATCATCCTGCGGCGCTGGTCGTCGTTCGATGGCGCGGCCTCGACCAGCCCCAACTCGGCCAGCAGCGCCACGCTGCGCGTCACCCCCGGCTGGGTGATCCCCAGTGACTGCGCCAGCTCGCCGACAGGCAGCGGCCCGAGCCGGTCGAGCGCGGCCAGCAGAGGATACTGGCTGGACTGCACCGGCACCTCCAGCCCATCGAGCATGCGCTGCGTATCGGCCTGCAACTGCTCGCCGATACGCTTCAGCCTGCTGCCGAGGGTGAGGTAGCCAAGGGATCGAATGATGTCTTCCATGGGTGGTCCGTCTCCTGGATAAGTATAACATGTTATATAATGATGCAATGAACGAGTTCAAGCGCCTGCTTTGGAGGTTGGCCGCAAGCATCTCAACTTCGTCGTCCTTGGGCGAAGCAGGAGCGAAGCTCCGTCGCGGAGACCCAGGGATCATGCCTTGGCCGTGGAAGCAGCGGAGCAGAACCTGCAACGCAGCGTAGCTCAGAAGTCACGGCATGGATCCTCGGGTCTGCGCCGCGTCGCTACGCTCCTTGCTTCGCCCGTGGATGACGACGGGATGGCGTTTCGCCCAATCGCCAGGATATTCGATCCCGTCTTGCAGATGCGTTGAACCACCAGTCCGCGCCACAGCAGCAGCCCGAAGTGCGGTGGTTCTCCGTCCAGAAGCGCTCGTCTACAACCCCTTGGCGATCTGACGGGCAATCGCTTCGGCCTGCAGGCCGGCGCTGTGGAAATAGCTGGTCAGGCTTGGCCGCATGCCGATGAACCACAGGCCGGGCTGGCCGCTCGGGGTGCCGCCATTGGCCTTCGGCACGCCCTTGGCGTCGAGCACGCCGAGATCGCCCAGCATGGCCTCCAGGCCGGTGCGATAGCCGGTTGCCGCGATCACCACATCCGGCTCGAGCACCGTGCCGTCGTTCAGCCGCACGCCGGCGCCTTCGAAAGCCGCCACCGGCGCCACCACCGAAATCCATCCGGCCTTCAGCGCGGCAACCGCGCCGTCGTCGACGGCGATCGCGATCTGCTCGACGCCGAGCCGGCTGGCGCCGCCTTTCGGCGCCGGCGGCAGGCCGAAGCGGGCGAGGTCGCCGAACACCAGCCGCTGCGTCGCGGCAATCGCGGTATCGGCAATCCACGTCGGCAGCATCGCCATGAAACCGCCGAAGCGCGCCACGGCGACCTTGCCGATCCGTTTCGGCATCAGCGACGGACCCTGCCTGGCTGACAAGCAGATGGCCTTGGTGTCGGCGCGGGCGAGGTGGTTGAGCACGTCGAAGCCGGAATTTCCGGCTCCGACCACCAGCACGCTTTTGCCCACATAGTCCTGTGCTGTGCCGAAATCGGCGGCGTGGATAAGTTTGCCGGTGAAAGTCGCCTTGCCTTGCCAGTCCGGCGTCCATGGCAAGCGGTCGCGGCCGGTGGCGACGATGACATTGCGGGCGCTCAGCGTTTCCCGGCCCGTATGGACGAGCCAGCCATTGCCTCTGCGTTCGATCCGCTCGACGGCGGTGCCGAATTCGACCCTTATGCCGCGCGCGCGGGCAAAATCCTCGAGATAACCGACGATGGCATCCTTGTTCGGAAAGGCGGCGGTGCGTGGCGGATAGGCAAGGCCGGGCAGGGCCGATAGCGCGCGATGCGTGTTGAGGGTCAGCTTCTCGTGCCGCCGTCGCCACGGTTCGGCGATCCGCGGCTCCTTTTCAAGCACGACGACCCGCACGCCGCGCCGGCCAAGCGCGTCGGCGGCCGCCAGCCCCGCCGCTCCGGCGCCGATAATGATAACCGTGTCGTCGAGTCCTTTCGGCCCCAGGACGATAGGCATCGTTTCGCTTGTCGTAGCCGCCATTCGGTCGAGATTTCCTTTCAGGTGCGCCATGGGGACCCGTCCTATATGGCACGTCCCATATGGCACAGGGGCGATATGATCGATAATGAGGTCAATGCGACTGATTCGAGGCCTTGGGGGCAAGCCTCTGTTTATCATCGGCACGCGGAAGCTCGACCATGCCCTCCTTGCGCATCTTTCTCGACAGACTGCTGGAGGGCGCCGCAGCCAAGGTGCCGCGCCAGGATTTTTCGCATGTCGAGCGGCTGGCGCTTGTCCGCCAGCACGGCGACTTCTCGCTGGCCTATTCGACCGCCGTGCAGCAAAAACTGTCCTATTTCGGCGACGCCGACGGCTACATCGCCTTCGGCACCAAGATGAAGCACCATTTCGCGCTCGGTGACCCGGTGGCCCATCCGGCCGATCGGCCCGACTATATCAGGCGCTTTGTCGAAGCCGCCGACAGCCCGTGGTTCGTGCAGATCGGCGAACCGACGGCGCGCGTTCTGGCCCGGCTCGGCTACCAGGTCAACCGCCTCGGCGTCGACACGCGGCTGGAGCTGCCGGCTCACGATTTTTCCGGCAAGCGCAACGAAACCGTGCGCTATTCCGAACGCTGGCTCTTGAAGAAGGGGTTTTCCTTTGGCGAAGGAGCGGTCTATCTCGACGAGGTCCAGCGCCTGTCGCAGAACTGGCGGGCCGACCGCATCGTCAAGCGCTGGGAGATGGCGTTCCTCAACCGGCCCTTTGCCGATCATCTCGGCATCGATATGCGCCGTTTCGTGCTCTACAGCCCGGAAGGCGAGCTCGTCGCTCTGCTCGATTTCGATCCGATGTTCAGTGGCGGCAAGGTGATCGGCTACACCACCTCGTTCAAGCGCAAGCACATCGATGCCTCGCCGCATGCCGAAATCGGGCTGACCAAATTCGCCGTCGACCGCTTTCGCAATGAGGGCATTTCGGTCGTCACGCTCGGCCTGTCGCCGATGCTCGATGTCGGAGCCAACGGCTTTGCCGAATCGAGCTTCTGGCGCAACGCCTTCGAGCGGGCCTATGAGTCGCCCTGGGTCAACCGCAGCAAGTTCAACCTCAAAGGCCAGGCGGCGTTCAAGCGCCGCTTCCACGGCATCGAGGAACCGACCTACATCGCCTTCCGCGAGGGCAGGCTGATCGAGATGCTGGGGTTGCTGCGCCTCATCAAGGCGATCTAGCAAGAAGCGTGGCGGCCAACGTGGCCAATTTGCCCCCAGCAAAACTGTTGATTTGACCGGCGCACGGGTGATCGCCTATTTGCATGTCGCTCAAAAGTGGTCCCGATTTGAGCAAACGACATGCATAAGAACAAAGACCTAATGCGCGTCGCCTGAGTCCGTTCAAACGCGACGCGCTTTAGAGCGGCAGGGTCAGTTGCGCAGCCGGTAGCCGGTGCGGAAGATCCAGGCGACGATGGCGATGCAGATGGCGAGGAACACCATCGTCATGCCCAGGCTGACGGCGACCGAGACATCGGACTTGCCGTAAAAGCTCCAGCGGAAACCGCTGATCAGGTAGACGACCGGGTTGAACAGCGTCACCGTGCGCCAGGCCTCGGGCAGCATGTTGATCGAATAGAAGCTGCCGCCGAGGAAGGTCAGCGGCGTGATGATCAACAGCGGCACCAGCTGCAATTGCTCGAAGCTTTTCGCCCAGATGCCGATGATGAAGCCGAACAGGCTGAAGGTCACCGCCGTCAAGACAAGGAAGGCCAGCATCCAGAACGGATGCTGGATGGTGAGCGGCACGAACAGCGAGGCCGTCGCCAGGATGATCAAGCCGAGGATGATCGACTTGGTCGCGGCGCCGCCGACATAGGCGATGACGATCTCCAGATACGACACCGGCGCCGACAAGAGCTCGTAGATGGAGCCGACGAATTTCGGGAAATAGATGGCAAAGGAGGCGTTGGAGATCGACTGCGTCAACAGTGAGAGCATGATCAGGCCGGGCACGATGAAGGCGCCGTAGCTGATGCCGTCGATCTCGGTGATGCGCGAGCCGATGGCTGAGCCGAAGACGACGAAATAAAGCGATGTCGAGATCACCGGCGAGACGATGCTCTGCAGCACGGTGCGGAACGCACGCGCCATCTCGACCCGGTAGATCGCCCATACTGCTCGCCAATTCATGGCTCTTGCCTCAACAGATTGACGAAGATCTCCTCGAGCGAGCTGTTTTGCGTGTCCATGTCGCGAAACTGGATGCCGGCCGTCTCGAGTTCGCGCAGCAGCGATGCGACGCCGGGGCGTTCGCTCTGGTTGTCATAGGTGTAGGTCAGCTGTGTGCCATCGCCCGACAGCTCCAAGGCGTAGTGCGAGAATGCATCGGGAATGGCGGTGAGCGGGTTGCGCAATTCGACGATCAGGCGCTTGCGGCCGAGCTTGCGCATCAGTTCGGCCTTGCCCTCCACCAGGATGATCTCGCCGCGGTTGATGACACCGACACGGTCGGCCATCGCCTCGGCCTCTTCGATATAGTGCGTGGTGAGGATGATGGTGACGCCATCGTCGCGCAGCCGCCGCACCATCGCCCACATGTCCTGGCGCAGTTCGACGTCGACGCCGGCCGTGGGTTCGTCGAGGAACAGGATGCGCGGCTCATGTGACAGCGCCTTTGCAATCATCAGCCGCCGCTTCATGCCGCCCGACAGCGTGATCGCCTTGGCGTCCTTCTTGTCCCACAACGACAGGTCGCGCAGCACCTTTTCGACGAAGCCCGGATTGGGCGCCTTGCCAAACAGGCCGCGGCTGTAGGTTACGGTTGCCCAGACGCTCTCGAACGCGTCGATGGTCAGCTCCTGCGGCACCAGCCCGATCAGGCTGCGCGCGGCGCGGTAGTCTCGGTTGATGTCGTGGCCGTCGACGGTCACCGTTCCCGACGAACGGTTGACGATGCCGCAGACGATCGAGATGAGCGTCGTCTTGCCGGCGCCGTTCGGCCCCAGCAGCGCGAAAATCTCGCCGCGTTCGATGTCGAGGTTGATTTCCTTCAGCGCCTTGAAGCCGGTGGCGTAGGTCTTGGTGACCCCGGAAATCGAAATGATGGAAGGCAAATTAGTGGAAGACATGAGGCCGAAAACGACTGTTTGAAAGAGGCGGGGATTATTATTGCGCTGAATGTCGGTGCGCACGGCGCGAAGTCAATGCCGCTGCTGACAATTGTGGACAAACGTTCCCCTTTTGCCGTTTCGTCATGGGGGTATCGGGGCACTGACGGATTGATCCCATCTGCTGCGACAACGCGCCCCGCGTGACGCCAAGCCGCTTTGACCGGACCGCATCCGCCGCCTATTCTGCGCCAACAACAGCAGCCGGAGCCCGCATGGACCCGCTCATCCTGTCGCGAATGCAGTTCGGGGCGAATATCTCGTTCCACATCCTGTTTCCGACCATCACGATTGCGCTTGGCTGGGTGCTGCTGTTCTTCAAGCTCCGCTACAACGCCACCAATGATTCCGCCTGGATGCGCGCCTATTTCACCTGGGTGAAAGTGTTCGCGCTGTCCTTCGCCATGGGCGTGGTCTCCGGCGTCACCATGAGCTTCCAGTTCGGCACCAACTGGCCGGGCTATATGGAAAAGGTCGGCAACATCGCCGGGCCGCTGCTTGCCTACGAGATCCTCACCGCCTTCTTCCTCGAAGCGGCCTTCCTCGGCATCATGCTGTTCGGCTTCCGCCGCGTCTCCAACCGCGTCCACACGCTGGCGACGGTATTGGTCGCCGGCGGCACCACGCTGTCGGCCTTCTGGATCATCGCGCTGAACTCCTGGATGCAGACGCCGGCCGGCTTCGAGATGATCGACGGCAAGGCGCATCCCGTCGACTGGTGGGCGATCGTCTTCAACCCGTCCATGCCCTACCGTCTGACGCATATGCTGCTTGCCTCCGGCCTGACGGTGTCGTTCCTGATCGCCGGCCTGTCGGCGCTGCGCTACCTCACCGGCGACCGGTCGGAATCGATGTGGAAGGCGCTGCGCACCGGCGTCTTCACCGCCGCCATCCTGATCCCGATCCAGATCTTCGCCGGCGACCAGCACGGGCTGAACACGCTGGAGCACCAGCCGCAGAAGATCGCCGCCATGGAGGCGAACTGGAACACCGGCCCCAACGTGCCGCTGGTGCTGTTTGCGCTGCCCGACGAGGCGGCGAAGGAAAACAAATTCGAGATCGCCATTCCCGACGGCGCCAGCCTGGTGTTGCGCCATTCCACCAGCGGTATCGTGCCGGGGCTCAACGACTATCCCGGCCTGCACCCGCCGGTGTTCCCGGTGTTCTGGGGCTTCCGCATCATGGTCGGCACCGGCATTTTGATGCTCATCGTCTCGTGGTCGGCGACCTTCTTCCTCAAGCGCCGCCACAGCCTGCCGAGACCGCTGGCCATGCTGATGGTGCCGATGGCGCTGTCGGGCTGGCTGGCGACACTGGCCGGCTGGTACACCACCGAAATCGGCCGCCAGCCCTGGCTGGTCACGGGCGTGCTGAAAACCGCCGACGCTATCGGCCCGGTCGCCGGCAGCCATGTCGCGCTGACGCTCGCCATCTATCTCATCCTCTATGTGCTGCTGTTGATCGCCTATCTCGGCGTGCTGGTGCACCTGGCGCTGAAGGCCGCCAAGGACGGCGATACCTCGCCGCTCCCGGGCGTCATGAAGACGGCGATGTCGCAACCGGCCGCGGGAGAGTGAGGAATGGTCCGCGTAGCGGACGAAAAGCCAACGATTTGGCTTTTCGAATGACGAACGCCCGGAGCCATAGCGAAGGGCAGAACCGTTGATGAGAGGGATGACAGACCGATGACCTTCGACTGGCCAACCGCGCTGCCCCTGATCTTCGCCGGCCTGATGGGCCTCGCCATCCTGATCTACGTCATTCTCGACGGTTTCGATCTCGGCATCGGCATCCTGTTCTCGGTCGCCGAAGATGCCGAGCAGGACACCATGATCGCGGCAATAGGCCCTTTCTGGGACGCCAACGAGACCTGGCTGGTGCTGGCCGTCGGCCTGCTCCTGGTCGCCTTTCCGCTGGCGCATGGCGTCATCCTCACCGCGCTATACATTCCGGTCTTCGTGCTTTTAGTCGGCCTCATCCTGCGCGGCGTCGCCTTCGATTTCCGCGCCAAGGTGCCCGCCGGCAAGAAGCATCGCTGGAACCGCATTTTCTTCCTCGGTTCCGTCATCGCCTCGCTGGCGCAAGGCTATATGCTCGGCGTCTATGTGCTTGGCCTCGATGTCGGTTTTGGCGGCATCGCTTTCGGGGCGCTGGTGGCGCTCTGCCTGTCGGCGGCCTATGCAGCGATGGGCGCGGCCTGGGTCATCTACAAGACCGAGGGCGAATTGCAGAGGAAGGCGGTGGCCTGGCTGCGGACAGCCCTGGTGCTGACCGCGCTTGGCATGGCGGCGGTGTCGCTGGCGACACCATTCGCCAGTCCGCGTATCTTCGCCAAATGGTTCGTCTGGCCCGAAATGCTCTATCTGTCGCCGCTGCCGATCCTGTCGGCGCTGCTGTTCCTGTGGCTGTGGCGGCAGACCTTCCACCTGCCCAAGCCCGACGATCGCCACGCGCTGCGGCCGTTCCTGACGCTCGCCGCCATCTTCGCGCTCGGCTTTGCCGGGCTTGCCTGGTCGTTCTACCCCTTCGTGGTGCCCGAGAGGCTGACCATCTGGCAGGCGGCGTCGGCGACGGAAAGCCTGGCCATCATCCTCGCCGGCACGGTGGTCGTGCTGCCGGTGATCATCTTCTATTCGTTCTATGCGTATCGGGTGTTTGGGGGCAAGGCGACGGATCTGACGTATGATTGAAGGGCTCTCTAATCGCGGTTTGCGCGAGGCACCCCCCTCTGGCCTGCCGGCCATCTCCCCCTCAAGGGGGGAGATCAGCTCCTCACTGCGGCCTTCGCCAACCTTGCAAGATGAGCACCGTCAGCGACGCTGCCAATCTCCCCGCATGAGGGGGAGATGCCCGGAAGGGCAGAGGGGGGTGCTGTCCCGCTGGCGTCTCAGGTAGGGCGTCGCCGCTCTCTGCGTCCGGCCAAGTCCTATCGCCCCTCAGCTCTTCCCCGCCAGCACCAGCACCGGTTTCTCGCTGTACAACCCCGGGAACAGCGACTTCAAATTCGCCACCTTGGGCAGGTCGTTGTAGACGATGTAGGGGTAGGTCGGGTTCAGCGTCAAAAAGTCCTGGTGATATTCCTCGGCCGGATAGAAGGTTTTGCCCGTCTCCAGCGTGGTGACGATGGGCTTGGCAAACACCTTCGCCTGGTCGAGCTGGGCGATGTAGCTCTGGGCGATCTTCTGCTGCGCATCGTTCTCGGCAAAGATGGTCGAGCGGTACTGGGTGCCCGAGTCGGGGCCCTGGAAGTTCAACTGCGTCGGGTTGTGGGCGACCGAGAAATAGACCTGCAGCAGCTGGCCGTAGGTAACCTTGGACGGATCGTAGGTGATCTCGACCGATTCGGCGTGGCCGGTGCGGCCGCTGCCCACCGTTTCGTAGACGGCGTCATCCTTGGCGCCGCCGGTGTAGCCGGAGACGGCCTTGGTCACGCCCTTGACGTGCTGGAACACGCCCTGCACGCCCCAGAAGCAGCCGCCGGCGAAGATAGCCTTCTCGCTGCCGCTGGCGGCCTTCTCGTCCACTGCCGGCGGCGGGATCACCACCGCGTCCTCGGCCGAACGCGCCGGGCTCTGCCAGAAGGCAGCCGCCGCGGCGGCGACGATGAGCGCGGCAAGCGCGCTCTTGAAGATCGGCGTTCTCGTCCTTGCAATGCCGGTCATGTCTGATCTCCTTGATGGTGGCGAAGACTATACGACAGAACGTCCCGCCAGGTTTCTCAAATTGCCGTGCGCCGGCCCGGCCACTGTGCGGCCCCGGCCATGGGATCAAGCCTTATTGCGCGGGCGCCATGGCGTCCGCCGGCTTCATCGCATCCGTTGCGGGCTTCATGGCATCGGCCGGCTTCATGGCGTCGGTGGCGGGTTTCATGGCATTCGTCGCCATCGGATCGGCTGGCTTCATGGCATCGGTCGCCGGCGCCATGGCATCGGTAGCGGGCTTCATCGCATCGGTTGCCATCGCCGGCTTCATGGCGTTGGTCGCGTCTTCGGCGCGGGCGCCGGCGGCGAAGGCGGTCATCGAAAGCGCAAGGGCGAGCGCGGTCAGGGTCTTGCTCATGATGGTATTTCCTCCTTGAAGAGGGCGCGCGGATGCGGGCCCGGTTATGCCGCGCTAGCGGCGTTGCGTAGAAAAAGAAAATCAGTCGGCGGCTGCAGCCAGGATCGGCCCACCGCCGGGCGACTGCACCAGCACCGCGGTGCTCAAGCCGCCGGAGGCTGCCGGCAGCGGCAGTGTGGTGGCGTCGCCGCTCCAGCTGCCGAGTTTCTCCAGCGAGTGCACGACATTGGCATGCGGCAGCGTGCGCCCGGTATTCTCGCCGCGCGCCACCGGCACTTCGACGACGCCCTTGTTGTAGCGGACCAGCCAGACATCAGCGCGGCCGGCCGGCGCGGAACCGACGCCGATGCTGATCTTGCCGCCGTCGAGCGACAGCGTCGGCCCGTTCGTGTGACCGCTCGCGGAAATCAGCTGCTCGATCTCGCCGGGCGCTGCACCCACCGCATCGGCACCGCCATTGACCACCACCTGCGGCGTGAACGGGCCGGAGCGGCCGAGCGACGGCTCATAGCGCACCTGGCGCTGGGTGAACTCCTCGCGGCCGAAAATGTCCTTCCAGCCGAGATAGTCCCAGTAGGTGACGTTGAACGACAGCGCCAGAACGCCCGGCTCGTCCTTGACCTTGATCAGATTGGCATTGGCCGGCGGGCAAGACGAACAGCCCTGGCTGGTGAACAATTCGACCACGGTGAGCGGCTGGGCGAAGGCGGTGCCGCCAAGCATCATCAGCGCGGCGCCTACGGCAGCCAGCATGCCGGCGCGTTTTGGGTTGGATCCAGTCATCGGGGGTCTCCGTTGCGGCGGGTTCATCCCACACTTCGTCGCTGCCCGAGGCTTCGTTACATGGTTCACCGCTTCGTGATTGGGGGCGGACGCGTCGTTGCCTTCTCCCCTTGTGGGAGAAGGTGGATCGGCGCGAAGCGCCGAGACGGATGAGGGGTGTTCCAGCGGAGTGAGACGTTGGTTAATCTAACGTCATGCCACATCAGCCCGTCGCTCCTGCCAAACGAAACTTTGCCCGTTCGCTCCGACGTGAAATGACGGAGGCGGAAGACAAACTGTGGCACGAACTACGTGACCGCAGGCTCGATCGGATCAAATTTCGGCGCCAAGTTCCTGTTGGAAAATACGTCGCCGATTTCGCTTGTCTTGAATCACTCCTCATCATCGAGATCGATGGGAGTCAGCATGCGGACTCAGAGTCAGACCAGGCCCGTAGAACGGAACTGGAGGCGAGAGGCTTTCGTGTGTTGCGCTTTTGGAACGACGATGTCCTGAAAGACATGGACAGCGTCTGCACCACGATAATCGCTTATGTAAGGGATGTCAGTTTGCAGCCATGGCGGTGAAAGAACGCCGGCGTCAAGCTGGAACACCCCTCATCCGTCTCGGCGCTGCGCGCCGATCCACCTTCTCCCACAAGGGGAGAAGGCAAGGGCACCGCCACCCCGCTTGCCCCTGCAACCCGCCCCTGCTAAAGCGCGCGCCATGAGCACGCCTCTCGACCACATCCGCAATTTCTCCATCGTCGCCCATATCGACCATGGCAAATCCACGCTTGCCGACCGGCTGATCCAGTCGACCGGTGGGCTGGAGCTGCGCGACATGAAGGAGCAGGTGCTGGACTCGATGGATATCGAGCGCGAGCGCGGCATCACCATCAAGGCGCAGACGGTGCGGCTGAAATACCGCGCCAACAATGGCGAGGACTATATCCTCAACCTCATCGACACGCCCGGCCATGTCGACTTCGCCTATGAAGTGTCGCGGTCGCTCGCCGCCTGCGAAGGTTCGCTGCTGGTCGTCGACGCCTCGCAAGGCGTCGAGGCGCAGACGCTGGCCAATGTCTACCAGGCCATCGACAACAACCACGAGATCGTCGTGGTGCTGAACAAGGTCGACCTGCCGGCCGCCGAGCCCGAGCGCATCCGCGAGCAGGTCGAGGAGGTCATCGGCATCGACGCCTCCAACGCCGTGCTGATCTCGGCCAAGACCGGCCTCGGCATTCCCGATGTGCTCGAAGCCATCGTCCACCAGTTGCCCCCCCCGCGCGAAGGCGATGCGTCAGCACCCCTGAAGGCCATGCTGGTCGACAGCTGGTACGACGCCTATCTCGGCGTCATCGTCCTGGTGCGCATCATCGACGGCGTGCTGAAGAAGGGCGCGACCATCCGCATGATGGGTACCGGCGCAAAACATCTGGTCGAGCGCACCGGCGTGTTCACGCCCGCCCGCATCAATGTCGACGAGCTCGGCCCCGGCGAGTTCGGCTTCTTCACCGGCTCGATCAAGGAAGTGGCCGACACCCGCGTCGGCGACACCATCACCGAGGACAAGCGCCAGACCGCGCACGCGCTGCCCGGCTTCAAGCCGGCGCAGCCGGTGGTGTTTTGCGGCCTGTTCCCGGTCGACGCCGCCGATTTCGAGGATCTGCGCGCCGCCGTCGGCAAATTGCGCCTCAACGACGCCAGCTTCTCCTATGAAATGGAGACCAGTGCCGCGCTCGGCTTCGGCTATCGCTGCGGCTTCCTTGGCCTGCTGCATCTGGAAATCATCCAGGAGCGGCTGGAGCGCGAGTTCAACCTCGACCTGATCGCCACGGCGCCATCCGTCGTCTACCGGCTGCTCTTGACCGATGGCTCGATGAAGGAGCTGCACAACCCGGCCGACATGCCCGACGTGGTGAAGATCTCGGCGATCGAGGAGCCGTGGATCCGCGCCACCATCCTGACCCCCGACGACTATCTCGGCGGCATTTTAAAGCTCTGCCAGGACCGGCGCGGCATCCAGGCCGACCTGTCCTATGTCGGCAAGCGCGCCATGCTGATCTACGATCTACCGCTCAACGAAGTCGTCTTCGATTTCTATGACCGGCTGAAGTCGATCTCCAAGGGCTACGCCTCGTTCGACTACCACCTCACAGACTATAAGGAAGGCGATCTGGTGAAGATGTCGATCCTGGTCAATGAGGAGCCGGTCGACGCGCTGTCCATGCTGGTCCACCGCACGGCGGCGGAAAAGCGCGGCCGGCAGATGTGCGAGAAGCTGAAGGAGCTGATCCCGAACCACCTCTTCAAGATCCCGATCCAGGCCGCGATCGGCGGCAAGGTCATCGCCCGCGAAACCATCTCGGCGCTGCGCAAGGACGTGACCGCCAAGTGCTACGGCGGCGACGTGTCCCGCAAACGCAAGCTGCTGGACAAGCAGAAAGAGGGCAAGAAGCGGATGCGGCAGTTCGGCAAGGTCGATATCCCGCAGGAGGCGTTTATCCAGGCGCTGAAGATGGGGGATTGAGAGGCCGGTTGGCGCGCAGAGCGCGCCAAGTCATCGATCCGGTGGATCGATGACAGGCTTCGAAAGCGGGGGAGCTGCCGGAGGCAGCGGGCCCCCCGCCAGCGCGACACTGAAGCTGCGCGGTGGAGATACTTTCCGGGCAGCGGCGCGGTATGTCTTCCGGCGCTGCGACGATTCTTCTTTCGAAATTGCAGTAATTTCTCGATCCCATCGAAACGTGCGAATATCAACCGATGGGACGAACAGAGCGCGCTGCGCAAGCAATTTGGGTTGCGCTCTAGTTAGAGCATGCAGCAAACGGCCACCAACTCTCTTCCCATTCGCTGTAAATACTGTAATAAGCGAGTCAAGCACGTGTCGTGCTAGTTGAGCCGCGAAGCTTCACCATGCAGTTGATGTCGCAAGCATCGTCGCCCCTCGCAAACGCCGTCTCCCTAGGGAGACCCTGACTTAGCGCGGCCCAACCCCGCAAGGGTTTAAAAGATGGAAGATGCAATAAGACGTGCAATCGAATTTCAATCCAAGAAATTGCTAAAGAAAGAAGAGCGAAGCCGCTTTGCGGATAGGAAGTATCAGCGAAAACATAAGCTAAGAACTGGCACTCCTGGACAAACAGGGGTATACCGCGAGCCGCGAATCTGGGGCGTGGCTCCGCATTTCAATCCTAAATATTGCTTAGCTCATTCAAAATTTCTGGCTCGTGTTATCTGGCTGAAGATTCGAGAGCGGACATATCAGCCGCAACCAGCCGTCAGATACAAGATCGCTAAGGATTCTGGTGGCTTCCGCGAGATAATGGTTTTCGCCATCCCAGACGCAGCCATCGCGAACCTCTTCTACAGGAAACTTCGGGATAAAAACAGAAATCTATTTTCCCCGTTTAGCTATGCGTATATGAAAGACCGAGGTCTTTTCGATGCCGTTATTCAGCTGAACTCATATTTGACCGGGTCAACCAAATACATTATTCAATTCGACTTTGCAAAATATTTCGATAGTATCGATCATAAATATATTGAACACCTGTTCAGCGTTTTGAATTTTAACATTTCAGACACTGAAAAATACGTACTTAGAGCATTTTTGCAACATCCTATCCATGATGCGAAACACTACGCGGCTGGTCCGCCGGAGATTCGGCAGATAGGTGTCCCCCAAGGCTCCTCACTGTCTCTTTTTCTCGCGAATCTAGCAGGCCACGAGTTGGATCGGCGCCTTGAGGCGACCAACGGCCAATTTGTGAGATTTGCTGACGACATCGTTGCGGTTACTAACAACCACGATGACGCACTCAAAATTTTAAAGGCCTTTGAGGAACACTGTAGATATTCCGGCATCACAATTAATCACCAAAAGTCTCCAGGGATCTCGCTGATGTCGTCAGATATACGTTCGGAGCGCAGATCGTTTTTTGTGAACGACGGTGATGGCGATGACATTATGATCCTCAGCGATTTCGATTACATCGGGCACAAGTTTTCAAACAATAAGGTGGAAATCTCCACGAGAGGATTTAAAAGAACGAAATGGCGTATAAGCAAGATTTTATATATACATCTGTTGTACAGTTTGAAATCTCTCGGGACGATGGATGTATCGCGCGTCATAGGGAAACATTTCGACTGGGATTTGGTGACGTGTGTCAATGAAATACGCAAATTCATTTATGGGGGGATTACCCAAAGTGAGCTTGCCGGATTCCTTAGTGGCAATAGCAAATTGGGAAAGATGCGGGGGTTCATTGGCTTTTGTCCGCTTATGGATTCAATCGAGCGGTTCCAAGAACTTGATGGTTGGCTTGTTAATGTTATGAGAAGGGCTCTCGCTGAGAGATATCGGTTGGTTGACGCCTTACTGAAGAAGTCCGGTAAAAGTCCGCTTTCGAAGAAAGTCCCGAGTCAAGGGGCGTTGATCTCGGGCGATTGGTACGATGGCCCATCGAAGTTGGAGTTGGAACTCGGACTGCCTAGCTTTGTGATGGCTTGGAGGGCCGCGAGAAAGAAGTACAAGCAATATGGCTTGGATGATTTTGAAAGCCCGAGATACTACTCTCATGCATCGGACTTTCCTGCTGTCCTAGATCACTACGACGCCTGACGACAAAGGTCGTCGGCTGAGAGCGCGGTAGCCAACTGCACGCTCCGACACCACCCTCCGTTTGGGCTCACTTCGCCCTACGTCCGCATCAAGCATGACCTTCCAGATCGCCCGCGCTTTCGGCGACGCATTCGGCGTGTCGGCGATCTGACGCTTCTTGAGACAGGGCTTGGTAGTTCTACAGGCCCGATGATTGTCCGACGCTCTCCGCTTTGACGCTATCCTGCGCTCCTCGTTGGAGAAGCCACATTTTAAAACACCCCATCCCAGAGTATCTTTCTCGCCAGCTCGGGGGAAACATCACATGCGCACCACTCTCGACACCGTCGCCGCAATCGGTCTCGCCATCGGTGGCGCCTTCGGCCTCGCCGGCACCTTCGTCGCCAGCGCTCCACTGCGTGAAACACTATGGAGATCGACGGCGTGGCCGCTCGTAGTGGTGGCCGCGCTGCTGACCATCAATACCAAGGGCTGGGCAATGACTGCGTCGCGGCCGGATTCCTCCCCTTTCTTGCCGGCGAGAGCTTGCTCATGGCCGGCAATGCGGCGGGGCTGGAGGCCAGCGTGCCTTGCTATGTCGGCGGCATCTCGCTGTGAGCAGCGACGCTCGTCTTGATAGGCGCGTCGAACAACCTTTGCGCTGTGGATGCGGCTCACCGGCGCGCCATCCTGTTTGTCGTGACCGTGCCATGGTGCTGTGGGGCGCCGTTGCTGCCCACCTCGGCGCCGCTGCCCCGCCGCCGGCTATCCGTTCCCGGTTCTGACTTTTGCCGGCTGGATTTGGACGTTGCTGAAGACGCCGAGGTGATTGACGCGATCTGGCGGCTGGCGCCGCTGCGCTAATCTCCCCCCTTGAGGGGGAGATGTCGCCGAAGGCGACAGAGGGGGTCGCCTCGCGTGAAGTGCTAGCTTCGATCTGCGGCAACAAGGCAACAAGGTTGAGCCCGGTCGGACCGACCCCCTCTGGCCTGCCGGCCATCTCCCCCTCAAGGAGGGAGATTACCCGCTCGACCGCCTCGCGTCGCTTCTCCGCTCATGCTCTAGTTCCCCCTCTCCGATTCGGATACCCCATCATGCTCCGCCTCACCCTTGCCGCCCTCTTCGTCACCACCCCGGCGCATGCCGCCGATATGGCGTTATTCGTCAAGAACCTGCGCAGCCAGGCAGTCGCGGTGGAGCTGTTCAGCCGTGACCGCAAGATGTCGTGGCCGGGCGGCGACCAGGTGTTTTTGATCGAGCCCAGCTCGCAGAAATCGGTGCCGATCTCGTGCAATTCAGGCGAAAACATCTGCTACGGCGCCTGGGTGAATGGCAATGATGGGATTTCGGCGGGGGTCGGGCCGGATAATGACCAGCCATGCGATACGTGCTGTTTCATCTGCGTGGAGAAGACGACCGAGACGATCGATCTGGTTGAGTGAGGGGCGGGGCGCCGAAGCTGCTGATCTCCCCCCTCGTGGGGGAGATGTCCGGCAGGACAGAGGGGGGCGCGAAGGATCGCCAGCATATGGATCAGCAAGCCTAAAATTGAAATGACGCGGCTGCAGGAATGAGAGGTCGGCGGGACAGCGCCCCCCTCTGCCTTGCCAGGCATCTCCCCCACGAGGGGGGAGATCAGCAGCTCCACCAACCTCTCCCAATCCCCCCAAAATCAGTCAGCCGCTCCCCTTCAATGTCAGCCGCCGTCATGCAATGCTGGCCCCCTCGGCCGGGGGGCCGATTGCCTCGGGGGAAACGCCATGTCTTTCACTTGTCTGCGCCGCATCTTCGTCGCGCTCTCGCTTGCCGCGATGTTTGCGCCGGCAGCGCACGCCGCCGACATCACCTTCGCCGTCAAGAACAGCCATCCCAACGCCATGCGCCTCGAGCTCTACAGCCAGGACCGCGACTATGTCTGGCCGGGCAACGACAAGGATTTTTATCTCGACGATGGCGAGACCAAGCAGATCCCGGTGTCCTGCGACGAAGGCGAGTCCATCTGCTACGGCGCCTGGGTCGACGGCGACGAGGGAACCTATTGGGGCGTCGGCCCCAACAACAAGGAAAAATGCGAGGATTGCTGCTACACCTGCAATGGCGGCGAGACGGAAGAGATTGAACTGACGCCGTAGGAAGTACAGCCAATCTCCCCCCAAGTGGGGGAGATGTCCGGCAGGACAGAGGGGGGCGCCATAGAGCGCAAGCCTCGGCAACCACCGAGCATCGTAATGCCGCACACGCCTCTACCGCCTCGACATCGCGCAAACGCCAGATCGATGCGCAAAGTCCTGACGCCAGCCGAACTCAAGTTCTGGAAGGAACTTCGTGCCCACCGGCTGATGGGGCTTGGCTTCCGGTGACAATTTCCGATTGCCGCCTACATCGTCGATTTCGCTTGCCCGGAGAAGAAGCTGGTCATCGAAGTCGATGGCTCCCAGCATGCGGACGCCGGCGCGGCTGCCGGTGATGAAACGCGGACATCGCCTCGAACAAGATGGCTGGACCGTCCTGCGGTTCTGGAATGACGACGTCATCCGCGACGTCGACAATGTCTGCCAGCATATTGTGATTGCGGCTGGGCTTGGAGGCGCATCCTGAACGGTGCTGGGCTTTAGGGCAGGGAAAGGTCGGCGGGACAGCGCCCCCCTCTGGCCTGCCGGCCATCTCCCCCACGAGGGGGGAGATCGGGTTTCCCCGCGGCTTTCGCCAATTAGCCCAGCAATGCCCTCTGCCGCTTCGGCCCGCCCGCCTTGCGCCAGGAATTGAACCGGTGCGTTGCGGCGGCAAACGAGATCTTCATCTGCTGGGCGACCGAATAGCGCGACTTGCCTTCGTCGAACAGGCGGTAGCAGCATTCGACGCCCTCCTCGGTCAGCTTGCCGTCGGGCGCCTTGTTGTGCGGATTGGCGGGATCGAATTTTTCGACCTGCTGTTCGACCAGGCCTTTCAGCCGTTGCAAATCGGCCTCGATGCTGGCGATCAGATCGAGGACGGGTTTCGGATCGAAGTGGTCGTGCGGCTTTGCCGTCATCTTGCTCATGCCTTTCGCTTGCGTGTCGCGACAATATAGGTGAACATTTGCCGATAATGAAGGGCGCGTTGCAATCCGGCGCTTCAACATTTCTTGACTGGTGATTGACCGCAGAGACTGCAGCGCCTAGTTTAGAATTGTTCTAAACTGGGGTGAATTTCTCATGCTTTCCCGTGTCTTCGGTTTCGGCCGCCGTCCTTTCGAAACGCTGTCGGAACAGGAGATCCTAGCCCTGGCAATTTCGTCCGAAGAGGATGACGGGCGCATCTACCGCGCCTATGCCGACGGGCTGGCTGACAGTTTTCCGCAATCGGCGAAAGTGTTCGAGGCGATGGCGGAGGAGGAGGATGGCCATCGCGATTCCCTGATCGAGCTTTACCGCAAGCGTTTCGGCGAGCGCATTCCGCTGCTGCGCCGCGAGCACGTGAAAGGCTATTACGAGCGCAAGCCCGACTGGCTGGTGCGGCCGCTCGGCATCGAGCATGTGCGGCGCCAAGCCGAAGAGATGGAGCGGCAGGCCTATCGCTTCTATGTCGAGGCGGCCAAGCGCACCGGCGATGTCTCGACGCGGAAACTACTCGGCGACCTGGCCGCGGCCGAGCAAAGCCATGAGAATTCAGCGCATCGGCTGGAACAGAAACTCGTGCCGGGCGAGGTGAAGGACGAGGAAGCCAGCGCCGAGCAGCGCCAGTTCATCCTGACCTATGTGCAGCCGGGACTGGCCGGGCTGATGGACGGCTCGGTGTCGACACTGGCGCCGATCTTTGCCGCGGCGTTTGCCACCCACGACACCTGGCAGACGCTGCTGGTCGGCCTCGCCGCCTCGATCGGCGCCGGCATTTCGATGGGCTTTACCGAAGTCGCTTCGGACGACGGCAAGCTGTCGGGGCGTGGCTCGCCGATCAAGCGCGGACTGACCGTCGGCATCATGACGACGCTGGGTGGGCTGGGCCACGCGCTGCCTTACATCATCCCGCATTTCTGGACGGCGACGGCGGTGGCGGCCGTCGTGGTGTTCTTCGAATTGTGGGCGATCGCCTTCGTGCAGAACCGCTACATGCAAACCCCGTTTCTGCGCGCGGCGTTTCAGGTGGTGCTGGGTGGGGCGCTGGTGTTTGCGGCCGGGGTGCTGATCGGGAATGCGTGAGCGCCAAGCGCCCCCTCACCCAGCCTCCGCTTCGCTCGGCTGACCTCTCCCCGAGGGGAGAGGAGATTTTCGAAGCCTGCGCCAGTCTCTTCTCCCCAGCGGGGAGAAGGTGGCCGCGAAGCGGCCGGATGAGGAGGCCTGGCGCGACGCCGATACCTAGTCACCCATTCACCGCCCTGCTGTCCGCCGGCGCTTCATCCCGCTCCGTCAGCCCATAGTCCCGCAGCACATGCGCAATGCGCAGCCGGTAGCCGGCAAAGATTCCGCCACGGCCGGCCTTTTGCGCCTGCCGGTGCTCTTCCGTGTTGCGCCAGGCTTTCACCGCTTCCTCGTCGCGCCAGAAGGACAGCGACAGCACCCGGTTGGGATCGCCCAGGCTCTGAAAGCGCTCGATCGAGATGAAACCGTCTATGCCGTCGAGCAGCGGCCGCAGTTCCGCAGCGATGCCGAGATAGGCATCGCGCTTTCCCTCACCCGGTTGCACCTCGAAGATGACAGCGATCATATCTCCTCCTTGACCGCGGTCTGGAACAGCTGCCGCGGTCCATGCGGCCCCGACACCAGCTTCAGGAAGATGCGGTCCTCTTTCAAGATGAACTTTTCGCGGCGGGCGAATTCGTAATTGGCCTTGCCCGCCG
The DNA here is from genome assembly GCF_040321955.1 of Mesorhizobium sp. M0217. Taxonomy (NCBI): domain Bacteria; kingdom Pseudomonadati; phylum Pseudomonadota; class Alphaproteobacteria; order Hyphomicrobiales; family Phyllobacteriaceae; genus Mesorhizobium; species Mesorhizobium sp. M0217. Next base: position 53,328 of record NZ_JAMYSN010000007.1, on the reverse strand, counting down.
GATCCGCGGCGAGACGGGCGCGATATGCTTCGTAGGCGGCGAGGCTGTCGATGCTGTAGGCGGCGTAGGCGGTGGTGGCCGAGCCCTCATGCGGGGCGTAGTAGCCGATCAGATCGGCGCCGCAGCGCGGGATCGCCTGGCCCCAGGCCTTGGCATATTGCTCGAAGGCCGGCTTGCCGAACGGGTCGATCTCATAGCGGATGAAGCAGGTGATGGTCATCGTGATCTCCTTGGGTTTCGCATCGATAGTTCGAGCGGCGTCGAAACGTTGTGCCGCAGGGTCTGCTAAGCAAAAGCGCTGGCGGTCAGGCCTGCCAGAAGGATTTTGCGCATTCGCGGCGCACATCCTCACGGGTCAGGTCGAGATCGCGCAGCAGATGGTCGTCGACCTCCGCGAGGTCTAGCCGCTGCAGATGGCGGTCGTACCAGCGGGCGAGAAGCCGCCGTTGCAGCCAGGTGACGAACGGGAACGGCCGGCGGCTGGCGAGTGGGGCGGAAGCGGTTGGCATCGGCGTTCTCCTTGATCCCGCCCGACAATAATGCTTATCTGACGAGAATGCTTCGATGGAGGCCTAACTATGCGTGAAGGACCCGACATTGCCCGCATCGCCAGCCTGGTCGGCGATCCGGCGCGGGCAAACATGCTGAATGCGCTGATGGGCGGCACGGCTTTGACGGCGAGCGAACTGGCGCTGGAGGCCGGCGTCTCGCTGCCGACGGCGTCCTCGCATCTGTCGAAACTGATGGAGGGCGGGCTTTTAACTTTGGCCAGCCAGGGACGGCATCGCTATTACGGCCTCGCCGGGCCGCAGGTTGCCGGCATGATCGAGGCGATCACCGGGGTGGCCGAAGCGGTCGGCCCCAAGCGGGTGCGGCCCGGCCCGCGCGACGGCGCCATGCGCGTGGCCCGCGTCTGCTACGACCACCTCGCCGGCGAGCAGGCGGTGGCGATGCTGGACCGGTTCGTCGCGCGCGGCATCCTGTTGCGCGACGACAATGAGATCAGGCTCGGGGAGACCAGGCCGGGGGAGATCCGGCTGGGGCCGTCGGCCGCATCGCATTTTTCCGCCATCGGCGTCGATGTCGGCGCCAAGGCGCGCCGGCCGGTCTGCCGCGCCTGCCTCGACTGGAGCGTGCGCCGCTCGCATCTTGCGGGAACGCTGGGCGCGGCTATTCTGGACAAGATCCTGGCGGAGAAATGGGCAAGACGGGAGAAGGACAGCCGCGCGGTGGTGTTTTCACCGCCGGGGAAGCAGGCGTTCGAGCGGGTGTTTTTGGCCTAGAGGTTCGGCGGCGCTAATTGGGCGACGCTGGCGGGACAGCACCCCCCTCTGGCCTGCCGGACATCTCCCCCTCAAGGGGGGAGATTAGGCGCTCAACAGCTTTCGCCAATCTCCAACGTTGCAACAATGAACGAAACCTCGAAGCTGCCCAATCTCCCCCCTTGCGGGGGAGATGTCCGGCAGGACTGAGGGGGGTGGGAAGGATCGCTACGTTTGCGAATGTGCCGATGGCTCACCCCCGCTTCAACACCTTCCCCTGCTTGAAGAAATCCGCCCACGGATCGGCCTGCGCTAGTTCCTTCAGCGTCGTCTTGCCCCCGATCGGGAAGGAATTCGGCGCCAACCCTTTTTCAACCTCCGCCCAGGTCACCGGGATCGACACCGTCGCGCCCTTCTTGGCGCGGGAAGAGTAGGGCGCGACCGTGGTCGAGCCCCTGCCATTGCGCAGATAGTCGACGAAGATTTTTCCGGTGCGCGCCTTTTTCGACAGCGTCGCCGTGTAGCGGTCGGGCGCGGCCTGCTCCAGCGCCTTGGCGAAATCATGGGAGAAGGTTTTGACTTCCTCCCAATCCGCCGAGGGTTTCAGCGGCACCAGCACGTGATAGCCTTTGCCGCCTGACGGCTTGACGAAGTTCGGCAGCGACAGATCGTCGAGCTTGCCTCTGATGTCGAGTGCGGCCTCGCGCACCGCCTTGACGTCGACGCCTTCATCGGGATCGAGATCGAAGATGATCTGATCCGGCTTTTCCAGCTCCTCGATCTTGCAGCCCCAGATGTGGACCTCGACCACGCCATACTGGACCAAGGCGGCAAGGCCGTCGAAATCGCGGATGAACAGGATTTCCTCGCCATCGGTTGGATCCTTCATCCGGGCGATCTTGTCGCTCATGCCGGCCGAAGCATGTTTCTGGAAGAAGCGCGGACCGCCGATGCCATCCGGCGCCCGGACCAGGCTGAGCGGCCGATTGACGACGAACTGCTCCATGCGCGGCCAGACCAGCGCGTAGTGCTCAAGCAAAGCCTGCTTGGATATTTTTTCCTCGGGCCACAGCAGCTTGTCGGGATGGGATAGTTTTACGCTGGTCGTGATCGTCGCGGGCGCCTTAGCCCCGGCGGCCTTGCCGGTGCCGCCTGCCGCCGGCTTTGCCTTGTTCGCCGCCTTCGATGGCTTTTCCTGCACGACTTCCTCCGCCGGCTTGTCCTCGCGCAGTCCCTGGAACGACGCGTGGCGTATTATACGGTCCGAGGTCCAGCTGCGGAACTCCACTTCGCCGACAAGTTCGGGCCTGACCCAGACCAGGCCCTTGCCCTTTGGCACCGCAGCGGCAAACGGCGAGGCGTCTGCCTTCAGCGCATCGAGTTTTTTCTTCAAATCGGTGGCGCTCCTGGCTGTGAAGCCCGTGCCGACGCGGCCGGCATAGTGGAGCTTGCCGCCCTCGTGGTAGCCGACCAGCAGCGAACGCAGGCCGCGGCCGCTCTTGTCCGAGGGCAGATACCCGCCGATGACGAATTCCTGGCGGGCCGTGCATTTCGACTTCACCCAGCTTGGGCCACGGCCGCTGCGGTAGGGCGCATCGGCGCGCTTGGAGACGATGCCTTCAAGGCCCATGCGGCAGGCGTGCTGCAGCATGATCTTGCCCGGTTCCGCGAAATGGTCGCTGAAGCGAACAGCGGCATTTTCGGCCGTCTCGCCGAGCAGCTCCTGCAGCGCCTGCTTGCGCTCGACCAGCGGCTCGCGGCGCAAATCCTTACCGTCAAGCCGCATCAGGTCGAACACATAGTAGGTGAAGCGGTTGGTTCGATTGGCGGAGAGATCCTGCTGCAGCAGCGAGAAGGACGAAACGCCGCTGTCGGCGAGCACAACGATCTCGCCATCGATGATGGCGTCGCTGCATTTCAGCTGGGCCAGTTCCGCGACGATCTCGGGGCCGAATTTCTCCGTCCAGTCGAGGCCGGTGCGGGTCAGCAGCCGCACCTCCGTGCCGGCGATCTGCGCCTGCATGCGGTACCCGTCGAACTTCACCTCATGCAGCCAGTCCTCGCCGGGCGGCGCCTCGCGCTCCAGCGTCGCCAGCTGCGGCTCGACGAAGTCGAGGCGCTTGCCGGCTTTCGCCTTGCTGGATGCCGCAGGCTTGTTGGAGTGCCAGACCTTCGGCTTCTTGCCGTCGGCGGTCTTGCCTTCCGCGACCTCTTCGATGGTCAGGCCGGACTTCACCGATTTCGGTGCGTCCTTCAGGATATCGTCGCCGGGGCGGGCGGCGGCATCGTCGGATTTGATCAGCAGCCAGTTGTCGCGCTTTTCGCCCGGGCGGGGTCTTAATCTGACCAGATGCCACCGCCCATTCAGCTTCTGGCCGTTGAGTTCGAAGTCGATATGGCCCTTCTTCATCGCCTTGGCCGGGTCGATCTCTGGCGTCCATGTGCCTTCGTCCCAGACGATGACGGTGCCGCCGCCATACTCGCCCTTGGGAATGGTGCCCTCGAAGCCGGCATAGTCGATCGGGTGGTCCTCGACATGCACGGCCAGCCGCTTTTCGTGCGGGTCGAGGCTCGGGCCCCTCGTCACCGCCCAGCTCCACAACACGCCGTCATGCTCGAGGCGGAAATCATAGTGCAGCCTGGTCGCATCGTGCTTCTGGACGACGAAGATGCCGCCGGGCTGCTTGCCGCGCGCGACCTTGCCCGCCGGCTCGGCCGTCTTCTTGAAATCGCGCTTGGACTGATATTGTTCGAGGTTGGCCACGGCGCCGACCCTCAAGCCGACTTGCGCTTGGGCGCAGAAGCTTTCACCTTGCCGCTTTTTGCCGCCGGCTTGGCCTTCTTCGCCGGGCCTTCCGCCTGGCCGCCATCGGACAGGCTCTTCTTCAGCGCGTCGAACAGATTGACGACATTGGACGGCTTGGGCGCGGCCTGCGCTTTCGGCGCCTTCTTGCCGGCCTTCTTGGCGCGGATCAGTTCGAGCAGCGCGTCCTCATACTTGTCCTCGAATGTCGACGGATCGAACTTCCCCTTCTTCTTGTCGATGATGCGTTCGGCCATATCGGTCATCTCCTGGTCGGTCTTCACCGCCTTGATGTCGCCGAAGATGCTCTCCGGCTCCCGCACCGTGTTGCCGTAGCGCAAGGTGGTCAGCACCATGCCTTTGCCGCGCGGCTCGATGACCACGGGCCGCTCGCGGCTATAGAGCACGACGCGCGCCAGCCCGGCCATCTTCTTGTCCGCCATGGCATCGCGAATGACGGCAAAGGCCTCCTCCGACACCTTGTCGGCGGGCGTGACATAATAGGGCGTGTCGAGATAGATCTGCTCTATCGAGGCTTTGTCGACGAAGCCGTCCAGCGCCATCGTGTGCGAGGACTCGATCTGCACCGCTTCGATCTCTTCGTCCTCGATATGGACGAACTCACCGGGGCTCACCTCATAGCCCCTGATCTCGTCGCCATCGCCCAGCGGCTTGCCGGTTTCAGAATCGACATAGATGCGCTTGACCGTGTTGCCGGTCTTGCGGTTGAGCACCCGGAACGAAACTTTTTCGGCGTGGGTGACGACGTTGGTCAGTTCGACAGCGCAGGTGACCAGCGACAGTTTCAGATAGCCCTTCCAGGCGGGGCGAGGTGCCATGGCGAACTCCTGCGCGATGCGGTTCAAGCGAGAACGGGCAAGGCCCGTTCCGGTTCCGGGCGCGCAGCCAGGGGCATTTCGGCAGCGAGCATGGAAATTTCGAGAGGCTCGCCAAATCTGAAACAGAACCGCGCTCAAGCGACATCCATACGAAACATATGTGATGCAAAAGTCACAATGCCGGAAATGGCGACGAACCACACCGAAAGACCCCCAAAACAGCCGCATTCCGGCCACGAAGCATGGGGTTTTCGACCAAAGATTAACATCGTGTTCACCGACTATTCACGCCTCGACGCTATGATCCCCGCAATCGGACGGGACATCCGAAAATCGGGACAGGGACTTGAGTAAAATGAAATTCTGGGGCCACATCGCCGGCTATGCCGCCGCCATCCGTGAGTTCATCGCGCCGACCTATCGGCCGGAGCGCTACTACATGCGCGGCCCGGGTCCGGCCTGCGCCCGTCGCGGCAGCTCGCTCGGCGCGCATTGATCATGACATTCGAAACGCGTCACGACAGCCGGATCTGCAGACCGGAGGCCGATCCCCGCGCAACCACCTATCGCGCCGAGCGCCCCGCGCTGGCCGCGAGAAGCCGTGCGACAACGCCGCGGCTTTGATCCCGCTGCCGGCGGGCTTAGTGTCTGAAGACACAAGCTGCCGGACGTCCCGTGACTTCTTCTCCTGAACCCTTCGATGCCAGCCAGCCATTGATCGTTTTCGACGGCGTCTGCGTGCTGTGCTCGGGCTTCGTACGCACGGTGGTCGGGCTCGACCGCAAAAACCGCTTCCGCTTCGCCACGGCGCAGTCGCCCTTCGGCGAGGCGCTGTTCCAGAGATACGGGCTGCGCACCGACAGCTACGAGACCAATCTGGTCCTTGTCGGCGGCGCTCCCTTCATGCGGCTGGACAGTTTCATCGCGGTGATGGCCGAACTCGGCTGGCCGTGGCGGGCGGCGAAGGCCCTGCTGCTCATCCCGCGCCCCTTGCGTGACTGGCTCTACGAACGCATCGCCAAAAACCGCTACGCCATGTTCGGCCGCAAGGACAGTTGCGAGATCCTGTCCGCCGCGATACGTGCGCGCGTGATCGGCTAATCGCCTGTCACCCAAAAGTGACCTCGGTTCCGGGAAAACGACATACGCAAAAAGAGCGGCGCCATGAGGCTTCTGGTCGTTGGCGGCTATGGCATTTCGGCGGCCGCATCGTGCAATTGCTGGAGAGCGAGCCACGCCTGATCCTGCTCGTCGCCGGGCGCTCACTGGCCAAAGCCGAGGCCTGGTGCAAAACCCGCACCGGCGCGGCGCCGCCGCTCGTGCCGACGCGCTTCGATCGCAACGGCGACGTCGCGCAAGGCCGGCCTGTTCGTTCGCGCCTCAGTCCGGCAGCGCCGCGACGGCGACGATCTCGATGACGATGTCTGCCTGGGCAAGCGCTGCGACGCCGATTACCTCCGAAGGCGGCGGATTGTTGTCGCTGCAATGCTTCGGACAATGCTCGGCGAAAAACGCGTCCAGCACGTCGAGACGAAAATTAGGCGAGCTGAGGACGCCGCCGTCGGGAAATGGCCCTTTGACGAAAAAGGTCAGCCTGATGAGATGGTCGAGCCCGCTGCCAAGTTCTTCCAGATCCGATTTGATGTTGCCGAGAACTTCCCGCCACTGCGCCGCGGCATCGCCGGCGAAGCCGCCACCCTTCTTGCCGGCCGGATCGTAGTCAGCCGATGTCGCGGTGTTGCCGCAGAGATAGACGGTGCCTTTCGCACCGCTGACGACCGTGCCTTTGCCCCATGGCATCAACCGGCCGTTCTTGAATTTCTTGTGGGTCACGAGTTCCATTCTCTTCTCCCACGCCTCGTGTGACGTGCCCGCCAACGACAGAGGATAGTGCTGTGCGGAGCCACGGCCAGTCCGCTGCCGGTCATCCGCCAGCAGACGAAGGAACATCTGGTCCTTGCGAAATCTCCTGGCGGAGGCGAAAGTTTTTTCTGAAGCCTGTCGAAATCGGCCGCCGCCGCGCGACATACGTCTGGCCCCGCTAGGACGCGGCCTTCGAAACCACGGGAGAAGACCCATGCGATACATGCTTTTGATCAACAGCGACGAAGCCGCGCAGGCGAACACGCCAATCGAGAAGGCTCAGCAGATGAGCGCAGCATATGCCGCCTATACCGAAGCGTTGAAGAAATCCGGCGCATGGCTCGCCGGCGAACGGTTGCGCCCGACCCAGGCGACCACCTCGGTGCGGATCACAGACGGCAAGACCAACGTGATCGACGGCCCCTATGCCGACACCAAGGAGCAGCTTGCCGGCTTCTACATGATCGAGGCGGCCGATATCGATACCGCCATCGACTGGGCGGCGCGCTGTCCGGCGGCGAGCGCCGGCACGGTCGAGTTGCGGCCGATCTGGGAAATGGCCGACTACATGCCCAAGAAATGAAACCGTGATGGACAATCGCCCGGAGATCGCGCGGGCGGCGGCCGAAGCGGCCGCCCGGCAGAGTTACGGCAAGCTGGTCGCCTACCTTGCTGCGCGCACCCGCGACGTAGCCGGCACCGAGGACGCGCTGGCCGAGGCCTTTGCCGCGGCCCTTGAGCGCTGGCCACAGACCGGCGTGCCCGAGAAGCCGGAAGCATGGCTGCTGGCCGTGGCGCGCCGGCGGCGCGTCGACGCGGTGCGCCGTCGGCTGACCAGCGAGGCGAGCCGCGACCATCTCAAGCTGATGGCCGAGGAGATGGAGGCGAGCATGGAAGACGAAGACCTTCCCGACGAACGTCTCAGGCTGATGTTTGCCTGTGCGCATCCGGCGATCGAAGCCAGCGTGCGGGCGCCGCTGATCCTGCAGACGGTTCTGGGTTTCGACGCGGCGACGATCGCCTCGGCCTTCCTGGTTTCGCCGGCGACGATGGGCCAGCGTCTGGTGCGCGCCAAGAGCCGCATCCGCGAGATCGGCATTCCGTTCCGCGTGCCGGATCGCGCCGAACTCGGCGAGCGGCTGGGAACGGTGCTGGAAGCGATCTACGCGGCTTTCGCCGAAGGCTGGACCGACCCGGCAGGGACCGAGACGAGAGCGCGCAATCTGGCGACCGAAGGCATCTGGCTCGGGCGGCTGGTGGCATCGCTGATGCCGGACGAACCGGAAGCGCTCGGCCTGCTGGCGCTGATGCTGTTTGCCGAGGCGCGCCGCCCGGCGCGGCGCGATGCGGCTGGAGATTATGTGCCGCTCGCCGAACAGGATTGCCGTCTTTGGGATCACGCGCTGATCGACGAAGCCGAGGCGCTGCTGGGCCACGCCGCCACCATGGGCGTCATCGGCCGCTACCAGCTCGAAGCGGCGGTACAATCGGTGCATGCGACGCGGCGACGGACCGGCCAAACCGATTGGGCGGCGATCCGTAACTTCTACGATGCGCTGTCGGCGATATCAGGTTCGCCGGTGATTTCGATCAACCGCGCCGTGGCGATTGCCGAGGGCGAAGGGGCGGCGGCAGGACTGGCGGCGCTCTACGTGCTGGGCGACGACAAGCGGCTCAACGACTACCAGCCCTACTGGGCCGCCCGCGCCGGCCTGCTGGCCAGGCTCGGCAATGCGGCGCAAGCGGTCGTGGCCTATGACCGGGCGATCGGCCTTGAACGCGACCCGGCCGTGCGCCGCTTCCTGCAGGCGAAACGGGCGATCCTGCGAAATTGAAGCGTTCGTTCAGGCCGGCCACATTTCATGTGTGGTGTTGAGCCGTTTCATCAGCGGATGCGCGCGCAGCGCCGACCATAAGCGTTCGATGTTCGGCCAGTCGGCTCGCGCCTTGTCCATATCGGGGTGCCAGGCCACCAGCATGACGAGGTAGATGTCGGCCAGCGACATCGCGTCGCCGACCAGCCAGCCGCGCCCCTCGAGGGCTGCATCGACAATGGCGAAGCCGCGGTCCATCTCGGCAATGGCTGCCTGCTTGACGGCTTTCTTGCCGTCGGCATCGGCGGTGTAGCGATGGGCATAGTAGAGGCGCAGGATGGCGGGGTAGAGCACCGATGACATGAACGCCATCCAGCGCAGGAAACCGGCGCGATCCGGCGATCCGGCGGCCGGCGCCAGACCCGCCTCCGGATGGCGCTCGGCAAGCAGGATGCAGATCGCCGCCGATTCGGTTATCGATTGACCGTTGGGCAAGGTCAGCACCGGAACCTGGTTCAACCGGCTGATGTCGAGGAAAGCCGGGTCCGGCGGATCCTTCTTGGGCACATCGATCTGGTCGAATTGCGCGTTTGCCAGCGCCAATGCGGCCTCGACGACAAAACCGCCGCTGCCTGGGCGCGTGTAAAGCTTGTACATGTGATTCTCCCCCTGCCCGCGCGAAGCAGGCCGGGGCGATTTGACCCTGAAGCCGCCTCCCGCTCAAGCCGGTGGCGGACGCCACGGCCGGGTTTTCTGCGGTCCAGCCATGAGACTTCCGATGTCGGAGGGACAGCACCCCCGATGCCCGGCAGGGCAGAGGGGGGTGCGAAGGATCGCCGCCTATCCAGTTAAGACGTTAAGCCCCCAGCCCGTCGAACAGGATCGTCGACAGATAGCGCTCGGCGAAGGACGGGATGATCACCACCAGGTTCTTGCCCTTGTTCTCCGGCCGCGACCCGACGGCGATGGCGGCCTGCAGGGCAGCGCCCGACGAGATGCCGACCGGCACGCCTTCAAGGCGGGCGACGAGGCGGGCGTTGGCGACCGAATCCTCGTTGGAGACCTTGACGATCTCGTCATAGATCGAGGTGTCGAGGATCTTGGGCGCAAAGCCGGCGCCGATGCCTTGGATCTTGTGCGGGCCGGGCTGGCCGCCCGACAGCACCGGCGAGGCCTCCGGCTCGACGGCGACGACATGCACCGAGGGCTTGCGTTGCTTCAGCACCTGGCCGACGCCGGTGATCGTGCCGCCGGTACCGATGCCGGCGACGAAGATGTCGACCCCGCCATCGGTGTCGTTCCAGATCTCCTCGGCGGTGGTGCGGCGGTGGATCTCCGGGTTGGCCGGGTTTTCGAACTGCTGCGGGATGACGGCGTCAGGCAGGGTGGCGGCCAGTTCGTCAGCCTTGGCGATGGCGCCCTTCATGCCTTTCGGCCCTTCCGTCAGCACCAGTTCGGCGCCGAGCAGCGCCAGCATCTTGCGGCGCTCCACCGACATGGTTTCGGGCATGGTCAGGATCAGCTTGTAGCCCTTGGCGGCGGCGGCGAAGGCGAGCGCGATGCCGGTATTCCCCGAGGTCGGCTCGATCAGCGTCGTCTTGCCGGGTTTGATCCGGCCCGACGCTTCCAGCGCCTCGATCATGGAAACGCCGATGCGGTCCTTGACCGAGGCGATCGGATTGAAGAATTCGAGCTTGGCAAGAAGGTTGGCAACGACGCCCTTCTCCTTGGCGAACTTGTCGAGCCGCACCAGCGGCGTGTCGCCGATCGTCTCGGTGATCGAGTTGTAGACACGGCCGCGGCCGGGCACGCGCGCGGAAGGCTTGTTCATTGGTTTCGCTCCCAAATCAGATCAGGCAATTGGCGTCGGCGGACAGAATAAGGCTTTCGTCCGCGCAAGATAGGCTGCCGGCCGAAAATATCGAGTGGGCCGCTTGCTGAAAACGCTTGCCTTCCGAAGCCGCATTTCCGGATGGACCGATCGGCGGAATGAATTGCCTGAACCGATCTACTGACGTGCGGCAATGGCTGCGGCCGCGCCCACCATGAAGCCGGCGGCGGTGCGGTTCAGCGCCTTCAGCGCGCGCGGCGATTTCAGGAACCAGCGCGCCTTGGCGGCCAGCGCCAGATAGGGCACAAGCACCACGAAGAGCACGATAACGGTGAGCGCGACCAGGATGCCGTAGTCGGCGAGCGTGATGGTCTTCAGGTCGACGATGGTTGGCGTGATGGCGAGGTAGAAGATCATCGTCTTCGGGTTGCCCAGCGTGACGGTGAGGCCGGCAAGGAAGCTCGATACCAGGCCGCCCTTGCCTTTCCTGGCCTCGACAGTCTCGGGCGTGATCCCGGCCGTCCAGAAACGCCAGCCGAGGAAGGCGAGATAGGCGACGCCCAGCCATTTGATGGCGAGAAACACCATGCCGAAGATTTGCGCGACAAAGGCAAGGCCGAGCACCACCGCGGTGAGATAAATGAGGTCGCCGAGCATCAGGCCGAACGACATCGCCAGCGACGAGCGGAAGCCGGATCCGAGCGCCCGCGCCACAAGCGCGGTGACGCCGGGGCCGGGAATGGCGGCGGCGATGCCCAGCGCAGCACTATAGGCAAGGAAGCCGGTGAGGGTCATGACGGTCGCACCTCCTGAGCCGCTCTGATGCCATGAAAGCCTGCAACGGCAAAACGGATTCGATTGCGCCAAGCAGGACATGAAAGCCGGTCATCCTCGCCTGAAAGCGAGAGATGGTTCACTTACGCCCCGAAGGCGGTCGGCTATCTCGCATGGCTCCGAACGGCAGGAGCACCCATGTTAGCCAAAAGACTTCACATCCAGCTCATGAAGTGGATGCCCAACAACTATTCCGAAGCACGCGGTCACGTCCACGAGCTGGAATGGTATCTGTGGTTCGAGGGGCGTCAGGCTTTCAGCCTGTTCGACAAGGGCGATAGCGATGTCGTTCCGCAGACTGGATATTTTACCGACAGCCGGAACCCTGGCGCCTACCCCGTTCGTCCGATGATCTATCCGCTGGTAGTCAACAACCGGTTCAAGGTGCGACTGGTGGCGATGGAGCGTGACGGACCGCAAAAGATAGACCCCGACGACACCGCCAAAGGCGAATTCTACATCGACCTCGACACCAAATATCCGCCGGTCTCCGACTGGCGCATCATCGCTGCCGATCCGCGCAGTACCGACCTCAACGTGGAAGCGTCGTTCCAGCTGCAATGGCTGGACTATGTCGATACCGCCGAGATTGCCGAGGATGGCCCGCCACGCATCATCGACAAGTCCAACTATCCCTATCCGTGGGGCGCCAATGTGATGGTGTTCGAGCACTGGCTCGGGCTTGGCCGCAAGGCGCCGCTCAAACTCATCGACCCGAACCGCGCATCGCGCCGCGAATACTGGATGATCAATGGCAATGCGGCCCGGCGCATGGTGCAGGACCTCTATCGCTTCAACGTCAACCAGCTTGGCGTCGCCAACGACACCATCAGCAGTGTTTACGTGCCGAAGCTCAATGCCGGCCACGTCACGGTGACGCTTTACGAACACGATTTCAGCGACGGCCGCTTCGCGCAAGGGGCGAAGAAGTCCTTCGGCTCGGTCGGCCTCTTCAATCTCAGGGATACCGGTTTCGATGACCGCGTCTCATCGGCCGAGGTGATCCATACCTATCCCAAGGTGATCCATCGGGACGTGCATTAGGGCCGGATTGCGCTGTTCGCCGGCTCAGGATGGGCCATCGACATGGGTGATGCGCCAGATGGTGCCGTTGCCATCCTCGGTTACGATAAGCGCGCCGTCCTTGGCCACCGCGACGCCGACCGGCCGGCCCCAGACGGCGTCGTCGGAGAGGACGAAGCCGGTGATGAAATCCTGGTACTCGCTGGTCGGCTTGCCGTCGCTGAATCTCAGCCGCACCACCTTGTAGCCGGTCCTCATACCACGGTTCCAGGAGCCGTGCAGGGCGACGAAAGCATCGCCCTTGTACTCGGCCGTAAAATTGTCGCCGTCATAGAAGGCGATGTTGAGCGGCGCCGAATGCGCCTGCATCAGCACGTCGGGCACGGCGACCGAGCCGGCGAGGTCTGGGCGCGCGCCCTCGTGACGCGGGTCCTCGTTGGCGCCGATATAATACCAGGGCCAGCCATAGAAGGCGCCGTCCTTGACTGAGGTGGCATATTCGAACGGCACATCGTCGCCGAGACCGTCGCGCTCGTTGACGACACACCACAGCGCGCCGGTGGCCGGTTGCACGGTCATGCCCGAACAATTGCGCAGGCCAGTAGCGAGGATGCGGCCATTCTTGCCGTCGGGGCCGAAGGCCAGCACGTCGGCACGGCCATCCTCGGAACCCCAGGTGGCGCCGAGTGGCTGTGATTTTGCCCAGGCGTCAAGGCCGCCCTTCGGTGCCTTCTGCATGCCCTCCGCGACGTTCGATCCGGAGCCGACCGAGAGATACAGCGTCTTCCCGTCCGGCGAGAAGGCGATATCGCGGGTCCAGTGGCCGCCGGTAGGGATGTCGGAGACAATCGTCTCCGGTTCGCCGGAGGCTTTAAGGTCGCCGTCGCGATAGGCGTAGCGGACCACGCTGTCGTTGTTCGCGACGTAGACCCATTGCGGCTTGTCGCCAGGCGGGTAGAAGGCGATGCCATAGGGCTGGTTGAGATTGTCGGCAAAAATGCCCTCTTCGGCCGGCTTCGCGCTACCCTTGGCCAGCCGATAGACGCGGATCTGGTTGGCGTCACTGTCGGCGACGAACAGGTCGCCGTTCGGCGCCACGCGCACGACCCGCGGATTGGAAATGCCGGAAGCAACCAGTTCGGCCGAAAACCCAGGCAGCAGGACGGGCTTCGCGCCCTCGGGTCGATCGCCAAGGCCGGCGCTGTTGGAGGCGGATTCGGTGATGTTGGGTCTTTTCAGATCATCCGGCCTAATCAGCCGGCGCACACCTGGCTTGTCGGCCTTCCAGTCGCCGAAAGCGTCCTTGCCGGTCAGCAGCAGTTGATCAGCCTGCTGGGCGAAGGCGCTGGTGGCCAGAAGCAGGGCAAGGCCTGCGAAGCCGGCAATCCGGATCATGCTGTTCTCCTCGAACTCGCGCCGGTCGGCGCGTCACGACAAGGGAGATATTGTGCGGCCGCCGCAAAAGAGAAGCGTGCGCGCGCAGATTCGACGAGAGAACCGCTCAACTTTCCTCTTCGACGTCCAGATCGTCGTCGAGACGCTTTTCCAATGCGACGAGATCTTCCGGCAGCGGCAAGCCCATGGCGCGCATTTCGCGCAGTTTTTCGCGCAGCTGCTCCTGGATTTCGTGCTCGTCCTCCGGCTGGTTGACCATTTCTTCGAGCAGCATGCTGATCTGGGCCTTGAACGATTCAAGCGCCATTCTGCGCCCTCCTTTACGGTGATCCCGGCTTCGGAATTATCTTAACATCCGGGTAATCAATTGCGCCGTGTAGTCGACCATAGGCACGATGCGGGCATAATTCAGCCTGGTCGGGCCGATGACGCCGAGCGCGCCGACGACGCGGGCGTCCTTGTCGCGGTAAGGCGCCACGACCAGCGACGAGCCGGAGAGCGAGAACAGCTTGTTTTCCGAGCCGATGAAGATCCGCACGCCGGGGCCGTCCTCGGCGAGGTCGAGCAGCTGGATCAGCCCGTCCTGCGTCTCCAGATCCTCGAACAGGTGGCGCAGCAATTCGATATCGGCCTGGGCGGTGACGTTTTCGAGCAAATTGGCGCGGCCGCGCACGATAAGGCGCGCCGGCAGGCCGCTATCGGCGCCGGCCCACACCGCCAGGCCTTTCTCGACCAGGTCCTGCGACAGCGTGTCCAGCGCTGCCCGGGTCTCATCCTTGATACGGGCGATCTCGATGCGCGCCTCGGCGAGCGTGCGGCCCCTGATATGGGCGTTGAGGAAGTTGGAGGCCTCGTGCAGCTGCGAGACGGTGATGCCGGCCGGCAGGTCGACGACGCGGTTCTCGACATCGCCATTCTGCGACACCATCACCGCCAGCGCCTTGGTCGGCTCGAGCTGGATGAACTCGATGTGCTTCAGCGCCACTTCGTTCTTGGTGGCGAGCACCAGGCCGGCGCCGCGCGACATGCCCGACAGCATCTGGCTGGCCTCGGTCAGCATGTGTTCCAGCGTCGCGCCCGAGCCGGAGGCGCGCACCTGCGCCTCGATGACGCGGCGTTCCTCGTCGGAGAGATCGCCAAGCTCCATGAAGGCATCGACGAAGAAGCGCAGGCCGGTCTGCGTCGGCAGGCGCCCGGCCGAGATGTGCGGGGCATAGATCAGGCCGAGATGCTCGAGGTCGCTCATCACGTTGCGGATGGTGGCCGGCGACAGCGACGACGGCAGGATGCGCGACAGGCTGCGCGATCCCACAGGCTCACCGTCCTTCAGATAGGACTCGACAATGCGCCGAAAGATGTCGCGCGAACGCATGTCGAGCGACTGCAGCGCGGGCGCCAGCAAACTGGGTTCGGTGACTGCCTTGGTCATTCGAGCCAAAAACCTCCGGCTCAAGGATATAGACTTCCATCGCCCCCGCGCAACCCGGCGTCTATCTGGGGGCCTTTTCCTTTGCGCCATGGGCTGCATGCGTCTACAAGCCGCCGACGCAACCATAAAAGAACAGAAAGAGGCCTCGATGCGCCCTTCCAAACGCCAAGCCGACGAAATGCGCGCCATCTCCTTCGAGCGCGGCGTCTCCAAACACGCCGAAGGCTCGTGCCTGGTGAAATTCGGCGACACGCATGTGTTGTGCACGGCGAGCCTGGAGGAAAAGGTGCCAGGCTGGATGCGCAATTCCGGCAAGGGCTGGGTGACGGCGGAATACGGCATGCTGCCGCGTTCGACCGGCGAGCGCATGCGCCGTGAAGCCTCGGCCGGCAAGCAAGGCGGCCGCACGCTGGAAATCCAGCGGCTGATCGGCCGCTCCTTGCGCGCCGTTGTCGACCTGCAGGCGCTGGGCGAACAGCAGATCACCGTCGACTGCGACGTCATCCAGGCCGATGGCGGCACCCGCACGGCCTCGATCACCGGCGGCTGGGTGGCGCTTTACGATTGCCTGCGCTGGATGGAAGCGCGGCAGATGGCCAGCGTTGCCAAGGTGCTGAAAGACCATGTCGCGGCAATTTCCTGCGGCATCCATGACGGCCAGCCGGTCATCGACCTCGACTACATCGAGGATTCATCTGCCGGCACCGACGCCAATTTCGTCATGACCGGCAAGGGCGGCATCGTCGAGATCCAGGGCACCGCCGAGGGCGAGCCGTTCTCGGAAGGGCAGTTCGCGGAGCTGATGGGCCTGGCAAAGAAGGGCATTCAGCGGCTGGTGAGCTTGCAGCAGATGGCTGTGGCCTGATTGAATTTAACGTGATGACGTCGGCGATCCTTCACACCCCCCTCTGGCCTGCCGGCCATCTCCCCCGCAAGGGGGGAGATCAGAGGTCGCTACCGTTTTCGCCAACCATCAACGTTGAGACGCCGCCAGCGGAACTGCCAATCTCCCCCCTTGCGGGGGAGATGCCCGGCAGGGCAGAGGGGGGCGCCTGATGCAACCCTCCGCTATTCTTGAGTCAGCGCTTTACGTCACGGATCTCGCCGCTGCCGAAGCCTTCTACTCCAACGTCCTCGGCCTCCCTCTCCTCGGCAAGGTCGACGGCCGCCATCTCTTCTTCCGCTGCGGCCCGGGCGTACTGCTCATCTTCAACGCCGAAGCCACCAAAATCCCGCCGGCACCGGATGCGCGGCTGAAAGTGCCGCCGCATGGCACGGTCGGCGAGGGCCATCTCTGCTTTGCCGCAAGTGCGGATGAACTCGCACAGAGGAAGGCGCAACTTGAGGCGAAAAACATCGCCATCGAAAGCGAATTCGAATGGCCGCAGGGCGGGCGTTCGATCTACATACGCGACCCCTCGGGCAATTCGATCGAATTCGCCGAGCCAAGGATCTGGGGCCTTTGATGCATTCTCTCGATGGAAAGAAGATCGTCGTTGCCAGCCACAATGAAGGCAAGCTGCGCGAATTCGCCGATTTGATGGGTCCGTTCGGCTTCGAGGCGAAGTCGGCCAAGGACTACGGCCTGCCGGAACCGGAGGAGACCGGCACCACCTTCGAGGAAAACGCCTACATCAAGGCCTTCGCCGCGGCTAAGGCGACCGGCCTGCCGGCGCTGTCGGACGATTCGGGCCTGTGCGTCGACGCGCTCGACGGCGCCCCCGGCGTCTACACCGCCAATTGGGCCGAAGCTCCCGATGGCAGCCGCGACTTCGGGATGGCCATGCAGCGCACCGAAGTGGCCTTGCAGGAGGTCGGCGCCGCCAAGCCAGCGCAGCGCAAGGGGCGGTTCGTCGCCGTCATCTGCCTGGCCTTCCCCAATGGCGAGGCTGAATATTATCGCGGCGAAGCTGAGGGAACGCTGGTGTGGCCGCCGCGCGGCGAACTGGGCTTCGGCTACGACCCGGTGTTTTTGCCCGACGGTTTCGACAAGACGTTCGGCGAGATGAGCGCTGAGGAAAAACACGGCTGGAAGCCCGGTCAGCCGACGGCGCTGTCGCACCGCGCCCGCGCCTTCCAGAAATTCGCCCGCGCCAGGTTAGGCTCAGCTTAATGTCGCTGGACCGCAGCCCGGGCTTCGGGGTCTACATCCATTGGCCGTTCTGCGCGGCCAAATGCCCGTATTGCGACTTCAACAGCCATGTCCGTCACCAGCCGGTCGACCAGGAGCGCTTTGCCCGCGCCTTCGAGAACGAGCTGAAGACCATGAGCGAGCGGACCGGGCCGCGCGAAGTGACCAGTATCTTTCTCGGCGGCGGCACACCGTCGCTGATGCAGCCGCAGACGGTGGCGGCGGTGCTGGACGCCGTGGCGAAGAACTGGACGGTGCCCGACGGCATCGAGGTGACGCTGGAAGCCAATCCGTCCTCGGTCGAGGCCGAGCGATTTCGCGGCTACCGCGCCGCCGGCGTCAACCGTGTGTCGCTCGGCGTGCAGGCGCTGAACGACAAGGATCTGCGCTTCCTCGGCCGGCTGCACAATGTCGACGAGGCGCTGCATGCAATTGGCCTGGCACGGGACATATTCCCAAGACTTTCCTTCGACCTGATCTACGCCCGCCCCGGCCAGACGCTGGACGACTGGCAGGCGGAGCTCGAACAGGCGATCGGCCATGCCGCCGACCATCTGTCGCTCTACCAGCTGACCATCGAAGAAGGCACGCCGTTCCATGCCCTTCATGCGGCGAACAAATTCATCATCCCCGATAATGACCGGGCCGCCGATCTCTATGCGCTGACGCAGGAGATCACCGCAGCGCATGGCCTGCCGGCCTATGAGATTTCCAACCACGCCAGGCCGGGCGCCGAGAGCCGGCACAATCTGACCTATTGGCGCTATGGCGAATATGTCGGCGTCGGACCGGGCGCGCATGGCCGCTTTATCGAGAACGGCCACCGCACCGTGACGATCGCCGAGCGGATGCCGGAGACCTGGGCCAATCTGGTGGAGGCCAGGGGCCATGGCGTCACCGGCGGCGAGATCCTGACGCGCTCCGAAGAGGCCGACGAGTTCCTGCTGATGGGGCTGAGGTTGGCCGAAGGCATCGACCTTTCCCGCTACGAGGCGTTTTCCGGGCGCGGCCTGTCGAGCGCCCGGCTGACCGTGCTGCAGGATGAGGGGCTGGTGGCGCCGATCGGCAATGCCAGGCTACGCGCCACGCCAGCCGGCATGATCGTGCTCGATGCCGTGGTGGCGGATTTGGCGCGGTGAGCCCACAGGGCAAATGGCCGGGCTGTTGGACGATTTATCGGCTTGAGCAAGGATGTTAGAAAGTCGACTTGTTGAACCGCTGGCGTGCCAGCGCCGCATCCGAGGTGACTCCTGCGATGACGTTCCTGATCCACGAGACCTTGATGACATTGAACACGGATGATGTGTTCGAGTTTGGATTGACCGAAATCTTGAGATCTCCAGAGCAAGACGACCTCTTTGAGGCTCAGGCGATTTTCATCAGGAACGCAACGGTCACATCGAAACTAAAATTGACCCACTTGAGCGAATTCAGCGTTGTCCTCAGTTTCATAACATATATTGGAAATAAACTTCGCGGGATCGCCAAGGATGAGTTGCTCGAGTTTGATCTGAATGGACTCACATTTGATCAGTACATCCCTCTCAGCAAAAATCTGCGTAAAATCTGGGATGAGTAGTCGGTGAAGAACGTCCTGTTCGTCTGCAGCCAGAACCGCTTGCGCAGCCCGACCGCCGAGCAGGTGTTCTCCAAACGTAGGGATATCGAGGTCGAGTCGGCCGGCACCAATCACGATGCAGACACGCCGCTGACGCATGAGCTGGTCGCCTGGGCCGACATCGTCTTCGTGATGGAAAAGGCGCACCGCACCAAGCTGCAGAAGAAATTCAAGGAGAGCCTGAAGAAGGCCCGCGTCATCTGCCTCGACATCCCGGATGATTACGGATTCATGGATCCGGAGTTGGTGCGATTGCTGGAGGTGAGGTGACGCGATACCTGGGCTGACTGATGTGGTTGGGGCGTTCCACGCCCGCGTTCGCCATCCTCGGGCTTCACCCGGGATTTGCCGCGAGGTTAAGGCGCTGCAGCGGTTCAGAATTCTGCGCCGCTGCATCCTTCGGCAGAGGTCACGGAATGGATCATAGGGTCTGCGCCGCGTCACTTCGCTCCTTGCTTCGCCCTAGGATGACGATGTTGCACCGATCGACAAACTAAGCGTCGTGCTTGAAGCGGCGCTTGCCGCGGTGTTTCTCGGCATGCGCCTCTCCGGTCCGGGCCGGCTTGGCGTCGCTCTTGTCCCGGCGGACGCTGTTCTGGTCGTTCATCGGATGCGGCGGCGCGCCTTCGCGGGCGCTCTTCGTTTCAAGACGGGTGATGAAGATATCGAAACGATTGGGCATCGTACGGTCAGTGCTCCGTCGTGCTGTCCGGTTTGTTGTCCGAAAGCCTGACATTCGTCGGCAAGGCGGTGGCCGCCCGACTGGCCAGGCCGGTGTCGCTTTCGGCGAGCGCACGCTTGCCCTTTCGCGCAGTGAAGCGCTTGCGCTCGGCATAATAGGGCTCGAAAACGTCCTGCAATTCCAGGCTGTCCATCCTGTCCTCCTCCTCAAGAGACTCAGGTATTCAATCCGCCAGCCACGCTTTCGTTCCCCACTGTGGCAAAGACATGGCCGCCGGGTTACATCGGCGTCAGGTTTGGCTCGATGTTCGGGAGTTTTGCAACCCGGCGCGCGCCGTGCCAAACAGGGCGAAATGGAGAGACCCCGGTGACCGGCGAGAAGCGCAGCTATGTGATCGGGCAGACCGAGATCGCGGTCCGGTCGCTGGCGCCGGCGCTGTATCTGGTGGCGACGCCGATCGGCAACCTCTCCGACATCACGCTGCGCGCGCTGGAGACGCTCGCCGCCGCCGACATCGTCGCCTGCGAGGACACTCGCGTCTCGCGCGTGTTGCTCGATCGCTACGGCATCCGGCGGCGCACCACCGCTTATCACGAGCACAACGCCGGCGAGGCCGGGCCGAAGCTGATCGCGGCACTCGAGGCCGGGCAGAGCGTGGCGCTGATTTCGGATGCCGGCACGCCGCTGATCTCCGACCCAGGCTACCGGCTGGTCGGCGAAGCGCTGGAGCGCGGCCTGCGCGTGGTGCCGATCCCCGGCCCATCGGCGCCGCTGGCGGCGCTGACGGCGTCGGGCCTGCCGTCCGACGCCTTCCTGTTTGCCGGGTTTCTGCCGGTGAAATCAGGGCAGCGGATGACAAAGCTGGAAACGTTCAGGGCGGTGCCGGCAACGCTGATCTTCTTCGAGTCGCCACGCCGGCTGGCCGAAACGCTGGTCGCCATGGTCGAGGCGTTGGGCGGCGCGCGCAAGGCCGCCATCGGCCGCGAGCTGACCAAGACTTTCGAAGAGATGCGGACGGGAACGCTGCAGGCGCTGGCCGATTATTATGCGGCGGCCGATACGCCGAAGGGCGAAATCGTCATCTGCGTCGGGCCCGCCGAGATCAAGGCCGACCAACCCGCCGACATCGACAGGCTGCTGCTGTCGCTGGCCGCCGAAATGCCGGCGTCCAAGGCGGCGGCGGAAGCGGCGAAGATGACAGGCGGGCAGAAGCAGTCGCTCTACCGCCGGCTGCTGGAACTCAGGGATGCGGTTGGAGAAGGCGAAGGTGGCTGAGCGCCCGGCCGCCAGCCGCCAAAAAGCCTATCGGCGCGGCCATCGCGGCGAGTGGCTGGCGGCGGCGGCGCTGATGCTGAAAGGTTATCGCATCCTCGCCCGCCGGCATCGCACCCGCTTCGGCGAGATCGACCTGATCGCCAGGCGCGGCGACCTGGTGCTGTTCGTCGAGGTCAAGGCGCGGCGCACGCTGATGGAAGCGATGGAGGCGATTGGCCACGAATCGGAGCGCCGCATCGAGGGCGCGGCCGACATCTGGCTGTCGCGCCAACCGGATTATGGCAGATTGTCGATGCGCTTCGACATGATCGCGGTGCTGCCCTGGCGCTGGCCTGTGCATGTCGAGAACGCGTTTTATGGGAGGAGTTAGCGGCCTTTACCCTCCCCCTTGTGGGGAGGGTCGGTGAGCAAGCGACGCGTCGTTGGCGAAACGGGGCGGGGGTGTGGCGCCGACCCCCACCCCGATCCGCTTTGCGGATCGACTGACCGGGGCGAGCCGCCTGTCTCGCCCGTCCTTCGGACCCCCACAAGGGGGAGGGTAAAGCTCACCCCCAGATCATCAGCGCCACCAACCCCACAGTGCCCACCACCAGGCGCCACCAGCCGAAGAGCGAGTAGCCGTTGCGCGAGACGTAATCGAGCAGGAAGCGCACGACGATCAGCGCGGTAACGAAGGCGGCGACGAAGCCGATGGCGATGATCGGCAGATCGGCGCTGCTCAGCACGTTGCGGTTCTTGAACAGATCGAAGGCGAAGGCGCCGACCATGGTCGGTATGGCGAGGAAGAAGGAGAATTCCGCCGCCGCGCGCTTGTCGACGCCCAGCAGCAGCGCGCCGACGATGGTCGAACCGGAGCGCGACGTCCCGGGGATCAGCGACAGGCACTGGAACAGGCCGATTTGCAAATAAAGCCTTGTCGGGAAGCGCTCGACGTCGCGGTAGACCGGCTGCAGCTTCATGCGGTCGACGACCAGCAGCACGACGCCGCCGATGATCAGCATGATGCAGATCAGCCTTGGCGATTCGAACAGCACCGTCTTGATGAAATCATGCGCCAGCGCGCCGATGATGGCGGCCGGCAGGAAGGCAATCAGGATGCCGATGACGAAATGCCGCGTCAGCCGATCATGCGGCAGGTCGAGCAGCATCTGCCACAGACGGCGGAAATAGACGCTGAGGATCGCCAGGATGGCGCCGAGCTGGATCAGGATCTCGAACGCCTTGCCGGTGGAATGGAAGCCGAGGAAATGGCCGGCGAGCAGGATATGGCCGGTCGAGGAGACCGGGATGAACTCGGTCAGCCCCTCCAGCAGGCCGAGCAGCAGGGCTTCGACGATGGTGTGGCTATCCATGGCAACCTCGGCATTCAAGGGACGGAAGGAAACGGCTGGCAAAAGGGCTTGCTTGTCACGGCACGGAAGTCCCCCTATAGGTCGCAGCACCGTGACGGCCGCATGACGGGCCGCCAAGACTTACCGGTGCGGACGGCGATTCGCCAGTGCGCCTTAATATCGCGGAATCATGCTGACGCTTTTCCATCACCCGATGTTCGCCACCTGCCGCTTCGTGCGCCTCGCCTTCGGCGAATATGGCGAGGAGCTGGCGCTGATCGAGGAAAAACCGTGGACGCGGCGCAAGGAGTTTTTGGCGCTGAACCCCGCCGGCACCTTGCCTATCCTGCTGGCCGAAGGCGACGTGCCGATCGTCGGCGCCATGGTGATCGCTGAATATCTCGACGAAACACGTGGTGTCCTGAAGCGCGACAAGCGCCTGTTTGCGGAAGACCCGATGCAGCGCGCCGAAATCCGCCGCCTGACCGACTGGTATCTCAACAAGGCCGAGAGCGAAGTGACCCGGCATCTGGTGCGCGAGCGCGTGCTGAAGCCGGTGATGCCGGAAACGGCGGGCGGCGGTTCCCCCGATTCGGCGGCGATCCGCGCGGCGCGCGCCAACATTCGCCAGCACATGAAGTACACCAACTGGCTGGCCGGCACCCGTCATTGGCTGGCCGGCAGCAAGGTCACCTATGCCGACCTGGCGGCAGCGGCGACGCTGTCGGTGCTGGATTATCTCGGCGAGATCGATTGGCGCGAGCATGCCGCGGCGCGCGAATGGTACACGCGGGTGAAATCGCGGCCGTCGTTCCGGCCGCTGCTCTCCGACCGGGTTCGCGGCCTGTCGCCGGTTTCGCATTATGCGGACCTCGACTTCTAGAAGCCAAACCCTGCGCGCGCTGATCGACGCCGAGGCGCGGCGCGCCGGCTTCGATGCGGTTG
The DNA here is from genome assembly GCF_040321955.1 of Mesorhizobium sp. M0217. NCBI lineage: Bacteria > Pseudomonadati > Pseudomonadota > Alphaproteobacteria > Hyphomicrobiales > Phyllobacteriaceae > Mesorhizobium > Mesorhizobium sp. M0217. Next base: position 30,253 of record NZ_JAMYSN010000007.1, on the reverse strand, counting down.
CCGTCACCACGCCTGACGCGATCCCGCTGGCGCCGGCCAGATTGGCAGAATTCGTCGCCGATGGTTTTCACGGTTCGATGGCTTGGATTGCGGAGACGCTCCAACGCCGCAGCGAGCCTTCGACGCTGTGGCCCGAGGTGCGCTCGATCATCGTGCTGGCAATGAATTACGGCCCCGACCACGATCCGCGTGCGCTGCAGGCAAGGCGCGATCGCGGCGCGATCTCGGTCTATGCGCAAAACCGCGACTATCACGAAGTGATGAAGGGCCGGCTGAAGGAGATCGCCGGCAAGATCGTCGCGCGGGCCGGCGGCGACGTGAAGGTTTTCGTCGATACGGCCCCGGTTATGGAAAAGCCGCTGGCTGAGGCCGCCGGGCTCGGCTGGCAAGGCAAGCACACCAATCTGGTCAGCCGCGAGCACGGCTCCTGGCTGTTTCTCGGCACCATCTTCACCACGGCGGAGCTCACGCCAGATGCGACCGAGGTAGACCATTGCGGTTCCTGCCGCGCCTGCCTCGACGCCTGCCCGACCGATGCCTTTCCGGCGCCCTACCGGCTCGATGCCAGGCGCTGCATCTCCTACCTGACCATCGAGAACAAGGGGCCGATCCCGCAAGAATTCCGCGAAAAGATCGGCAACCGCATCTATGGCTGCGACGATTGCCTTGCCGCCTGCCCGTGGAACAAGTTTGCCCGCGCCGCTTCGGAAGCCAAGCTTGCTGCCCGCGACGAACTGCGCGAGCCGCCGCTGGGCGAGCTGTTGCAGCTAGACGACACGGCGTTCCGGACCTTTTTCTCCGGCTCGCCGATCAAGCGCATCGGCCGCGACCGCTTTGTCCGCAATGTGCTGGTTGCCGCCGGCAATTCCGGCGATGTTTCGCTGGCCGGCCCGGTGCGCGATCTGCTTGGCGATGCCTCGCCGCTGGTGCGCGGCGCGGCGATCTGGGCGCTGTCGCGGCTGGTGCCGGCCGCCGAATTCAACAGGCAGGCGGCGATCTACTCGAACACTGAAACCGACACGACAGTGCGGGGCGAATGGCTGTCCGTATTGCCAATTGAGGCGCACGCATGAGCGAAAAACAGGTTTTTATCTTCGGCGCCGGCTATTCGGGCAAAGCCTTTGCACGGGCCAATGCGGAGGCGATTACGATCTTCGGCACCACGCGCTCGGCCGAGAAATTCGAGGCATTGCGTCAGGCCGGCATCGCGCCGCTGCTGTTTCACGGCGCCCTGACACCTGAAATCGGCGAAACGCTGGAGACCACCACCCATCTTGTCATCTCCGTAGCCCCGGAGGAGGCCGGCGACCCTGTGCTTCTCGCCGCGCGCAAGGCGATCGAGGCGATGCCGGCGCTTCGCTGGATCGGCTATCTCTCGACCGTCGGCGTCTATGGCAATTATGACGGTGCCTGGGTCGATGAAACGGCCGAATGCCGGCCGGTGTCGAAACGCTCGTCGATGCGAGTGGCGGCCGAGCGGGGCTGGCTGCAGCTTGGACTCGAGACCGGCAAGCCGGTGGCCATCCTGCGGCTTTCCGGCATTTACGGGCCGGGTCGCAACGCGCTGGTCAATCTGGAAAACGGCACGGCCAGGCGGCTGGTCAAGCCCGACCAGGTGTTCAACCGCATCCATTGCGACGACATCGCCGGCGCGCTCTGGCACCTCATCGGTGGCAATAGAGGCGGCATTTTCAACATCACCGATGACGAGCCGGCGCCGCCGCAGGATGTCGTCACCTATGCCGCTTCGCTGATGGGCGTCGAGCCGCCGCCGGAGATTCCTTTCGAGACCGCCCAACTTTCGCCCATGGCGCGGTCCTTCTATGGCGAGAACAAGCGCGTCGCCAACGCCGCGATCAAGGCAGCGGGCTACCGGTTCCGCTATCCGGACTACCGCCAGGCGTTCGATCGGATGTGGGCCGACGGCAGCTGGCGCGACGGCGAGCCGCGCAGCCCGATGAAGGTAGATAATCGAAACGCGAGCCCGAGGGTGATATGATTCGATTGTGTTGCGGACTTTTGCAGTGGGGTTCATGACGATTTCGATGCGATCCTTGACCGGCAGACGGCCGTTCCTGACGGCGGCGCTGGCGATCGTGGCGCTGGCCGGGCTGGTGGCGGGCGCAATCACGGCCGAGCCACGGGCAAAAGACCTGTTCGGCGCCAAGAAGCTGCCGGCGGTGGCTGCGGCGCAATCCTTCGGCTTCTATTCAAAGGGCTGCTTCACTGGCGGCGTCGCCATTCCGATGGACGGCCAGAACTGGGAGGTGATGCGTCCCTCGCGCAACCGGCGCTGGGGTCATCCAACGATGATTGCGCTGATCGAGAAACTGTCGCGCGATGCCGCCGCCGACGGCTGGCCGGGGCTTCTGATCGGCGACATTTCGCAGCCGCGCGGCGGGCCGATGCTGACCGGGCACGCCTCGCACCAGATCGGCCTCGACGCCGACATCTGGCTGACGCCAATGCCCGACCGCAAGCTCACCACCCAGGAGCGCGAAAACATCAGCGCCACGCTGATGGTCGACGACAAGACGCATCTGGTGAAGGACAGGCTGTGGAAGCCGTTGCATACCAAGCTGTTGAAGCGCGCGGCGAGCTATCCGGAAGTCGAGCGCATCCTGGTCAATCCTGGGATCAAGAAGAAGCTGTGCGACACCGTCACCGGCGACCGTACCTGGCTGAGAAAAATCCGGCCGTTCTGGGGCCATGACTATCATTTCCACATCCGCATCGGCTGCCAGCCGGGTTCGCCCAACTGCAAGGGACAGGAAGCGACGCCCGACGATGACGGCTGCGGCAAGCCGCTGGCCTGGTGGTTTACCGAGGAGCCGTGGCGCCCCAACAAGAACCCGGATGCGCCCAAGGCGCGCGACCTGATGACGATGGCGAACCTGCCGAAACAATGCCAGTTCGTGCTTGACCAGCCCGACGCGGACTCGGCCGAAGCCGTCACCTATCGCGGCGGCGGCGTGCCGATCGCCGCCAGGGCGCCGGAACCCGACGCGCCTCCGCCTATTGCGGGCAATGCGGGCGGCTTGCCAAACGCAGCCAACGCCTTCACCGCCACGCCGGAGATCGGCATTCCCCTGCCAAGGCGACGGCCGCCGGCAAACGTCGGACAGTGATGGCGAACTGACGCTTTCCCTTTCCGGGGCCATGCGCTAGTCAATCGATTGAACACCGGGCGATTGAACACCGGGCGATTGAAAAACCGGGCGATTGAAAACCGGGCGATTGAAACGGTCGCAACGGCGCCGCAAAGGGGACGAGCAAGAGCATGTCAGGCGACGACGACACCGCGTTGCGGTTTCCAGTGCTGATCGGCGACATCGGCGGCACCAATGCGCGCTTTTCGATCGTGCTCGACGCAAATTCGGAAGCCGGTGAGCCGCATATCGTGCAAACCGCCAATTTCGCCACCATAGACGAGGCGATCCAGGCGGCGGTGCTCGACCGGTCGTCCATCCGGCCGAATTCGGCAGTGCTGGCCATCGCCGGACCAGTCGATGGCGACGAGATCCCGCTTACCAATTGTCCCTGGGTGGTGAAGCCGAAGCAGATGTTTGCCAATCTGGGCCTGGGCGACATCGTCGTGCTCAACGATTTCGAGGCGCAGGCGCTGGCCGTCGTGGCGCTCGGCGAAGAGCACATGGAAAAGATCGGCGGCGGCACGCCGGAGGAGAATGCCGGGCGTGTCGTGCTCGGTCCCGGCACCGGCCTCGGCGTCGCTGGGTTGGTTCATGCCCTCCACCACTGGATACCGGTGCCTGGCGAAGGCGGCCACATGGATATCGGTCCGCGGACGCCGCGCGATTTCGAGGTGTTCCCGCATATCGAAAAGCTGGACGGCCGCATTTCGGGCGAGCAGATCCTGTGCGGGCGCGGTCTGGTCAATGTCTACCGGGCGGTCGCCAAGGCCGACGGCAAGCCGGCGCCGTTCACCACGCCGGCCGAAATCACCGGGGCGGCCCTGGCCAAGACCGATGCGGTCGCCGAGGAAGCGCTGGCGCTGTTCGTCACCTGCCTCGGCCGCACCGCCGGCGACCTCGCGCTGGTGTTCATGAGCCGCGGCGGCGTGTTCTTGACCGGCGGCATCGCGCAAAAGATCGTGCCCGCGCTGAAGGAAGGCAATTTCCGCGCCGCCTTCGAGGACAAGGCGCCGCACAGCGCGCTGATGGCCTCGATGCCGGTCTATGTCATCACCCACCCGCTGGCGGCACTTCTGGGCCTTGCCGCCTATGCCCGCAACCCTTCGCTGTTCGGCGTCCAGACCGCGGGGCGGCGCTGGCGGGCATGATCCATTTCGTCCCGAAAACGGGTATTTTCTTGGAAATGGCTGCCGCTTTCGTGACCCCAACCTCGGGCCGCGACGAAGTTTCGCCATAGGCAAGCCGTAGCCGGGGCGCTAAGAGGGGCCGAATTCCAGCCTGGCATCCCTAGGGCCTGATGATTTCGGATCGAATCGACCTGAAATCTGAATCCGGCTCTAAATCAAAGAGATAGAGCATGATGTCGTCCGAAAACCGCTTCACACTTTTCGGCATCATGCTCTAGCAAACCACGAAGCGCCCGCGATTTGACCGCTCAAAGTCCACTCAAACTGAAAGTCCAGCCAGCTGAGGTCACTGCGGTGCTGCGCCGCATCCTGGCCGAAAACGGCAGTGAATATCGCTGGACCTATGTCGTTGCCGTCGGCTGCCTGCTGATTGTTTCCGCCACCACCGCCTTCACGGCGTGGATCATGGCCCCGATGATCAACGAGATCTTCTACGAACGACGCGGCGACATGATCGTCTGGATCTGCGCCGGGTTCATGGCCGCCTCCGTGCTGCGCGGCTTCGCCGGTTACGGCCAGGCGGTCGCGTTGGCCAAGATCGGCAACAATCTGGTCGCCCGCTACCAGAAGCGCAGCTTCGACCACCTGATGAAGCTCGGCGTCGACTTCTTCAACGATACGCGTTCCGGTCGGCTGGCGGCACAGGTCAACGAGAATGTCGGCGGCGTTCGCGATCTGCTGTCGCTGACGCTGACCTCCATCAGCCGCGACGCGGTCTCGCTGATCGCCCTCGTCGGCGTCATGATCTACCAGGATCCGGTGTTGTCGCTCAGCTCGCTGCTGATCGGGCCGCCGCTGATCTGGGCCGTCGTCTACATCACCCGCCGATTGCGGCGCATCAACCGGGAATCGGTGCTGATCAACTCGCGGCTGAACGGGTCCGTACAGGAGGCCACGCAAGGCATCGCCATCGTCAAGGCCTTCACCCTGGAAGCCGAGCTGGCGCGCCGGATCGGCATCATGGCCGATACGGCCGAGCAGCGTAACAACAAGATCGCCCGGGTCGCGGAGCGGCTGTCGCCGATTTCCGAGATTTTGGGCGGTCTCGCCATTACCTCCGTCCTTGCCTATTCCGGCTACCGGGCGCTGGTGCTCGGACAACCACCAGGCGCTGTGTTTTCCTTCATCACCGCGCTGATCATGGCCTACGATCCGGCACGGCGCCTGGCTCGTACGCAGGTCGGTATGGAACGTGCCCTGGTCAACGCCCGGATGATTTACGAGCTGCTCGACCTGGAGCCTAAACAGGGCGATGCGCCCGACGCGGTCGAAGCCAGGATCACCACCGGCGAGGTTCGCTTCGACAATGTGACGTTCGGCTACAGCGCCGACATGCCGGTGATCAGGAACCTGAGTTTCACCGCCGCGGCCGGCAAGGTTACGGCGGTGGTCGGGGCCTCGGGTGCCGGCAAGACGACGCTCGTGGCGCTGCTGCAGCGCTTCTACGATGTCGACAAGGGTTCGATCGAGATCGATGGCCAGGACATTTCCAAAGTCACCAAGCACTCGCTGCGCGGCTCGATCGCCTATGTCTCGCAGGCGCCCTATCTGTTCGAAGGCAGCATACGCGACAACATCCGTTTTGGCCGACTTTCGGCGACCGACGCCGAGATCGAGCGGGCGGCGGTGCTGGCGGCGGCCGACGAGTTCATCCGTCAGCAGCCGCAGGGCTACGACACGCCCGTCGGCGAGGGCGGCTCGACCCTTTCCGGCGGCCAGCGCCAGCGCGTCTCGATTGCGCGGGCGATCGTGCGCAACGCGCCGATCCTTTTGCTCGACGAAGCGACCTCGGCGCTCGACAACGAGGCCGAGGCGCGCGTCCAGGAGGCCCTGACCCACGTGATGGAAGGGCGCACCACCATCGTGATAGCGCATCGCCTGTCGACGGTCGTCAACGCCGACCACATTATCGTGCTTGAAGAGGGGCGCCTGGTCGAGGAAGGCACCCATGCCGCACTGATGGCCGATCCAAACAGTGTCTACGCCCGCTTCCACCGCATTCAAGGCAAGAACGGACTGGGGCTTGTCGACGACTCGAAGCCCGTCCAAACTCCGGTCCGGCGCAGCCGCGCCAAGAAGGCGGTGGGGAGAACAGCATGAGCGAATCCAGCGAAATGGGCCTGGTGGTGGTGGGGGCGGCCGGCCGCATGGGCCAGACGCTGATCCGCGCCATCCATTCGATCCCCGGCGCCCGCGTCGTCGGCGCGGTCGAACGAACCGGATCGCCCTATCTCGGCAGGGATGCGGGCGAGCTTGCCGGCATCGGCATCATCAATGTGACGGTCGGCGACGATCCGCTGCCGGTGTTCGCCAAGGCCGACGGCGTGCTCGATTTCACCATGCCGGCAGCCACCGTCGAATTCGCAGGCTATGCCGCGCAGGCACGCATTGCCCATGTCATCGGCACCACCGGCTGCTCGGCGGAAGACGACGCCAGGATCGAGGCCGCGGCGCGCCACGCGACGATCGTCAAATCCGGCAATATGAGCCTCGGCGTCAATCTTCTGGCGGTGCTGGTCGAGCAGGCCGCGCGCGCGCTCGGTCCAGAGGATTTCGACATCGAGATCCTCGAAATGCATCACAAGCACAAGGTCGACGCGCCCTCGGGCACCGCCTTGCTGCTCGGCGAAGCGGCGGCGGCGGGACGCGGCATTTCCCTTGCCGGCAACGATGTGCGGTCACGCGACGGCCATACCGGCGTGCGCAAGCCAGGAACGATCGGCTTTGCCAGCTTGCGCGGTGGCTCGGTGGTCGGCGACCACAGCGTCATCCTGGCCGGGACCGGCGAGCGCATCACGCTGTCGCACCATGCCGAGGACCGCGCCATCTTTGCCCGCGGCGCGGTCAAGGCCGCGCTCTGGGCGCGCGGTAAAAAGCCCGGACTTTATTCCATGCGGGACGTGCTCGGCTTGAGCTAAACTATCCATAATTTTGAAGGAGCAAACATGTCGGGAACTCTCGTGCTCGTGCGCCACGGCCAGAGCGAATGGAACCTGAAGAACCTGTTCACCGGCTGGCGCGATGTCGACCTTACCGAGCAAGGCCACAAGGAGGCCAAGGAAGCCGGCCAGAAGCTCAAGGCACGCGGCTTGAAATTCGACATTGCCTTCACCTCGGCGCTGATCCGGGCGCAGAAGACCTGCCAGCACATTCTCGACGCGGTCGGCCAGAGCGATTTGAAGACGATCCGAGACCAGGCGCTGAACGAGCGCGACTATGGCGACCTCTCCGGTCTCAACAAGGACGACGCGCGTCAGAAGTGGGGCGAAGAGCAGGTGCACATCTGGCGCCGCTCCTACGACGTGCCGCCGCCCGGCGGCGAAAGCCTGAAGGACACCGGCGCCCGCGTCTGGCCCTATTACCTGCACGACATGCAGTCGCATGTGCTGAAGGGTGGCACCGTGCTGGTCGCCGCGCATGGCAATTCGCTGCGCGCACTGATCATGGCGCTGGACGGCAAGAGCGGCGAGCAGATCGTCAAGCTCGAACTCGGCACCGGCGTGCCGGTGATCTACAAGCTCAACGCCGATTCCACCGTGGCGTCGAAGGACGTGCTGGAGGGGTGAGGTTTTCGGCCAACTCATTCGCCAAGTCGGCGCTGCCCCTCATTACCCTGCCGGGCATTTCTCCCCGTATAGTGACGGGGAGAAAGGGCTGGCCGCAGCCTCGGCGCTCTTCTTGTGACGCAGGTGACTGGCGAAATTCATCGATGAGAGCGCCCCTCTCCCCGTCACTGTACGGGGAGAGGATGCCGGCAGGCAGGTGAGGGGCGGCGCTGACCCCCGGGAAACTAAGCCGGCAGGCAGCGGCCCTCGAAAAAGCGCGTTGACACATATCGTTTGCCCGCTTACATGAGCCCGCACCAGCCCAGATGGCGGAATTGGTAGACGCGCACGGTTCAGGTCCGTGTTCCGCAAGGAGTGGAGGTTCGAGTCCTCTTCTGGGCACCAAATTCCCGTTTCGGATAAGTCCGAAATGATTTAGACGCGAAGCAAAAAAGCCCGGTTTCCCGGGCTTTTTTGCTGATGGATGACAGATAGTCCAGCGGAGGGTCAATGCGGCGGGCGAACCGCTTTCATTGCTTCTTCTTCGAGTGTCTGGAGCTTCTCCCGAATCTCCTCCGGCTCGGCATGCTCCAAGCCGACGACATCGTTTCTGGTCTCATTCAGCGAAACGATAATCTCATCAAGCTTGGCGTGGATGGCGGCCGTGTCGCGGTAACCCTGGATCAGCACAACGCCGGTGATCACGATGGCCGCTACCGACAATGCGTAGGTGACCACATTGGTCAGGCCGAATGGCACCAACGCAGTACAGAGCAGCATGGCTACAAGAAGGACATAGAAGCCCGGTGGCCGGGATAGAAAGTCGCCCATCACAAAGAGGAAGCGGTTCATATCCAGGCCGCGGTCAAAAATGCCACGAGTGCGGTGACGGCTACGCAAATTGGAATTGCTGCGAGTAAGGCAGCTTCCAGGACCCAAGTTTCCTTGTCGCTAAACATCAGACATCCTCCCGTTCAGAAAACGGCTGCCCGTAGAGCCTTCACAGCGCAGCCAAAGCCCGCCGCTCCTGATCGGAGCGGCGGGCTCGCGCGTTACTCGATGATCTGCACGACCTTGCGCGTGTCGGGATCGACGAGAACCGCATGATCTCCGACAACCGTATACTTGTAGCGGACATCCGGAACGTCGATTGCGTGGAGCTCGACAGTGTCGGGAAGTGCCGTGCCGACGTTGAGTTCGACGCCGAGCAAACTGACTGATGCCAGCTTCTGCTTATGGATATATTCGCGAACGACCGTCTGTTGTTCGGGCTTGAGAACAATAACGTCCTCGGCAAACGAGGTGCCGATGCCCGCCATAAGGACGAGGGCGCCGGCGGCGCTGACGAAATATCTGGTCATGGGAATTTCCTTTTCATAGGTCAGTTCGGAAGCGTGGATACGAGCAGATCAGCCGCCACTCGCAGGGGCTGGGGCAGGTGCCGCAGGCTTTGCGGGTGCAGCCGGAGCTTCCACCTTTGGCGCTTCAACCTTGACGTTGATATCCTTGCCGCCGTCGCCGCGGATATTGATGACGCCGGTAAAAATAAGCAATACTACGACTGCAATAAGTGCAAGAACAACAGCAATCGCAGTGCCGCCCCCACCACCAGAATTAACAACAGTTGGGCCGTCGGCCATGTGTTCCTCTCCTGTTTTATTTAGTTGCATTTGGGAAACGCCTGCCCCGCTTGAACGTTCCGCCTCGGGACTTGGGTCTTAGCTGATATCCGACTTTGGTCTGGTTCGCCGCGGACTGAAGTCATAGGAACAATCTGGCTGATCTCAAGTTCGGTCCCTCGGCGAACAGGCGTGGTGCCGTCGCCGGATTACGCGAGGAGAAAACCATGAAAATCCACTTTGCAAGTGCCGCTGCAGGCTTGTTGCTTTTGGCTGGCGTCGGCGGCGCCGCAGCTCAGGATGTCGTCATCACACCGGAGCAGGATACGGTCGTCCGCGAATATGTGAAAAAGCAGCCGCTGGCTTCGGTGAAGATCCCGGGCGTGGAGCTGAACGTCGGCAGTGCCTTGCCTGATACGGTCGAGCTGCACGAAGTTCCCAACGTCAAATACCGCTATGTCGTGGTCGACAACCGCACCGTCCTGGTCGACCCCGGCACCCGGAAAATTGTGAAGGTCTACGACTGATCGAATAGCTGCAGCCCGCCGCCGACCATGGCGGCGGGCTGCGGATTTAACATTGCGCTCCAGGATGATCGAAGATGATCGATGACGTCGAGACATCGCCAGCCCTCGATGCCCGCCTGGGTTCGCTCAGGGCGAGAATGCGCGATGCGCGCATAACAGAGGCCGACATGAAGACCTTTCAGAAAGTCGCATCCATCATGGTTGGCGGCAGTGGCCGCATCAGCGGCGATGACCTGATTGCAGCTTCGTTCGTCCTCGAGGACCAGCCGGAAGGCTTGTAAGGGCGAAGTACTCACGTGTGCAGGCTCCCGCAACGCTGATCCCAAGTGTTCTGGTGCTGAACACATTCCTGCTGCGGGCCGGCGTCGAAGGCGTGCCCGCTGGCGAGGTCGCGTCGCGCTCAAGCATCGTCCAGAACACCATGTCGCTGCATGTGAAGATACCCGGCCATGCGAGCCGATGCCGGCGCCGTATCAGCGCGGCCGGCAGAACAGGCAGGCCGGTCCAGAGCGTCGCCACGCCTATGGTCACAAATGTCACCGAGGCCAGTTTGGTCCAGATCGGATGATGGTAGCGGGCGATCGCCATCTCGACCGTACGGGCGCCGGCCTGGGAAGGACCCACCAGCGCGCCAAGGCCGACCGCCGCGCCCAGCGTGGTCGGCGCGCTGTTTGCCCTGCAACGCGGGGCTATGCGGCATGCTCGCACAAGTTAGCTCCAACTTGAGGCACGGCGTGAAGTCTCGGTGCTTGCCCCCACGATGGCGAGGTACGAAGTCAAAGGCGGTCACGCTCCGCAATCACGAGATTTGTCGATAATAAGCGATATTAGGCTGTATTCGCGACTATTCGATCGCTCTTCCATAGTGGGCGATTAGATAAAATTGGAAATGATATCCCGGATCGGAGGAGATCGAGCCATTCGGACCGGCATCAGCATGATTGAACCGCAGCCACCGGAAGTTGACAGTGATCATCAGCGGGATCGGATTTGGTACGAAGTCTTAATACGTCTCACCTAAGGTCCAACTTTGACTTCGGGAGCGCGACGTTCGACAGACATATCTCCGCAGGTTACATTCGCCAGTCAGACAGCGCTCCGCACTCGAATGGATGTCTCTGAATGCCGGGCCTCACGCCTTCACGACCGCACCCGAGAACCTTGGGATGGATGGGCACGACAGCGCTCGCCATGGGTGGCAGCAATCAAAGCCTGTTTCTGATTGCCGCCCTTTTTGTCGGCCAGGGGAATATTCCCGGGCAAGGAAGCGCCGCGGTTCCTTTGCTCGTTGTTGGTCTGCTTCTAAGCTGGGCCGCCGCACCGGCGTGGACCGAATTGGTTCTCATGTGGCCAAACCGCGTCGGCGGTATCTCCGCAGCGTGCGCCGAAGCCTTCCGACCTTACAGTCCCGTTCTCTCGGCTCTGACGGGCACCTGCTATTGGTGGGGTTGGGTGCCGACCTGCGGACTGACAGCGGTTCTTTCAGCGTCTGCAATCCAGCAATGGTACCTGCCGGGCCTCCCCGTGGAGGCGGTCGCCTGCGGGCTTATCGCATTCTTTACGGCGGTCAACCTGTGTGGAATCAAGTGGGTGGTCCAACTGGCGATCCCGATCGCCACGGCCTCCGCGACGCTTGCGTTTCTCTCATCCCTCGTCCCGGTCATCAGTGGCTCGGTCGACTGGCGGCAGGCGACGGATTTTGCCCTGACCAGCCCGTTTACCGGCCTGTTCGGCGACATCACGTCGGTGATGGCGGGACTGTACCTGATCGGGTTTGCCGCACCGGCATTTGAGGCTGCAGCCTGCCATGTTGGCGAAACCATCGATCCCAACCGCAACATTCCTCTGGCGATGTGGGCCAGCGCCGCAATGGCCGGCGTCTATTTCCTGGTCCTGCCGGTTGTCTGGCTGGGTGTGCTCGGGCCGGAGCCGCTCGGCACCGACCTCGCCATAGCTCTTGGGCCTACCTTTGCGCCCTTGTTGGGGAGTTTCGGCAAGGCGGCCGCCATCTGGCTCATCATGCTGAACATGTTCCATGGAACGTTGCAGCCATTGGCAGGCGCCGCGCGGACCCTTGCGCAGCTGAGCGAAGACGGCCTGCTGCCGAGCTTCCTGGCCAGGCGCACCTCAACAGATTGTCCCTGGGCGGCAACGCTGCTCACAGCTGCCGCGGCAATCGGCTTCATGCTGTGCGGGTATCCGCTCTGGATGATCGCCGCGGCCAATTTCACGTACCTGATCAGCATCTGCATGCCAAACATCGCAGTCTGGCTCTTGCGCCGTGACAGTCCCGAAGCCGAGCGACCCTTCCGGGCTCCCAGGGGAACGATCATCCTTGGCGTAGGCGCGGCTGCAATATGGCTGTTGACTGCCATACTGGGATTTCAGCAATTTGGCCTTCCTACCGTCCTGTTCGGTCTGGCTTTGGCATATTCGGGTGCTGCGCTCTACGCCTGGCGCACGATGGAGGATCGATACGCACTCGGTCTACCCTTGCTGCCACATACGCTTCACCTGAAGCTTACCGGAGCCATGCTTTTTGTGCTCGTGCTTGACGGTGCCGGCTATTTCCTGGCGATCGGCAGCGTTCCCCAAGGCGACACTTCATTGGTCGCCGCGCTGGAGGACATTTTTGTCGTTGTCGCGCTGCTGACCATCAGCGTTGGCTTGATCTTGCCGGGAATGATCACCCATTCGGCAACCGAGGTGAGCAACGCGGCAAAGCGTCTGACATCCGGAACGCTGAAGGATTTCTCTCTTGCCATGGTCGCCCTGGGGCGGGGAGACCTCGCTGCGGCGCACGCCTCCGTGAACATCATGCCGGTTACCGTAAACTCTCGTGACGAACTTGGAGAGATGGCCGAAAGCTTCAACCTGCTCCAGGACAAGGTGAGGGAAGCCGCCCACGGCCTGGACGACGCGCGCGAGAACATGAACGTAGCGCGCAGCGAACTGATGGCACGGCACGAGGAAATCGCGCATCTCGCGCACCACGATCCGCTTACCGGCCTGGCGAACCGAGCCGCGCTTGCAGCACACCTGGCCACGACGCTCGAGCGTGCAAAAGCAACGCACGCCAGCTTTGCCGTCTTCAGCATCGACCTTGACCATTTTAAAGAGGCGAACGACGTTTTCGGGCACGCCGCCGGCGACGATCTGCTTTGCACCATTTCCCGGCGTCTCCAAACCGCGGCGCCTGAGGCCTTTATCGCGCGCATGGGCGGCGACGAATTCACGGTTGTCCTGGCCATGGATGACCGGTCCGCGAGTGCCAAGGACGTTGCGGACCGTCTGTTCGAATCGGCGGCAGGCAAATTCGAAATCCGAGGCCAGCACATTTCGATCGGGGTGAGCATCGGCGCGGCGATCTATCCGAAAGACGGAGAGAATGCCGCGGCGCTGATGGCAAATGCCGACGCAGCGCTGTACCGGGCCAAGGCGGACGGTCGTCGAATGGTGCAATTCTTCGATCCTGAGATGGATAAGAGGCTAAGAGAGCGCTACGCCTTGCAGCGAGATTTGCGCTCTGCGGTCGCCCATGGCGAACTTGTGCTTCATTATCAGCCGCAAGCCAGGATGGACGGCGAAATCTTCGGTTTCGAGGCACTCGCCCGATGGCACCATCCAAAGCATGGGCTCATCTCGCCAAACGCGTTTGTCTCGCTTGCCGAACAGGATGGCACGATCGTTGAGATAGGTGAATGGACGCTCAGGCAGGCGTGCAGAGACGCGGCCTCCTGGCCCTCACCGCTGCAGATCGCCGTCAACCTCTCTCCCGTGCAATTCCGTTTCGGCGACCTGGTAGGCCTCGTTCATTCTATCCTCTACGAGACCGGCCTTGCTCCGGGGCGGCTGGAACTGGAAATCACGGAAGGGGTTCTCATCCGCGACCGGGCAACCGCCTTGTCGGTTTTGCGGAGGTTGAAGGCGTTGGGCGTCAGGGTCTCGATGGATGATTTTGGCACGGGGTATGCCTCGCTGTCCTCGTTGCAGGCGTTTCCATTCGACAAGATCAAGATCGATCGCAGTTTTGTTTCGGGTGTCGGTTCGAATGTCCAATCGGCGGCCATCGTGCGCACGATACTCAGCCTGGGGAGTGCGCTGGCCTTGCCTGTCATCGCGGAGGGTGTCGAAACAGAGGACGAGCGTGCCTTCCTGATGAAGGAAGGATGTCCCGAAATCCAAGGATATCTGGTGGGGCGCCCGCATCCGATAGCGCTCTACAAAGATGTGACGAATGGGATTTCGCCAGGATCTGCCTTCGGGGAGCCCAAGGATACAACCGCACCTCAGGCGCTTGGCGTAACGCGATAGCCCGGCGCCGACCGTCGGCGCGCTGCTCTTGCAGCATACTGGTGAGCGAGGACTGCTGGCGGTACTGCTCGGGCTCGCCCTTATAAAGGTCGCACTTGTCGGCGCACTGTTTGCCTTGCAGCGCGGGGCCATGTGAGGCATCCGCACGAGTTGGTGCGGGAACCAACCTGCCCTCCCGGCCAGGCGCTTAACAAACCACTTCAAACCCGGCCGTCTCGGCGCTACGCTCGCACCTATGGCCCCACCCACCCAGCCGATCACCGTCACCCGCCGCGACCAGATGTTTCCCATCCTGGGCGACGCCGATATCGAGCGCATGCGCCGGTTCGGCGAGGCGAGTTCCTATGCCGCCGGCGAGCATATCGTCACCGCCGGCACCGTGGCGCCGGGGCTGATCGTCATCCTGTCGGGCACGGTCGATATCACCCAGGATGTCAGGCCCGGCCGGCGCGAGACCATCGTCACTCATGGTCCCGGCAATTTCATCGGCGAGCTGGCGCAGCTTTCCAGCCGGCCGTCGCTGGTCAATGCGGAGGCGGCCGAGCCGGTCGAGGCCTTCGTCATCCCCTCGCAGCGGCTGCGCGACCTGATGGTGCAGGAGGCAAGCCTTGGCGAGCGGATCATGCGGGCGCTGATCCTGCGCCGCGTCGGGCTTCTGGAAAGCGGCTCGAGCGGGCCGGTCGTCATCGGCCCGGCCGGCAATGGCGACACGCTGCGGCTGCAGGGATTTCTGCGCCGCAGCGGCCAGCCGCACCGCGCGCTCGATTCCGACAGCGACCCGTGCGCCAAGACGCTGATTGAGCATTTTCATGTCGACCCGCACCATCTGCCGATCGTGCTCTGCCCCAACGGCAAGCTGATGCACAATCCCGGCGAAACCGAACTTGCCCGCTGCATCGGCCTGCTGCGGCCGATCGATCCCAACATGGTCTATGACGTCGCCATTGTCGGCGCCGGACCGGCGGGGCTGGCGGCCGCGGTCTATGCGGCATCCGAAGGGCTGTCGACCATCGTGCTCGATTGCCGCGCCTTCGGCGGCCAGGCCGGCGCCTCCGCGCGCATCGAGAACTATCTGGGTTTCCCCACCGGCATTTCCGGCATGGCGCTGATGGCGCGCGCCTACAACCAGGCGCAGAAATTCGGCGTCGAAATAGTCATCCCCGACGAGGCCAAGCTGCTCAGTGCAGCAGGCGAGGGCTACACGCTTACCGTCGGCGACGGTGAAAGCCTGCGCGCACGCACGGTGGTGATCGCCAGCGGCGCCCGCTACCGCCGCCTCGACATCGCCAAGCTGGCCGAGTTCGAGGGCACGTCGGTGCATTACTGGGCCTCGCCGATCGAAGCGCGGCTATGCACAGGGCAAGAAGTGGCGCTGGTCGGCGCCGGCAATTCGGCGGGGCAGGCGGCGGTCTATCTCGCCAGCCAGGTCCGCAAGGTGACGATGCTGGCGCGCCGCGGCGGCCTCAGGGAAACCATGTCGCGCTATCTGGTCGAGCGTATCGAGGCGCAACCCAACATCGAGGTGCTTGGCGAGACAGAGATCGAGGCGCTGGAAGGCGAAGGCGGCAATCTCACCCAGTTGCGCTGGCGCAACCCCGGCGGCGTCGAGACGCGCCCGATCCAGCATCTCTTCCTGTTCATCGGCGCCGACCCCAACACCGATTGGCTGGCTGGGTGCGATATCGCGCTCGACGCCAGGGGCTTCGTGCGCACCGGCGCCGACATAGGGGCGGGCCAGATGGAGACCAGCCGCAGCGGCGTGTTCGCCATTGGCGACGTGCGCTCCGGCTCGGTCAAGCGGGTCGCCGCCGCCGTCGGCGAAGGCGCCCAGGTGGTGGCTGCCTTGCACGCCTATCTCGCGCGACCCGACGCAGCAGCGCCCGAACTGGCCAGGAGAGCATAATGGATGAATGCAAACACACGCGCGACATCAAGACGGTGACGCCGAGCGCGCTCGGTTGCGAGGAGTGCCTGAAGAGCGGCTCCATGTGGGTGCATCTCAGGCTCTGCCGCACCTGCGGCCATGTCGGCTGCTGCGACGACTCGCCCAACCGCCACGCCACCAAGCATTTCCACGCCACCAAGCACCCTATCATCGAAGGCTACGACCCGCCGGAAGGCTGGGCCTGGTGCTTTGTCGACGAGGCGTTCATCGACCTGGAAGGCGACGTGACGCCGCAGAACGGCCCGATCCCGAAGTTTTTCTGAGGCGGCCGACTGTCGGCCGACCGCTGCGCCTATTTCACCGAGCCAGTAACCGTGCGGTCTATGGCATTGGGATTGTGGTCGTTGCCGGCAAGTGCGGCAATGATCAGAAGACTGGCGACGACCGGGACGAACAGGATGGCCACGCGGGCCTGCACATAAAAGATGGCGCGCCATTCGCTGCGCTTTTCCGGGTTGTTGTCCATCACACTCACTCTCGCCATGCCTCCCCAGGCGGGACATAGCGGCGAAGGGTTAAGCAAAGGCTGCTGAATGTGTTAACGCGCGGCGGATTGGGATTTACTCTCGACGGTCATCGCCGCCCCTCATTGTCATCGGTACGCATCCGGTACGCCTACCCCCGCAGCGCCTGGTCCAGGTCGGCGATCAGATCATCGCCATCCTCTATCCCCGCCGACAACCGCACCAGCGAATCCGAAATGCCGATTTCCGCGCGCTTTTCCGCCGGGATCGAGCCGTGCGTCATCAGCGCCGGGTGTTCGATCAGGCTTTCGACGCCGCCGAGGCTTTCAGCCAGCGTGAACAGTTGCGTCCGTTCGAGGAAGCGTTTGGTGCCGGCGAGGTCGCGGTCGAGGTCGACCGAGATCATGCCGCCGAAGGCATGCATCTGCTGGACGGCGATGGCGTGCTGCGGATGGCTGGCCAGGCCGGGATAGACGACGCGGCGCACATCTTTTCGCGCCTCCAGCCACTGCGCAATCTTCAGGCCGTTCGTGGAATGCCGCTCCATCCTGAGCGCCAGTGTCTTGATGCCGCGCAGCGCGAGAAAACTGTCGAAGGGACCGGAGATGGCGCCGATGGCGTTCTGCAGGAATTTCAGCTGGGCCGCCAAATCCTTGTTGTCGCCGACGATGGCGACGCCGCCGACCATGTCGGAATGGCCATTGAGATATTTCGTCGTCGAGTGGACGACGATGTCGATGCCGAGTTCAAGCGGCCGCTGGATGTAGGGGCTGCAGAACGTGTTGTCGGCGACCGTCAAAACCCCTTTGCGCCTGGCGAGTGCCGCAACGCCTTCGAGGTCGACGATACGCAGCAGCGGATTGGTCGGAGTTTCGACCCAGAGCAGTTTTGTCTCCGGGCGAATCGCTGCTTCCACCGCCGCCAGATCGGTGAAGTCCACAAAACTCACCTGCAGATTGGCCGAGCGCTTGCGCACCCGCTCCATCAGCCGGAACGAGCCGCCATAGATGTCGTCGGTTGCAACGATATGGGCGCCGCTGTCGAGCAATTCCAGCACCGTCGAGATCGCCGCCAGGCCGGAAGCAAAGGCAAAGGCGGCCGAGCCGCTTTCGAGATCGGCCACCGCGCGCTCGAAGGCAAAGCGGGTCGGGTTTTGGCTGCGGGCGTACTCAAACCCCTTGTGCACGCCGGGCGACTGCTGGCCATAGGTCGAGGTCGCGTAGATCGGCACCATCACCGCGCCGGTCAGCGGGTCATGGCTCTGGCCGCCATGGATGGTGCGCGTGGAAAAAGCCAGGCGGTTCTTGCCCGATGGGGATGTTTCAGCAGTCATCGTGCGCGCCTCAAATGGTTGATCAGGTCGATACGGGTTATCAGGCCGACGAACTCGTCGCCATCGAAGATGATGGCGACCTCGTTGCGGTCGAACACCGGCAGCAGCGCATCCAGCGTCTGGCTGGCCTGCAGCGTGTGCAGATTGGAGGTCATGGCGGTGCGCACCGGGGCGTTGAAGCGGTCCCAGCGGCCGTCATAGGGGCCGTCGACCTTGGCCAAGATGTCGCCCTCATCGATAATGCCGACCAGCTTGCCATTGTCCAGCACCGGCAGCTGCGAGACATCGGAGCGGCGCATGCGGCCATAGGCGTTGAGCAGGCTTTCGTCGGGGCCGACATAAACGGTGTCGCCGGTGCGGTGCGAGCGCATGACGAGGTCGCGCAGATCGCCATGCTGTTCCTGTTCGGCCAGCCCTTGCTCGGCCAGCCAGAAATCGTCGAACACCTTGGACAGATATTTGTTGCCGCTGTCGCAGACGAAGGTGACGACGCGTTTTGCTGTCGTCTGCTCGCGGCAATAGCGAAGCGCGGCCGACAGCAGCGTGCCGGAAGACGAGCCGGCGAGAATGCCTTCCTTCGAAAGCAGGTCCCGCACGGCCAGCATGCTCTGCTTGTCTGGGATGGAATAGGCTTTCCTGACCAGCGACAGATCGGCATTGGGCGGCACAAAATCCTCGCCGATGCCTTCGACGGTCCAGCTGCCGGCCTCTTCCATCTTGCCGGTCTTGATCAGCGGCGCCAGCACCGATCCGACGGGATCGGCCAGCACCATTTCGGTTTTCGGCGATGTTCCGGCGAAGTAGCGGCCAAGCCCGGTCAGCGTACCGCCGGAGCCGACGCCGACGACCACGGCGTCGAGGTCGCCATCGAGCTGGGCAAGGATTTCCGGTCCGGTGGTGGTCTCATGCGCCTCAGGGTTGGCCGGGTTGGCGAACTGGTTGGCGTAGAAGGCGCCGGGCGTTTCCGATGCGATCTTCTCGGCCATGTCCTGGTAATATTCGGCATGGCCCTTGCCGACATCGGAGCGGGTCATGCGCACTTCGGCGCCGAGCGCGCGCAGATGCTGGATCTTTTCGCGCGACATCTTGTCGGGCACGACGAGGATGATGCGGTAGCCCTTGGGGATGCCGACCTGGGCGAGGCCGAGGCCGGTATTCCCGGCGGTCGCCTCGACGATGGTGCCGCCGCGCTTCAGCTTGCCTTCCTTCTCGGCCGCGGCAATCATCGACAGCGCAATGCGGTCCTTGATCGAGCCACCGGGATTCTGGCTTTCAAGCTTGATGAACAGCCGGCACTTGCCGGTGTCGAATTTGGTCAGTTCGACCACCGGCGTCTGGCCGATGAGGTCGAGCACCGAGGCGTATGGCGGACGCAGGCGCAATAACGTGCCGTCCGAACTGCCTGGCGCAGCTTTTCTGTGCTCGCTCATGTCGATGTGCTCCCTTGAACAAGCGACCGCCTCGGGGGCAGAGCGGCAGCGTAGCTTCTTTTCCGGCCGTTTGCAGTCGGAAAGAAGGTAGAACGTGCCAATCAACCGGCGAGAGGGGGAATGGAATTCCAGTTTGAGGCGGGCTTTGGACTCAAGCCCAACACCTCCGTAGCGATCCTTCCACTCCCCTCTGAGGGGAGTGCTATCCCGCCGACGTCAACAGCTTTACCCCAGCAGCTGCTTGCTCAGCCTAGCGCATTGCACGCGGATGTCGGGGATGGCGTCGATCTCGAAGAAGGTGCCGCGGGTCAGCGGCCCGACGGCGAGGATCTTGGCCGATGCGGTGCCGTCGCCGGCGATGATTTCGCACTTGGCCGTTACATCGAGGCCAAGCCGCAGCGGGTCGGGCCGCGCCAGGCCGCGGTCGACCAGCGAGCGCACGACGCTGTTCGACGTCGTCGAGATGTCGCGGGCGATGCCGGTGCAATCATAGATGCGGGCGACCTGCAGCGTTTCCAGCGCCTTTGTGTGGCGAGACTGGATGCCGACGGTGAATCCATCGCCAGCCTCGATGCCGACGACACGGCCGGCGACCGGGCGGATGCGGCCGGTGCGCACCGCTTCGGTGACGCGGGCATGCACCTCGGGCGCCAGCCGATGGCGATGGATGTCCCACCAGGCCTTGGTGTGCTCGACGAAGCGGCGCTTGGCCGAGGACGGCCAGTTCTGCCAGATCTTCTGGTTGAAGGGTCGCAGCCCATCGACGACGTCACGCCAGTCGATGCCGGCCTTCTGGTTTTCTCGGATCAGGTCGCGGAACCAGCCGACGAAATAGGAGAGCTGCGTGCCGAGCGGAATGTCGGCGACGTCGAGCTTGATCGGGTTGCCCTTGCGGTGCGGCGACGGCAGCAGGCCGCGCCGCGACACGGCGACGATCTCGCCGCGATGGCCGCGCTGCTCGAGCGACAGGAAGGCGTCGACCATGCTGAGCCCGGTGCCCAGCACCAGCACGCGGGCTTGAGGATCGAGCGCGGTGTCGGCCTCGGTGCCCATGCGGATGGCGTGGCCCTGGCCGGCGCCGGGCTGCTCGTCATGGCCGGTGGCAAGCACCGCCAGATGCGCGACGACGCTGGTGCCGTTGGCCAGCACAACTTCGACGCCGGACGATGTCGGCGAGATCGACAGGCTTTCCTCGCGAATCAGCCTGAGACGGCCGGTTTCCTTTTCGCGCGCTTCGAGCTCGTCGAGCACTTCCTTGAGGTAGCGGGCATAGACGCTGCGCGGCGCATAGAAGGGTGTCTGCGGCGTCTGTTCCTGGCTTATCAGGCCGCGCCCCTGCAACCAGCGCCAGAAATTCAGGGGATCGTCGGCATAGGCGCTCATGCCGGCAGCACTGACGTTCAGCACGTGCGCCGACAAAAGCGTCGAATAGGCGATGCCCTGACCGAAATGCGGACGCTTTTCGATCAGCGTAACGCGCAGGTCCGGATTGGCCGATTTGAGCAGATGCGCGGCCAGCACGACGCCGCTGGCACCGCCGCCGACGATGATGATCGAGCTGGGGATGATCGAATTGGCGCGCGCGACGCTCATGCGAGCAGGCTCAGGATCAGGCGGGGACCTTTTGCGCCGGCGCAAGCTCGTCGATGTCCCTCGCGACCGGAAGGTCGTCGAGGACGATGTCGCGCATCTCGGCCAGCGTGCGCTGGTCGAGCACCTCGGCGATCGCCTGCCGGACCTCGAGCATCAGATGTCGGACTTGGCATGTCGCCTCATTGCAGTCTTCACAGCGCTGATACTGGGTGCGGCTGGCGCAGGGGATGGGCGCCAGCGGTCCGTCGAGCACGCGCACGACATGGCCGACCTTGATCTCGTCGGCCGGGCGCGCCAAGCGATAGCCGCCATCCTTGCCCTTGCGGCTCTGGACGAAACCGGCATTGCGCAATTCGCCCAGAATGGCGTCGAGGAATTTCTTCGGAATGTTGTTGCCGCTGGCGATGTCGCCGACAAAGGCGAGCTGTCCCACCGGCAGTTGCGCCAGATGGACCAGCGCCTTGAGGCCGTACTTGCCTTTTTTGGTGAGCATAGACCGAATGTTTCTCTGTCAGGCGATGGCCCAAAACCATCGGTTTCGAAACGCCTGACGTGCCTCCCCGCCGCGTGCAAGCTGCTTCGACACATAAATTCTACTGACATGATATACAAGCCGAGAAACCTTGATTTTGCTTCGTTTTCACGCCGCAGGGGCCACTTTAGCAAGGCTTTGTGCCGTTAAGGTCACAGCCAGCCGCGAGCGATTGCGGCGATGAGCGGCGGCTCCTGCTCCCAATGTCGATAAGATTACTATACTTACCCTCGAACACGCGGAACGTGTTTTCAAATCAACCGTCTTTTACAGCATGGATTTGCGCCATTTGGGGCTTTGCCGGGAATTTTGGGTCGCAGCCCGCGGATCGGCGAAACATGACTCCCGACAACTCGGGCGCCGCCCTGCGCCCGATATCAGGACGCCGCCTTGCCGCTCTGAGGCCGGGCGGCCTTGGCGGCCACCGGCACGCCGCTTGACCGCAGCATCCAGCGGTGGCCGTCGCTGCGGAAGTCGGTGAGGCTCAACGGCTCGACATCGATCCTGCGGCAGGCCGCAAGCGGCGCGCCGAGCACCAAATCAGGCCTCTTCCGTAGGAGGGTTGGCAGGACCACCAACTCTTCAGCACCTTGGGGGCGCCGTTTGCGTTTGCGCACGGTTCGGCACGGGCCGGTCACCGCGCCCGCATCAGCCGGTGGTTTTTTTCTAACAAGTGCTTCTTGCTTGGAAGGATTTAACTCTACAAGAATGATAGAATTAGCTGACTATGAACAGGCATCCGGTTTTTCTCATTTTTCATGGAGCCTTTCATGTCCAGCATTTCGCGACGCATTGTCCTCCTGTCGTCGGCAGCTTTGGCGGGTGCGGCCTTCCTCGGCCCGGCCCAGGCGCAGGACCTCAACATCACCATCGGCTACCAGACGGTGGTCGAACCTTCCAAAGTAGCGCAGGCCGACGGCGCCTATGAAAAGGCGACCAAGGCCACGATCGACTGGCGCAAATTCGATTCCGGCGCCGATGTCATCGCCGCCGTCGCATCCGGTTCGGTCGATATCGGCTATGTCGGCTCGAGTCCGCTGGCCGCGGCCGCCAGCCGCGAACTGCCGATCCAGACCATCTTTGTCGTCGGCCTGATCGGCCAGTCCGAGGCGCTGGTCGCCCGCAATGGATCCGGCATCGAGAAGATCGCCGACCTCGCCGGCAAGAAGGTGGCGGTGCCGTTCGTGTCGACCACGCATTACAGCCTGCTTGCCGCGCTGAAGCACGAAAACGTCGACCCGAAGTCGGTCGAAATCCTTAATCTCAGGCCACCGGAAATAGCCGCCGCGTTCGCTCGCGGCGACATAGACGCGGCCTATGTCTGGGATCCGGCGCTCGGCCAGATCAAGACGACAGGCAAGGTGGTGCTGGATTCCTCGCAGGTTGCCGCCTGGGGCGCGCCGACCTTCGACGCCTGGATCGTGCGCACCGACTTCGCCGAAAAGAACCCGGACGCCGTGCGCGATTTCGTCAAGGTGACCGGCGAATCCTATGCCCAGTTCCTGGCCAAGCCCGAGGCATGGTCGGTTTCGTCGCCGGAAGCGGCCAAGATCGCCAAGATCACCGGCGCCAAACTGGAAGAGGTGCCGCAGCTCCTCAAGGGTTACGTCTTCCCGACATTGGAAGAGCAGGCTTCCGACAAATTCCTCGGCGGCGGCACGGTCAAGGCGATCGAGGCAGCTTCGGCCTTCCTCAAGGAGCAGGGCAAGATCGACGCCGTGCTGCCCGACTATTCGAAATACGTGTCGTCGAAATACGTGACCGAGGCTCTGGCCTCGAACTGATCTTCAGTTTTACGCAATTCCGGACGGAAAACCGCTTCACACTTTTCCTGGAATTGCTCTGAACACGCGCGGTTTCCTCTTCCCTGACGCCGCGTGCTGCCTGTCCCGGATCCGCTCAACGAGGGCCGGGGCAGGCTGATTTTCTTCCGGAGCCCCTTTTCATGCCGCATCTCGTACTCCACCCGCATCTCGTACTCGACAAGGTCTCGGTTCACTATGACGGCCAGGCAGCGCCGGCGGTCGACCGAGTTTCCATCGATGTCGCCAAGGGCGATTTCGTCGTGCTGGTCGGCCGCTCCGGCTGCGGCAAGACCTCGCTGCTCAATGTCGCCGCCGGCCTGGTCGAGCCTGCGCGCGGGGTCGCCACGATCGGCGGCCGGCCGATCACCGGCCCAGGCTCCGACCGGGCGGTCGTGTTCCAGAACGATGCGCTGTTTCCCTGGCTGACGGCCCGTGAAAACGTCGCCTTTGCGCTCAGGCTGCGCGGCGTGCCGCAAGCCGAGCGGGCGCGCCGCGCCGACCAGTTGCTGGCGCTGGTCAAGCTTGACGGCGTCGGCGACAAACGCATCTGGGAATTGTCCGGCGGCATGCGCCAGCGCGTCGGACTCGCCCGTGCACTCGCCGCCGAACCGGAATTCCTGCTGCTCGACGAACCGCTCGGCGCACTCGATGCGCTGACGCGCGAGCGCATGCAGACGACGCTGCTCGACCTGTGGACCGCAAGCCGGGTTGGCGTGCTGATGGTCACGCATGGCATCGAGGAGGCGCTGGTGCTGGCCACAAGCATCGTCGTGCTGGCGCCCGGACCGGGCCGCGTGGTGCGGACATTCGAGACCGGTTTCAGCCGGCGCTATGCCGCAGGCGAGCCGATCCGCGCCATCAAGGCCGATCCGGCCTTTGCCGCGGCGCGCGGCGAGCTGACCGATGCGATCTTCGAAGGAGAGGCGGCATGAGCGTCACCTCCTACAGCGAGCGGCCGGCCGCCGGGACCGGCGAGGCCGATGCCATTTCGGTGCCGTGGTCGCGGCCGGTGCGGAAGCGGCGCGGGGTTTCCTCGCGGGCGATCAGCGCCGTCACCATCCTGGCCGCGCTGGCGGCATGGGCGCTGTCTGCGCGCCTGCAACTGGTGTCGCCGGTGTTCCTGCCGTCGCCCGCCGCCGTGTGGACCAAGTTCATCGTGGTGATCAAGGACGGCTTCGTCGACGCGACTTTGCTCCAGCATATCGTCGCCAGCCTCGGCCGCGTGTTCGCGGCGCTGCTCGCGGCCATCGTCATCGGCGTTCCGGTTGGGCTGGCTATCGGCATTTCGACGGTCGGGCGTGGCATCTTCGATCCGTTGCTCGAATTTTTGCGGCCCATCCCGCCGCTCGCCTATCTGCCGCTGGTCATCATCTGGTTCGGCATCGGCGAGCCGTCAAAGATCCTGGTGATCGCAATCGCCATGCTGGCGCCGGTGGCGCTGTCGACGGCCTCGGGCGTGCGCGGTGTCTCAAAGGAGCGCATCGATGCGGCCCGTTCGCTTGGTGCGACGCAGCGCCAAGTGGTGCGCCATGTCATCCTGCCCAGCGCGCTGCCGTCGATCCTCACCGGCCTGCGCATCGCGCTCGGCGCCGGCTGGTCGACGCTGGTTGCAGCCGAGCTGGTGGCGGCAACGCGCGGCCTCGGCTTCATGATCCAGTCGGCCGCCCAGTTCCTGGTCACCGATGTCGTGGTGATGGGAATAGTGGTGATCGCGACAATAGCCTTCGTGCTGGAATTCATCATCCGCCGGATCGAGCGTCAGCTGGTTCCGTGGGCGGGAAAGGAATGACAACAAGTTTCTGCCGGTTTGACCGGCTGCTTCCCTTCGCAGCACGGCGACCGCCGACCCCGGAACAGAAGGAGTGATGTCATGACCCAGTCCACCGCGGTGCTGTTCGCCCATCTCGGCAATGGCTGCTCGCCTGGCGAAAGAACTCGTCGTCGCAGCCGCAACCGAAATCGCCGGCCCCGGTGCAACTCGACGCCGAACGCGACCGCCTGCCGCCACGCGACGAGGGATTTTACTGGGCCTGGCAGTATTGGTCGCAGTGAGGTGATGGTGATTAGCGCCAGCCTTCGCGATTTCGTCATCCTAGGGCGAAGCAAGGAGCGAAGCGACGCGGCGCAGACCCTAGGATCCATGCCGAGACGCTGATGCTACGCTCCAGGGGAGCAACAAACCGGGCGCCTACCACCCGGTTCCGCGAACAGCTCAAACCACTCCGGATTGGCCTTCTCTATCAGTTCGATCTTCCACTGTCTCGGCCATCGCTTCAGCGACTTCTCGCGTTGAATGGCATCGGTGATGTCGAAGAATTCCTCATACCAGACCAGCCGTTGAACACCGTAGCGGCTGGTGAAGCCTGCGCCCTGGCTGGATTTGTGTTCAGGCATGCGGCGGGCGAGATCGTTGGTGACGCCGATGTAGATCGTGCCGCGTTTTTGGCTTGCAGTCATGTAGACGTAGCCGGTCATGGTTTCAGGGTATCGAGCCTCGGTTCGCGCACAAGCGACATTCTGATCCGTTTCACTCTACGCCAAACGTCACGGCATGGATCCTAGGGTCTGCGCCGCGTCGCTTCGCTCCTTGCTTCGCCCTAGGATGACGAGCGCTGGGTTCTGAAGAAAATATTTCCACGTCAAGCAGCCAACTCGCAAAATCGTTTCTCTACTAAATTTATAGACCTACCTAGCCTTGTCTCTCATCCACGGCAGGGAGCCCTTCCCGGCGCCGGTTCGCAGCGAAGGAAGAGGGATCATGTTCAGCCTGACCAGACGCGTTTTCGGCCTTGGCCTGTTGGCGGCGGGCATTGCTGCCTCGCTCAGTGCCTCGGCGCAGGAGTTGAAGCAGCTCAACATCGGCTATCAGAAGACCGGCCTGCCGGTCATCGCCCGGCAGCAGCAGGTGATCGAGAAGGCGCTGAGCGACAAGGGTGTCGTGGTGAAATGGGTCGAATTCACCGCCGGCCCGCCGCTGGTCGAGGCGCTCAATGTCGGCGCCATCGATGTCGGCTGGACCGGCGACGCACCGCCAATCTTCGGCCAGTCGGCCGGCGCCAACATCGTCTATGCGGCGGCACTGCCGGCCAATGGCGACGGCGAAGCGATCTTCGTCAAGCCGGCATCGCCGATCCAGTCGCTCGCCGGCCTCAAGGGAAAGCGCATCGGCGTCGGCAAAGGCACCAGCGCGCACAATCTGCTGGTCGCGGCGCTCGAAAAAGCAAACATCCCCTTCGACCAGATCACCCCGGTCTATCTCAGCCCGCCGATGCCGCGGCGGCTTTCGCCAGCGACCAGATCGATGCCTGGGCGGTCTGGGACCCGTTCTACG
The DNA here is from genome assembly GCF_040321955.1 of Mesorhizobium sp. M0217. NCBI lineage: Bacteria > Pseudomonadati > Pseudomonadota > Alphaproteobacteria > Hyphomicrobiales > Phyllobacteriaceae > Mesorhizobium > Mesorhizobium sp. M0217. The sequence goes on along the minus strand of NZ_JAMYSN010000007.1, from coordinate 3,476 downwards.
CCATCGCCGAGACGCGCTACCAGCCGCGCGTGCTGGCGCGCTCCAGCGAGGTGCTGAAGGTGAACACCTATTTCCTCGCCAACAAGGATTTTGCCAAGGCGCATCCGGAGACGATCACCACGACGATAGCGGCGCTCGGCGTGGCGGCGAAATGGGCGGACCAGAATCGCGACAAGGTCGCCGCCGCCCTGCATGAGGTGACCGGCGTGCCGCTCGACGCGCAGACCATCGCCGCCAATCGCACCAAATTCGGCATCTTCCCGATCACCGACGAGATCATCGCCGGCCAGCAGGCGACCGCCGATCGCTTCTACAAGCTCAAACTGATCCCGAATGCGGTGCGCATCTCCGACGCCGTGTGGACCGCACCGGGCAATTGAACTTTCACGTGCGGCGCCGGGCGTAAAACGCCCGGCGCCTTTTTGCCGTTTCCGCTTCAGGGATTTCGCCATGACCGCTCCAGCCAATCCGCAAGCCAGCCCGCTCGATTTCTTCTGGTTCATTCCAACGCATGGCGACGGCTCCTATCTCGGCTCCGAACAGCAGCAGCGGCCGCCGGAGTTCGCTTACTTCAAGGAGATCGCACAGGCCGTCGACCGGCTCGGCTTTCCCGGCGTGCTTTTGCCGACCGGGCAGAATTGCGAGGATTCCTGGATCACCGCCTCCGGCCTTGCAGCGCTGACGGAAAAGCTCAAATTCCTGGTGGCGCTACGGCCCGGCGTGACGTTGCCCACCTTCGCGGCGCGCCAGACGGCGGCGCTCGACCGGCTGAGCAATGGCCGCCTGCTGCTCAATGTCGTGGTCGGCGGCAACCCGACCGAGCTTGCCGGCGATGGCGTGTTCCTGCCGCATGACGAGCGCTATGCGCAGGCGCAAGAGTTTCTGACCATCTGGCGCGCGCTGGTGTCGGGCGAGAGCGTCAACTTCAACGGCAAATATTACCGCGTCGACAATGGCCGTCTTGATCTTCTGCCGCAACAGGAGCGGCCGCCGCTCTATTTCGGCGGCTCGTCCGATGCCGGCCAGGAGCTCGCCGCCGATCTCGTCGACATGTACCTGACCTGGGGCGAGCCGCCGGCGCAGGTGGCGGAAAAACTCAGCGCGGCGCGCAACAAGGCTGAACGGCGCGGCCGCAAACTGCGTTTCGGCATCAGGCTGCATTTCATCGTGCGCGAGACCGAGGAAGAGGCCTGGCGCGCCGCCGACCGGCTGATCAGCCACGTCACCGATGCCCAGATCGAAAATGCCCAGGCCCGCTTCACCAAGGAGATGGACTCTGTGGGACAGCGGCGCATGGCCGAACTGCATGGCGGCCGCCGCGACCGGCTGGTGGTGTCACCCAATCTGTGGGCCGGCGTCGGCCTGGTGCGCGGCGGCGCCGGCACCGCGCTGGTCGGCTCGCCGGAGCAGATCGTCGAGCGCATCCGCGAGTATCAGGCGATCGGCATCGACACCATCATCGGCTCTGGGTACCCGCATCTCGAGGAAGCCTACCGTGTCGCCGAGCTTCTGTTCCCGCGTCTCGGCCTGGGCACCAGGCGGGCACGGGCGCATGAGAACATCGCCAATGAATTCGCCGTCGGCTTCCACGGCGCCAACCGCCTGCAGGCCTCGTCGTGAGTTTTGCCCGGCGCGTCAAACAGAACGGCATCGGCTGGCTGCTGCCGGCGCTGGTCATAATTGGCTGGGAAGCCGCCAGCCGCGCCGGCGTGATGCCGGCCAATGTGCTGCCGGCGCCGAGCGCGGTGGCCGAGGCCTTCTGGCGGCTGACGCTGTCGGGCGAGCTGATCGAAAACATCGGCGTCAGCACGCTGCGTGCGCTGGCCGGCTTTGCCATCGGCGGCTCGATCGGCTTTGCACTCGGCCTTGCCAACGGGCTGTCGGCGCTCAGCCGCGGCCTGACCGACACGACGCTGCAGATGATCCGCAACATCCCGCATCTGGCGCTGATCCCGCTGGTCATCCTGTGGTTCGGCATCGACGAGGAAGCAAAACTGTTCCTGGTGGCGCTCGGCGTGTTCTTCCCGATCTACGTCAACACGCTGCTCGGCATCCAGAGCGTCGACCCGCAGCTGGTCGAGATGGGCCGGGTCTACGGCATGGACCGCCGCGCGTTGTTTTTTCAGGTGATCCTGCCCGGCGCGCTGCCGGCGATCTTCGTCGGCCTGCGCTATGCGCTGGGCATCATGTGGCTGACGCTGATCGTTGCCGAAACCATCTCGGCCAGTTCCGGCCTCGGCTACATGGCCATGCAGGCACGCGAATTCCTGCTGATCGATGTGGTCGTGCTGTCGATCCTGATCTATGCGCTGCTCGGCAAGCTTGCCGACAGCTTCGCCCGCCTGCTCGAGCGGCTGTCGCTCGGCTGGCATCCCGCCTTCCAGAACGCCTGAGGGTTCGATGCCAACCGCCAGCCTGACCGCCATCCGTTCCTTCGTCGCCGCGCCGGAACCGTCACGGCCGGAGGAGGCCGTCGAAAGGCAGCGCGCCTTTGCCTTCAAGGGCATGGAAAAGCGCTTTGGCGACAAGGTCGTGCTCGACTGCATCGATCTCGACGTGCCGGTCGGGCAGTTCGTTGCCGTCATCGGCAAGAGCGGCTGCGGCAAGAGCACGCTTTTGCGGCTGCTGGCCGGGCTCGACCGGCCGACGGCAGGATCGCTGACATTCGGGCCGGAAGCCAAGGCCGGCGCTGGCGAAGAGAGCCGCTTCATGTTCCAGGAGCCGCGGCTGTTGCCCTGGGCCAGCGTGGTGAAAAACGTCGAGGTCGGGCTGACCGGGCTTGCCACCGGTGCGGAAGCCAGGCGGCGCGCGCTCGCCATCCTGGGTGAAGTCGGCCTCGCCGACCGCGCCGACGAATGGCCCTCGGTGCTGTCGGGCGGCCAGAAGCAGCGCGTGGCGCTGGCGCGTGCACTGATCGGACAGCCTCGGATCCTGGCGCTCGACGAGCCGCTCGGCGCGCTCGATGCGCTGACCCGCATCGAAATGCAGCAGCTTCTGGAACGTATCTGGCTGGAGCAAAAATTCACCGCCGTGCTGGTGACGCATGACGTCGCCGAGGCGGTTGCGCTCGCCGACCGGGTGGTGGTGATCGACGAGGGCCGCATCGCGCTCGATCTCGACGTGTCGGTGGCGCGGCCGCGCCGGCGTGGTTCGGTCGAGCTTGCCAGGCTGGAGGGCAGGATTCTGGATCAGCTGTTCGGGTAGAGCCTATCGCGGGCAGGGCATTCTATCCGGTTGTGTGCGTCAAGTTCTGCAAAAAGGGGCGGCCATGATGCTGGTCATGCGGCTTGGCGCAGAGCGAGCTTCTTGTGCTCGCGCAGGTCGTCCATGTTGATGTATCGGTTGGCCTCCATCCAGTTTTCATTGGTCTCGACGGCCAACGCCCTGACCAGGCGCAGGCAGCTTTCGGTATTGGGGAAGATGCGCACGACATAGGTGCGCCGGCGGATTTCCTCGTTGAGCCGCTCCAGCATGTT